>JARBTJ010000109.1 GCA_029240245.1 Herbinix sp.
CTGAAGCAGCATCTCTTAAATCTAAATCGAATTTAAATGGTAGAAACAGGAGTAGCAGGTATTTAAAAGCTACATTCAATACCGTTACAAGAATACACAGGATTGTTAAGATCATTACTACGATTCTTTTTACTTTCATTTTAGTCCTCCATAAAATTACATTACTTTATCTGAAGCCTCTGTAATTAAATTGTAACACTTTCTATTGCAAAAAACACGTTATATTGCAGTAACTTTATCTAACCAATTAAAAATATAATTTCGAAGTTGATTATTTTAACTCACACATTTTATAATTGTTTCTATTGTGGTTTTACATATTTTGAGATAAAATGAAATTATTCGTAAGCTTTGGAGGGCAGATGTCTGACACTATACACTTAAGCGAAAATACAAATGAAATTCAAGTTGTGGGAACGCTCCGACAGGAGATTATCGATTTACTTGGCATCACGCTTGTTGCCGGGGATATTCTCATGTATCCCGGTGCTATTAAACATATTCAGCGCAAACGTCCTGAAGACTTTAATAAGTATTTTCAGCGGATACCAGACATAATTTCTGAGCCTGATTATGTCGGAATTCATCCTACCGAACCCGATAGCGTTGAGTTTGTAAAAGTCATAGACAATGATGTGCTTGTTGCTATAAAATTAGCTCCAGAGGGTTATCTTTATTTATCCAGCATGTATGCCCTCACACCGGTAAAAGTGCCAAAAAGGCTGAAAAGTGGACGTTTGATTGCTGTTCCAAAAAATAAGCCTTGAATTTTCAACCTTCAGGGTGTATAATTTTATTGTAAAGAGAATAATATTTTATGGGTTGTTGAGGATCGGAAAGGTTCCCGACACGCTATCGGAAGATAGTTACCAGGTATGCAGGATGCGCCGCCCTGCCGACAATCCAAGATTTTATGACCTCCAGTGTAAAAACTGGAGGTTTTGTTTTGAATAATAAAAGGTCACATCAGCCGAAACTAAGTGACCAATTCATACATTAAGATAATTTGGCTTAAACTAATTAATATTAGTTATGGTAGTTAGTTTTGATATATTCAACTATTTCTTGCCATTCATATGCACATACAAAAAGACGTTGCGTTGCGGAATATAGCTTCCCTTCTTTTGTCCGAAATTTTATAAACCACTGGAGGTATTCTTGTTTTGTATTACTGTCTTTAAAAAAATCAATAAAATATACTACTTCCCCTATTTCAAATTCTCGCGCTAATTCCCAATCAAATTCCGTTCCGTCTTCACATGCAACAAAGTTAGCTATTATAACAATTGGATCGTTTTCTAATGATTCTGTTATGACACTCATATCTTCACTCCTTATTTAAAGTTATCTTTTCCGTGATTGACTTCTCCTGCATTTTCACTACTTTCAGGATTTACATTTGTATGTGAACCGTCCTTATGAGTAACATCCCAATGGGGATTATCAACTTTAGCTCCTTGCTTATCCATCGTCCATTCATTACCATATTTATCTATTATCTCACCTTTAGGACCCTTCTTTAATACTGGATTTCCAGATTTATCAACCTTTGGTTCAAATGGGTGCTCTCCTGTAGTAGGAAGTTCATTCCATGGATACTTATTTGGTATTGAATTTACTGTAGAATTATCCGCTCCCTCAGTATTCTGATGAGTCTTTTTCCTTTCAGCTATCCATTCATTTTCGCCTACATTAACTTCTTTAGCCGGCCATAATAATGTAAAAACTCCTGTCAGGATAACTGTAGCTGCTACATATGGGTTGGATACAACTACTTTTGCCACTTCTTCTCCAGCAATCACTCCTCCTGTTACCGCTATAGTGCCATTCGGATTAAATACAAATGTATTTTCCTGTACGGTATTAGTAGCATTACCCGTCCCCTTATTTACATTATTAGTTGGTGTTGCTGTTGGTGATGGGTTTGTTACTTGAGACGTTTTTTTCTTAACATTCTTATCATTGTCAGTAATTGTATTTTTTACTACAGACGATGCTGAAGCTGCCCTTTTTATAGCAGCTATTCTTTCTTCTGCTGCTTTTTTGGCTGCTGCATTTTCTGCTGCAATTCTTTCTGCCTTTTCCTGCTTCTGCAAGGTTTTCAGTAGCTGAGTGTTTTGAGCCGCTGTTCCTGAATAATTCTTAATTCCTAGTTCCTTCGCTAACTCTTTTCTTGATGAATAACTGCTATCTTCACCCTGCTTTTTCAAGTAATCTACAATAGAAACAGTCGCATGACCTGTAGGGTCGGTATATATAATTGGATTATTAAAGCAGTAAGTATAAAGATTCAAACTCAAAGGATCATTCTTCTGTCCTGTGTAGCTATCCTCCGTAATAAATCTCGCTGTAACACTATCATAATACCTTGCATTCAGATAATACAGTCCGCTTTCTTCATCAAACTGGTATCCGGCGTATTTGATGGAATTATTAGCGGTCCCACTTTCACTAAGTATATTTCCAAAGGCATCGTAGTCATAGGTTACTGCTATATTTCCCTGTGCATCTATTAACGCTGTTACATCCCCATGTGCATTATAGAGATAATAATAGCTTTGAGCTCCCATCTCATCATCTGCAGCTGTTGTTCTGTAGAGAAGGTTACTTCCATATGCCTGGAATGCTTCTTGATTGTTATTCTCGTCTGTTTCCAGTACTACCTTATCTGCTTCATAGAGATATCTGGTAGTGTTGTCATTTACTGTCTTCTCGACACGGTAGCCCTGGGCATTATACCGGTATTTCGCTGTTGATTTTTCTGTCTTTGAGCTAATCAGACGGTTATAATGGTCATAGGTATTCAAATTCAGATACTTCGTGCCAGTTCCGTTCTCATCTTCACGTACTATAATCAGCCCGAAGTCCGGCAGCTTCACCGGATCATCCTCTACAATTGTAAGAAGTTCGCTCTTACCGGAGGATTTACTTAACAGGTTCCCGTTACGGTCATAGAGGAACTTTGTCTCTGTCCCGTCGGAGGCAAGCGTTGATATTAGGCGGTTCTGTTCATTATAGTTATATAAAATTACTGCTCCTGCGAGTCCCTTCTCTACCTTTTCTGCCTTACGGTTACCAGCTCCGTCATAGGTATAGGTTGTTACCTTTCCATCAGGCTCCGATACGGTACTTATGCGGTTAAGACTGTCATAAGTATAGGTCGTAGTACCCTTTCCTTCCGTCTTACTTAACTGGTTACTTGCAGGGTCATAGGTATATTGATAGGAGGATATCACGCTTTGGTCCGCTTTTGCATTGACCAGACTGGTGATCTGGTTCTTCCTGTCATAATGATAGGTTTCGGTGGTACCATCCGGATAAATCACCCGGTAACGGCTTCCGTTCCGGTTATATTCATAGACGGTAGTATCTTCTCCCACTTGAACCTTGGATAGCCTGGCTGCTTTATCATATGTCTTTATCGTAGCATTGCCCTTCGGGTCTGTGGTACGCTCTGCATATTCGCCTGCTTCTTCTGCAGGAAGGTCATATTCATAGATGCTTTTTCCGACGTCTGGTACTGTCTTACTGATATTGCGGTTTAACTCGTCATAGGTACGATATGTAATACCAGTAGCATCATCCATCGTAAGAAGGTTACCATTTGCATCATAGGTATAGCTTTGTACCTCACCCCCGGCATCCTCCTCGGTCAGTCTGCCGAAGAAATCGTAAGTATAGCTTGTAGTTATACTATTCCGGTCGGTCTTTGATGCCATTCGTCCATTTGCATAGTAAGTATAGCTTTCTGTCCTTCCAGTAATTACGACTCCGTTTGGATCGATTTTTCCTATGAGCTTATTTGCTGCATTATACTGATATGTCGCTGTATTGCCGTTACCGTCGGTCTGAGATACCTTATTGCCTGCAGCATCGTAGGTATAAGAGGTACTGTTCCCCAAAGGATCGGAAACCTTAATGAGTCGGTTTTCTCCATCATATTGATAGGTAGTGGTATTCCCATCGGCATCTGTCCGGGTACTTACATTTCCCCTGGAATCGTATACTGAAGTGGTTGTATTCCCTTCGGCATCGATCGTCCCGGTCTGCCTCATATTTCGGTCATAGAGGAATTCGGTTCTGTTATTCAGTGCATCATAGGAATAAATCTGTGTATCTGCATCATTATAGATAAGCTGTTCTATTACGTTGTTATAAGCATCTCTT
>JARBTJ010000057.1 GCA_029240245.1 Herbinix sp.
AAATCTCTTAATAAAGGTAGACTTTCCTGTTCTAACCGGCCCTACCACACCTATGTATATTTCACCGCCTGTCCTAGCCTGAATATCATTATAAACATCGAACTGCCCTAACATATGTCAACCTCCTTATGGTTATAGTTAAAGATATGCAGGGCAGTCTCATTCTATGATATGTTAAATATTACATGTTTTACAGGATTTCATAACAGAAAATGATAAAATAATTCTTAATACGAGTTACCTTTTATTCTTAAAAACATATGCGAATTCATCCGATTTCTTAATCTTTCGTTATAATTTAAAAACTGATATGCAAATCAGGTTTACAGCCACATAAAAATGCCCTAAAGCCCGTAAGCTCTAAGGCATTGATCTATTTGATCAATATTAATAATTATCAGTAAAGTACTACCACTCCAATGATTTATATTCCTTGCGCTTATCTCTCATTAAAAGATCAGCCAGTGCATCCTTGGGTGATTTATTTTCAAATAAAACAAGATTAATCTGCTCTACAATCGGCATTTCCACATTAAACTTCTGAGCTAGAGCAAGGGCAGCCTGTGCAGAGTTTACACCCTCTACAACCTGATTAACCTTTTTCATTGCCTCATCCATGGAAGCGCCTTGACCCATAAGATTACCTGCATTCCAGTTACGACTGTGTTTACTGGTACAGGTAACAAACAAATCACCAAAACCGGATAATCCGGCAAAGGTTTCTATCTTACCGCCCATGGTTATGCCTAGTCGGGATATTTCAGCCATTCCTCTGGTCATAAGTGCTGCTTTCGTATTATCACCATAACCAAGGCCGTCCACAACTCCGGCAGCGAGAGCGATTACATTCTTTAAAGAACCACCAAGCTCAATACCTATGATATCCGGGCTGGTGTAAACGCGGAAGTATTCATTCATAAAAGTATCCTGAATATATTTAGCGGTATTCTTAGTCTCTGCACCGACAACAATGGTGGTAGGCACGCCTCGGCTAACTTCTTCTGCGTGGCTTGGTCCGGAAAGCACTGCAACATCAGCCTGCGGAATTTCCTCTTTAATTACTTCCGATAAGGTGTGAAGAGTTTTGTCTTCAATCCCTTTGGAAACATTGACAATAATCTGTTCCTTCTTTATTAATGGGCTAGCAGCCTTTGCAGTCTGGCGAATATAGGGTGAAGCCACTGCCATAACGATTAAATCCTTATCGGTACAGGCTTCCTGTAGATCAAGTGTGATTTTCACCTGCTCCGGAAGATCCGCATCCGGGAGATTTTTCATGTTTTTTCGGTTCTCATTTAATGAACGGGCTTCATTTTCAATTTTTGTCCATATGGTTACATCATGCCCATTTCCTGTCAGTAATATCGCTAATGCACATCCCCAGGTTCCGGCACCTAATATACTAATACTGCTCATAAACTACCTCCTTTGTTTCCATTTGCTATTTGTTTTCGATTTTCACTCGTTGTCCTATTTTATTCTCAGTTCCGTTCAAGAGACGCTTGATGTTAGAACGATGTTTTAAAATAGCCAGAGCAAGAAAAACAAGTGAAACAATCAGCATATGTATTTCACCCGGATATCGGATGACCACCCATACCGGCAGTAAAAGTGCAACCAGCAAAGAGCCGATGGATACATATCTGGTAATTGCGACCACACCAACAAATAGAGGCAGACCGATGGGAATGATTAAGGGATCAAAGGCAGCCATAACACCACCGGTAGCAGCAATACCCTTTCCGCCCTTAAAGCCCATCCAAACCGGATAGTTATGTCCGAGAACTACTCCGAGACCGGTATATAAAGCCAATAACTGAGAGAAATCAGCTCCGGGAAGGATGACATACCGGATTAATACAATCGGTATTACTGCTTTAATAACATCACCCAGCAAAGTCAGGGCACCTGCTTTTGCACCTAGTGTACGGAGTGCGTTTGTTGTTCCTACATTACCGCTGCCATAATTTCTGATATCCACCTTATTCAATTTTCCTACAAAATAGCCGGTAGAAAAGCAGCCAAAAAGATAGCCTAACACTAGACAAAGTAAGATTTGGAGAAACATTTACTCAGTATCCTTTCTTTCTCTTATTATAAACTTTAGTGAAGTACCGGAAAAGCCAAATGCTTCCCGTATCTTGTTTTCAATGTATCTGGTGTATGAAAAATGCATTAATTCTTTATCATTTACAAAGATAACAAAGGTAGGCGGTTTTACAGAAACCTGTGTTATATAGTATAATTTTAGACGTTTTCCCTTATCCGAGGGTGGTTGCTGCAGAGCAGTTGCCTCCGTCATAATTTCATTCAGTACCCCTGTTGAGATACGCATATTCTGGTTCTGAATAACGACTTCAACGACTTCAAACAGCTTGTGCATTCTCTGTCCGGTCTCAGCAGAAATAAAAATAATCTCTGCATATGGCATAAAGGATAAAATTTCTTTAATATTTTTTGTAAATTCAATTACGGTTTTATTGTTTTTTTCAATCAGATCCCATTTGTTAACGGCAATTACCATACCCTTACCGCGGTCATGGGCTACTCCTGCAATTTTGGCATCCTGTTCTGTCACGCCTTCCGAGGCATCAATTACGAGTACGACAACATCAGCCCGTTCTACAGCAGAAACCGTACGGATGATGCTGTAACGCTCTAATTCTTCTTTAATTTTATTCTTTCTCCGCAGTCCGGCAGTATCAATCAGAATATAGTCCTTACCATTGCGTCTAATGGGAGTATCAATGGCATCTCTGGTGGTACCTGCGATATTGGATACAATAACTCTGGTTTCTCCTAAAAGTTTATTGATAATCGAGGATTTCCCGACATTAGGCTTACCGACAATTGCTATTCTGGGACGCTCGTCGATTGCTTCCTCTGTATTTCCTGAAGTAAAATGCTTTACAACTTCATCCAGCATATCACCGATACCGAGTTTTGAGGAGGCGGAAATCGGAACAGGATCGCCGATTCCCATGTTGTAAAATTCATAAACATCGGGCATTAATTTTTCAAAATGGTCTACTTTATTTACGACTAAAACCACAGGCTTTGTGGAACGCCGTAAAATATCTGCTACCTTAAAATCCGCATCTACAAGACCCTGTCTAACATCAACAAGGAATATGATAACATCCGATGTGTCGATGGCAATCTGGGCTTGCTCGCGCATATAAGAAAGCATTTCATCCTTACTGTCCGGTTCAATACCTCCGGTATCTATCATGGTAAATTGTGTATTTAGCCAAGTAACATCAGCATAAATGCGGTCCCTGGTAACGCCCGGATAATCCTTAACGATTGAGATGCGGTCTCCGGCAAGGGCATTAAAAAGCGTTGATTTACCTACATTCGGCCTGCCTACAATGGCTACGATTGGTCTGCTCATAATAATCTCCTACTTGTGTTTCTTCTAAAAATCCATCTAATCTAAAATAGTATTAATGAAAGACTTTCCATCTGATTGTACAATACGGATAGTGGTTTGTAAAGCATTTTCAATTTCATCAACGGTGATGTCATCTAACAAAACGGTTTCTCCGTTACGGAGTAACACGTCAGGAACCAATAAAACATCACCTAACTCCTTACCCTTTAACTGCTCGATGATATCGGTACCGGTCAGTAATCCTGCCACGGTAATATCATTTCCAAAGAAATGATTGATAATCGTATAAACCGTGATTTTTACTCCCGGGAACTTTTCCATCAATTGATCGGACCATTTTGTGATATAGGGGGCAGCCAGAACACCGGTAGCAATCGAGATATTTTTCCTCCGGTTATCACCAGTGATTTCAGCTAGTGCTTCCTCGAAATCGTCTTGAAAGGACCGGATTAGTCCAACACCGTTTTCAATTTGAGGATATCCCTCATAAGAATCAGCCTCGGGTATGGGCAGTCCGGCTGTGATATACCATTCATCTCCTGCATAGATAAAGCGTGTCTGGTAATGGGTTAAGAAGATATTCTGCCAGCGGTGAATGATTTCAAGAACTTTAATGGCATCTTCTTTCGTAAACTTCTCAAGCTTTTGTAACTTGTCACGGAATTTGGTAAGACCGACCGGAACAACGGAGACGCTTTGCAGCTCGGGAAGAAATGCAGCTAAATCATGAATGGTTTTCTCTAATTCATCTCCATCATTCCAACCCTTACAAAGAACTATCTGCCCATTCATCGAAATGCCGCCGTCCTTTAACTGCTTCATTTTATCAAGAGAACTACCGGCAAAACGGTTATGGAGCATTTTGCAGCGTAGCTCTTCATTGGTGGTATGGACAGAGATATTAATCGGTGATAGTTTATAAAATAAGATACGGTCGATATCCTCCTGGGACATATTCGTCAGTGTGACATAATTACCCTGCAGAAAGGACAACCTTGCATCGTCGTCTTTAAAATATAAAGTATCCCTCATACCCGGAGGCATCTGATCGATGAAACAGAAAATGCATTTGTTTCTGCAGGAGCGATATTCATCCATTAGTCCTTCTTCAAATGCTATCCCTAAATCTTCATCATATTCCTTTTCTATCTCAAGTTCCCATTCTTCACCATCCGGCTTTTCCACCAGTACGGTTAATTCTTCATCCTTGATTAAAAAATGATAATCAAAAACATCCTTGATCTCTTTACCGTTTATGGAAATCAGTTTATCACCCGGAGTGAGCTCAAGCTCTTCGGCAATACTTCCTGCTTCCACTTCCTTAATAATGTGTGCTTTTTTCTTCATATCATACACCATATCTCTCTATACATCAGTATTTTATTTATTTGTCTCATATCGAATGCTATGGGCTGCCGTTATCGTATTGCTAAGAATGCTGCCAGACTTCCTCTTTTACCTGCTGTTTTTCTATGAGAAAATAAAAGATCAGAATGACAGGAGGTACAAACACCACTGACATGAATTTTCTCCGGTTTTAATCCAGCCTCCAGAAATACGGCGTGATTCGCTGCCCAAAGGTTTAACTGATATTTGTCGTTATCATTTTTCCTGATAATTTCATTAACTCCACTTAGTGAAAAGGCATTCACAAACTCTTTCGCTACCTCTTCTCCCACCTCGTAGCAATCACTGCATATGGAGGGACCTATGACAGTGATAATATCTTCCGGATTAGAACCAAAGATCCTTTGCATTTCCTGTACGGTTATTTTACCTATTTTTTGTACGGTTCCCCGCCAACCGGAATGGGTTAAGCCGATCGCTTTTTTTATTGGATCAGCAAAGAAAAGCGGGACACAATCAGCGTACTTGGTGACCAAAGTGACTCCGGGGGTATTTGTAATCAATCCATCAATCTCGTCGTAATCCCTTGGAATAGAAAGGCCTTTGCCGCGGTCCTTTTCATCGACAAGTTTTATATTGGTTTTATGAACCTGCTTTGATATTACGAGGGAATGAACATCGAAACCAATACTTTCCGATATTCTACGGTAGTTTTCTTCTATATTAGATAGGTCATCCTGATCAGGACTGGAATCTGAGCCTAAATTCATGGTGGCAAAGATACCGGAGCTTACGCCTCCCAGTTTGGTGGAAAAGCCATGTAGGATAAAATCCAGGTTTTTTAAAGCGGGAAAGGTTATAAACGGAACTCCTTTGCCAAATTCAATACGGGCCTCCGGGTTATTTTGAAATGCCGTGTATTTCGTGCCGGTTTCTGAATCATTCTGAGACGCCATGTTTTTTGTTTCTTTATCAAAGTTATTATAAAATGTCATGTTCTTAGAGCCTTTCTTATTAATTGATGATAAGGAGCTATGACACCCGAACCATTTATATGAATAATAATAATTCGATTAAGGAAAATTATAATCCGCCGAATGCATTCTTGATCAGTGAAATTTCCTGCTCCAGAATAACTACCGCATCAAAACGGCAGGGAGTATTCTGTGAAATATTATGTAATAACATATAAAATTCTGCAGTCTTAGTAATTTTCCTGATCTTACCTGCTGTAATTGCTTCTGCAGGAAATCCGCGAAAGGTACTGGATCGGTATTTCACCTCAATGAAGCAGAGATAGCCTTCGTTTTTTGCTATCAGGTCAATTTCCCCTATTTTACAACGGAAATTCCGTTCTAAGATACGGTAGCCATCCTGTATTAAATAATCTGCAGCTCTTTGC
Organism: Herbinix sp.; assembly: GCA_029240245.1. Classification (GTDB taxonomy): domain Bacteria; phylum Bacillota; class Clostridia; order Lachnospirales; family Lachnospiraceae; genus Mobilitalea. Next base: position 6,144 of record JARBTJ010000057.1, read on the forward strand.
TCATAAATAGAACCTACTTCTCTTTTGTTCATATCCCATCAACCTTACTTTTTATCCGATCCATGTGATCGACAAATATTAATATTTCAGCAACGACTTCATATAATTCAGGGGGAATACTGGCACCGATTTCTAATTTTGATAAGGTATTCGCCAGCTTTTCATCCTTATGAAGCGGTATATCCGTTTCGTTGGCCTTTTGAATTATTTTATCCGCTAAGTAGCCTTTACCGGAAGCAATCACCCGTGGTGCTGAATCCTCCGGCTGATAAGATAAGGCAATAGCCGTGGTAGGCTTTCGTATTTTATTGTCAGGCTCCTCTTTCATCGTTCTTCTGCCATTAAATGAGCTGTTCATCCTTCCTCCTTAACTTAAAACGGACACCATTCACTGGTATATGGTTGCAAGACTCAAAAAAATGCTTCTAATTTCATTATAATAAAAATTCTGATAAAAACCAGTTTAATTTATAAAATTCTTTACAAAGCTCTTGCGGTGTATTGGAGTTAATCCCAGTTCTTTGATGGCTTCGATATGTTTTGCACAACCGTAGCCCTTATTATTAGCAAAGTCGTATCCGGGGAAAATCTTATCATAGGCTGTCATTAGCCGGTCTCTGGTCACCTTTGCAATGATGCTTGCTGCCGCAATGGAAATGCTTTTTGCATCTCCTTTAATGATAGGAATTTGCTTGATTGTAATCCCCGGAATGGTCACAGCATCATTTAATAACAAATCCGGCTTTATTGGCAGATTATGAATCGCCTGACGCATCGCTTCGTAGGTTGCCTGTAAAATATTCAGTTCATCAATTTTTGTAGGAGGGACGCTACCGATTCCGAAAGCGATCGCTTTTGATATAATTTCATCATATAGTTCTTCGCGCTTCTTTTCCGATAATTGCTTTGAGTCATTAATATATAGTATATTACAGTTCTTTGGCAGGATGACAGCACAGGCCATCACAGGACCGGCAAAAGGTCCTCTGCCTACTTCATCAATGCCGCAGATATATTCGTAGTCAGCGTATTTGCGCTCATATTCCTGCATAGTGTCCATACGCTTTTGTTCCATTTGATGCGCCTCAAGGCGGTTTTTATATTGATTACAGATGGTGATAACACCACTTCTTTCATCCAATCTGTATTTATCTAATAAAGCCGGAATATTCGATGCATCCGACTGCATGAATTCCAGCTTTACTTCAGATATTTTCTTTATATTACTTGGTTCTGTTAAGTTGTGATCCATGATAGATTACCTTCCCCTTTTAAAAATTTGACTAAGAGTTACCTATAAATAATAACCAGGTATAAGGTACCGGCGAAAAATACCAAACCCTGGTCATATGAAATAGAATATCTGTTATATTGTATCGTATGCCTAATTGCATATAGAAAAATTCTTCTCATAGACTGATATCGACAGATTTATTATTAAGCTTTATGGTCATCTTTAACAATTGTTTTAGGCTCCGACATTTCTTTTGCAATAGGCTCTGGGAATTCCAAGGTAAGATTTCCTAAGCGAATACTACGAAAATCATCTATAAGAATTGCCGCCGCTTTTTCGGTATCCGGTTCACCACCCTTTAATAGGCAGGAACGCTTGAAGGCGAGTTTTTCCAACACCGGCATTGTTTCCTTTTGACCTTTTAAAGCTTCGGGTAAATCAATTTCATATCGATTCATTAAAGCCTTCGGATAAAAGTTACTTAAAAAGATAATCAGCTCCATCGCAAGATCTGTCGTATTAATAATATTATCATTAATGGAACCAATCATCGCAAGACGGAGTCCGACGGACTGATCTTCAAATTTTGGCCATAAAATTCCCGGTGTATCGAGTAATTCAATAGTCTTACTTAACCGGATCCACTGCTTTCCTTTTGTCACACCCGGCTTATTACCGGTCTTGGTAGATGCTTTTCCAACAAAACTGTTAATAAAGGTAGATTTTCCTACATTCGGGATACCTACAACCATGGCGCGAACCGGGCGGTTTAAGATACCTTTTTTTCGGTCTCGTTCGATTTTGGCTTCGCATGCTTTATTTACGATATCCTTTACCTGTTTTACACCATTACCTGCTTTAGAATTCACCAGCGCAACAAAATAGCCCTTTGCTTCAAAATACTCCTTCCAGGCAGTGGTAAAGCGTTGATCCGCCATATCATATTTATTTAATAAAATAACTCTGGACTTATTTCCTGCCAGGGTATCGATATCAGGATTTTTGCTGGATAAGGGAATTCTGGCGTCTACCAGCTCGATTACCACATCAATCAGCTTCATATCCTCCTGCATCATTCGTTTGGCTTTGGCCATATGTCCGGGATACCATTGATACTGCATAGTTATACCTCTTTACATTTTTTATGGGATTATTTTATGATAACACGTATCATGTCCCATTATTCTTCTACTGTTACTTCTTTCTTTAAGTTGATTTTATCTACAAAATTAAAAGGTGAAAAACGGAGAAAGGCCTCACCGATGATTTCACTTCTTCGGATATTGCCGACACTGGCAAATCGGCTATCCTCGCTGTTATTGCGATTATCACCAAGTACAAAATACTCATTCTCTTCCAGAATTATTTCCTCTTCTGCTAAACCGTAGTTTGCCATTGGTTCTACATTTACGGTGTCTTCTAAAATTTCACCGTTGATATAGATATTACCGTCCTTGATCTGAAGGGTTTCCCCCGGCATGCCGATAATTCGTTTCATATTATAAAAACTGTGTTCCGAACCGCCTTGCTTAAAAACGATGACATCAAACCGTTTCGGTTCGGAAAAACGATAGGAAAATTTATTAATAATGATGGAATCATCCGCAATCAATGTCGGTTCCATGGATGACCCAATCATGTTAGTCTTCTCTAAGGCATAGTAGATGATGAAGTAAGCCAAAAATATTACAGCTGCAATCTGGGCTACCCATATAAATACATCTATAAAAATTTTCATGAATAATGGTTTTTTACTTTTCTCTTCAAAATCAAAATCCATATGATATCCTTTCTGTTTCATGACCGGTAACTTTACCTGCCAAACCTCCCGCGTAGGAAAAGATATATTACAATTCCGATATAAGGTAATATATTGGAATTGTTTACTATGTATATGTTAAAAAAGGGACAATTACGCAAGTATTGTCCCTTTTTGTACTATCTGATTGACTCTTTTACTTTAGCTTTTTTACCAACTCTATTACGCAAATAGTACAGTTTAGCACGTCTTGCCTTACCGTATCTAACTACTTCGATCTTCTCGATGATAGGACTGTGTAATGGCCAAGTTTTCTCAACGCCAATTCCGTTGGATGTCTTTCTTACAGTGAAGGTTTCTCTTGCTCCACCATTCTGTCTTTTAATTACTGTACCCTCAAATACCTGGGTTCTTTCGCGGTTACCCTCTTTAACTTTAGCGTATACCTGAACAGTATCACCAACATTAAAACTTGTAACGCTTGATTTTAATTGTTCTGCTTCAATACTCTTAATAATATCGTTCATTTTGTGACCTCCTATTAAATTTGGATGTTCTTTCATACCAATTTGGCAAAAATGCCATGTATCAGAGGACCATCCCTTCTCACAATTAACTACTTTACCATAGAACATTATAGATTGCAAGTGTTTTTTGTATTACGAAAGGCTATTGCACAATGTCATAAAGCGGTTGCCGATTGACTACCATGGAGGCAAGTAAAAATCAAGTGAATTTACCTACATTATAAGATGCCTTCGAAAATCATGATTAATACACATCGAAGTTCTTCTGGAAAATCAATCGGGTTAAGTATTCACGCTCCTCCTCGGATAAATCAGCATTTTCCAATAGATCCGGGCGGCGCTCATAGGTTCGGAGGATGGATTGTTGTCTTCTCCAGGCTTCGATATTCGCATGATGCCCGGTTAATAATACCTCAGGTACCTTATGTCCCATAAAATTTTCCGGTCTTGTATACTGGGGATATTCCAGAAGATTGTCTTGGAAGGATTCGAATTCCGAAGAGATATCGTTGTTCAATACACCGGGTATGAGCCTTGAGATGGCATCAATCATGACCATGGCCGGAAGCTCACCTCCGGTCAGAACATAATCTCCAATAGAAACATGATCAGTGACAATCATTTCGAGTACTCTTTCATCGATACCTTCGTAATGACCGCAAAGAAAAATCAAATCCTCTTCTTTCGCAAATTCCTCAGCCATTTCCTGATTAAAAATGCTTCCCTGAGGAGTAACATAGATAACCCGTGGTCTATGATAGGCCGATGGGTCCTCCTTGGTCAGTTTAATGTGGTTCGTTAAGAACCCGTAAGTTTTGTATACCGGTTCTGCATTCATAACCATCCCTGCACCGCCGCCGTAAGGATAATCATCAACTTTCTTATGCTTATCTTCACTGAAATCTCTGATATTAATAGCATTTAAGGATATCAGACCTTTATCGATAGCCCTGCCGATTATACTGGTATTTAATCCCTGCAATACCATTTCAGGAAATAGAGTCATTACGTGATAATTCATTTCCACCCGTGCCTTTCCATTCATGACGGATAAGTTACCCGGCAATACCCGATTAACCTATACATTCATAAAATACGTTTATTCTTATGTTAAGCTAATCATGATGTTATTTCATTATTTATATCAAACCATTTAAAAGATGAACGGTTATTTTCTTATTCTCAACATCAACATCCAGGATGCATTCTTTAATCGAAGGGATTAATATTTCTTTGTTATCTTCGGTTGTAACAATATATACGTCGTTTGCACCTGTTGCCATGATTTCAGTTAAAATACCAAGTTTGTTACCGTCGTCTGTAACTACCTCGGAATCTATTAAATCAAAAATAAAATATTCATCCTTCTCAAGCTTTACGGCATTTTCCCTCGTAATAAGTAAATCTTTGCCCCTGTATTTTTCAATGTCATTGATATCATTGATTCCCTTAAATTTTAATATGACTGTGTTTTTAAAGAATTTACAGCCTTCGATCTCCAGTGAAAGGTATTCTTTACCGGTATCAAGAAGTACTTGATTTAAATCTTTAAATCGATTTATATCATCGGTTGTTGGGAAAACCTTCACTTCTCCGCGGATTCCATGGGTTGTTGTTATAACGCCGACTCTTAGATAATTTTCCATCAATTAGGTATCCTTTTCATATTTTATTTCATAGGTTACATAGTAAAAGTGATTCATAATACAAAGAAAACGATTTGATTACGGATAAAAACCGGACGATAAAAGTATTGATTAAGTTGGATATCCGTCATTTTATATCATTCTATAACTAAATTTATTGTATCTACCTCGTATATACCAGCGGATAAATAATTCCTGGTAAGCCATACTATTTTATTTATAATTTGAACGGATTCGTTCGTAAGTATAATAGGTAAACGGAATCTCTCCGTCAATCCGCTCCTCATAAGTTTGAATAAAGGTATCATTATCAAAGGAAGGAAAGTACACGTCGCCATCAATAGATTTATCGATTATTGTCAAATAAATTCGGTCAGCATAGGGTAAGGCATCTTTATATACCTGACCACCACCTGCGATAAAAATTTCCTCTTCCTCCTTAGCAAGTGACAGAGCTTCTTCTAAGGTTTTTACCGTGATGCAATTTTCCGCTGTTATAGTTTCAGTATTCGATATAACGATGGTTTTCCGGTTAGGAAGCGGTCTTCCGATTTCCTGGTAAGTTTTACGTCCCATGATGATAGTTTTACCCATCGTCAGTTCCTTAAACCTTTTTTGCTCTCCCTTGATTTTCCAGGGGATAATACCTTTATTACCTATGATATAATTGGTTGCTACAGCTGCGATTAATGAAATCATTCAATAAGTACCTGACCTTTATTAGTATTTTCATGTAGGGACTGTGTAATTCATGGGAGAGAATATAATAAGTACCAAATTGTACGATATATGCTCATGGGAGAGAATATTATAAGTATCAAATTGTACGAAACATGCTCATGGGAGAGAATATAATAAACATCAAATTGTACGAAACATGCTCATGGGAGAGAATAATAAATATCAAATTGTACGAAACATGCATAAGAAAATGATATTATTTAAGGATGGGAGCATCTTTGAAAAAGAAGCTGTACTCCTATGCCATGTTCGGCATAACAGACAGCTTCCTGATACCTTTTTCGGTCAAAACGTTACTTCATGAAACATGAAGTTTCGATGAACTGCAATCGGATTTCACTGCTACTGCAGAATTTCAACCATAACCTTTTTATCATCCTTTGTTGCAGCTGCCTTAACTACGGTGCGAATGGACTTAGCGATACGGCCTTGTTTACCGATTACCTTACCCATATCTTCGGAAGCAACCTTTAATTCAACAATAATCGCTTTTTCAGTTTCCTTTTCCGTAACAACAACCTCATCGGGATGATCAACGAGCGATTTAGCAATAATCTCAACTAATTCCTTCATTATTCCACCTCCGATGATTAAAGAATACCAGCATTCTTAAAAATTTTACCAACAGTATCGGTCGGCTGTGCACCATTTGCTAACCACTTCTTTGCTGCTTCCTCATTTACGTTGAAAGCGCTAGGATTCTGGGTAGGATCATAGGTACCGATTTCCTCGATAAATCTACCATCTCTTGGTGTTCTGGAATCAGAAACAACGATTCTATAGAAAGGAGCTTTTTTCTGTCCCATTCTCTTTAATCTGATTTTAACTGCCATTATATTCACCTCCTTAAAATGTAACTCTTATTAAAAAATACATAGCATTTTTTAATCTTATATACAAAATCAGCGTAGCTGTTTTTGTTCGTATTTATGACAACAATCTCCCGCAATGCGTGAAATTTGTTTCTATTGAAAATGCTACAAAGCTGCTCCTAACCAGGAATCAGTTTATAACACTGACAATGACTTAAAAACCGAAGGGTAATTTGAATTTACCGCGTTTTCCGCCTTTACCCATCATACCGGAAAACTGTTTCATCATCTTGCGGGACTGGTCAAATTGCTTTACCAGCTGATTTACTTCACTGATATCAACGCCTGCACCCGCTGCAATTCTTTTTTTACGGGATAAGTTTAATAAATCAGGATTTGCACGTTCTGCTTTCGTCATTGAATAAATGATGGCTTCGGTGGAGGAAAGTGCGTTTTCATCTATTTCCACATCCTTTAATTGTTTACCCGCACCTGGAAGCATACCTAACAAATCGGTGATTCCACCCATTTTTTTAACCTGTTGCATTTGATCCAGGAAATCATTAAAGTCAAATTCTGCTTTTTTGATTTTACGTTCCAATTCCTTCGCTTTTGTTTCATCGAAATCAGCCTGAGCTTTGTCGATTAAGGTAAGAATATCGCCCATTCCAAGGATACGGGAGGCCATACGGTCCGGATAGAACTGTTCTAAATCGGATAGCTTTTCACCCATACCGACATATAGAATTGGAAGGCCGGTAACGGCACGGATGGAAAGTGCAGCACCACCTCTGGTATCACTGTCTAACTTTGTTATGATGACACCATTTATATTTAGTTTTTGGTTAAACGTCTCTGAAACATTAACCGCATCCTGACCGGTCATAGCATCTACCACAAGTAAGGTTTGGTGTACGGTTATATTTGATTTGATTTCCTGTAGCTCCTCCATCATAGCTTCGTCTATATGAAGCCGGCCGGCGGTATCCAATATCACTACGTTAAATCCATTCTTATCAGCGTGCTCAAGAGCCGCTTTTGCTATGTTAACAGGCTTGTGCTTATCTCCTATAGAAAATACGCTAACGCCTTGTTTGTTACCGTTAATCTGCAGCTGATCAATCGCTGCCGGACGGTATATATCACAGGCAACCAACAAAGGCTTTCTGCCTTTCGATTTCAATTTGCCGGCTATTTTTGCTACAGTGGTCGTTTTACCAGCACCTTGCAAGCCGCATGCCATGATTACCGTAATTTCATTCGAGGGCTTCAACTGAATTTCCACTGTTTGATCGCCCAGAAGTTTCACCAGTTCCTCGTTTACAATCTTTATTACCATTTGACCGGGTGTTAAACTGTTAAGAACATCCTGTCCTACGGCTCTTTCCTGTACGGTATTAACGAAATTTTTAACTACTTTAAAATTAACATCCGCTTCTAATAAAGCCATCTTAACTTCTTTTAAAGCAGTCTTAACATCCGCTTCTGATAATCTTCCCTTACCTTTTAGGTTTTTAAATATATTCTGCAGTTTATCTGATAAATTTTCAAATGCCATACGATTTACAGCTCCTTTAATATATCATCCGCTAACACTCTGATTTTGGCTATATGGGTAACATCCCCGGTTTGTTCGGTATCTGTAATTATAGTTTTAATTAATCCTAATTTAACTTTTACAGATTGAAATTTATGAACCAGATTTAATTTGCTTTCAAAATCCTTTAATTCCTGACTACAGCGCTTCACAATATCATAAACACCCTGTCTGCTGATGTTTAATTCCGCAGCAATTTCGCTTAAGGATAAGTCGTTCAAAATATAATCTTCAAAAATTTGTTTCTTATGAGAATTCAATAATTCCCCATAAAAGTCATATAGGATGGAAAGCCATACAATTTCGTCTAGTTCTGGACAATTGAACTGTTTTGATAGTTCATCCTGCAGTTCAATCGGTGTTTTTTGCTGTCTCATATCATCACACCACCTGTAAAGGAATTTTCTTTACAGGTGGTAGTATATCGAATTCTCAAGAATTTGTCAAGCTATTTATCGTATAATATGATCCACAGCATTTTATCCAATCATATTATACAATTGTATGTTGATTTTCCGATAGAATATTAATGATACGATGGTATTCTTCCGATAAACAGGAAACATCCTGGCGTAGTGAGGATATTTGCTTTTCCCTTAAATCCTGAAGCAGGGAGCCACTGATAAGTTCAAGCCGTACAAAACCTAAATTAGCAGCAACACCTTTCAGGGTATGTATCCTTAATTCCGCTGATTGATAATCATAGACTGATAAGGCATCCTTAAATATTTGATAATTCGGATCTTTAATAAATTTATTGCAGATATTCAAATATAGTGATTCATTTCCGCCAAGACGGTTAAGTACACCATTGACATCTACTCCCATTTCCATAAGTTTTCTGCTTATCAGCTGCATATGATACCTCGTTCTACATATTATTTTTATCATCAGAAATATGAATAGATACACATTCATGCTTCCTTTGGGAGCACTCTTTTTAATAATGAATAAAAACATTTAATATCAATTGGTTTTATCATATGATAATTCATGTAACCATCTGCATTTAATGTGACGTCATCGGCATAAGCATCAGCGGACATAGCGATAATAGTAATAATTCCTGCATCCGGATGTTCGGAGGAACGTATTGCTTTCGCGGTTTCATATCCATTTAATTCCGGCATTTGTACGTCAGTCAATATTAAATCATAATAACCTTTCGGTGAGGTGGTGAACTTATGAATGGCTTCGTATCCGTTCAATGCTGTTTCAACCCTTGCATTAACATTTTTTAATTGCTCACAGGTAATCTCCAGGTTGATTTCATTATCCTCCACCACTAATACTCTGGAACCGGTAAAATCGTAATCTGTTTTTTTATCTTTGCAAACCTTAGTTTCGTTCGTGATATTATTCGATATAGTAAAAACAAGATCAATGATGATGGTTGTTCCAACCCCCTGGCTACTAGTGACCTTGATATTGCCTCCCATTAAGGTAACCAAGTCTTTGGTAATAGACATGCCGAGCCCACTTCCTCCGTATTTTCTTGTTATGGAACTGTCCTCCTGTTCGAAGGGAATGTAGATTCGATTAATAAAGTCTTCACTCATTCCTATTCCGTTATCAATAATACGGAAGCGATAAAGAACTTTATTTGCATGACTCTCCATTTCGGATACTTCTAATAATAGTTCACCTCCAGTTGGTGTGAACTTCACAGCATTGGAAACACAGTTATTTAGTATTTGTTCCAGTCGCAGCCTATCTCCGATCAAATCTATACTATGTATATTATTAAGAATCAATTCAAATTTCTGGCCGTTTAAATCTGTTTGAGTTCTAATGATAGAACTGAAGGTATTTAAACAATCTACCAAATTAAATGCTTCGTAGGTTAACATTAACTTATTGCTGTCTATCTTAGCCATATCTAAAATGTTGTTAATAATATCAAGGAGGTTTTTGGAAGAGATTGTTATTTTATTCAGGCAGTTAGTGACTTTTTCTATATCTTCAGGAGAATTTGAGGCTATCTGTGCCATACCCATAATCGCATTTATGGGAGTTCTTAATTCATGACTCATATGGGAAAGGAATTCTTTCTTTGCCTCATTTGCTTTTTGGGAATTGATAAAAGCATTTTTAAGGATCTGCTGGGATTGCTTTGTTTTAGTTAAATCTGAGATACAGCAGATATAACGGATGACCTTTAAGTTCTTCATTACCGGATAAAAGCGAAAGCTTATCCAATTTAATTGTCCGGTAGATTTATTGCGAAGTTCACATTCTTTTTCAAAATAAGTAGTTTGAATATTCGTTTTAAAAAGACTTACTAATTCTTCCTTGCAGCTTTTGTCTGTAAAATCAAAAAAAGCCAACGGATTTTCTATAAAGGTTTTGCTATCATAACCCAGTACTCTTTCTATATTAGGGGATATATATTCATATATACATTTTTCCAAATGAAAGATAATAAAGACATCATTGATATTAGAACACAAAGAATTAAAAAGTTCTTCTCTATCATATAAGCTTTGATTTTTTTGCGCGTATTTTTTTTCCCAATACATGGAGATTATTATTATAGCTATTAAATGAAGTAGCATAATATGTGGTACAAATTTCGTTATCGAAATTCCATCAAATAATTGTTTGGGCATACTTGAAAGCATTGGTTAAATAACTCCCCTGGTGAAATAGTTTATTGAG
>JARBTJ010000110.1 GCA_029240245.1 Herbinix sp.
GTGCCTTCATGCGTTCTGAGGGATCTCCGGTAATCATCCCCTGCTTTAACAGGTATAATAGGAACGCTTTGATCGATGCTATGTTTCGGGATACCGACGCAGCGGACAATCCTTCCTTTTCCAATAATAAAATGTAGGAAGTTAAGCAGGTTTCACTGATTTTATCTACTTCGGTAATATTCTGTGATTTTAAAAATTGATTTAGCTTCTTTAAATCATTATGATAAGCCTGCACGGTATTATTAGATGCATGTTTTACTTCCTTTAAATATGTAATAAAAGCGTCGATGTACTGATCCATTTCCCTACCTCCTCAGTAATTAAAAACTACTTTATGATAAGAATCGAATCTGTTTCATACAAAGAAAATATAATTTACCCCATTACATAACTTTGCTACTTATTCATTTGGCGATTCCTATCAATATAAGAGAATTAACTTGATAAATCATAAGCTTATATAAATAAACCTATTGTTTTCTTTAAGAGGAATGCTCCGGCATATGCTTCCAAAAAGCTGCCTATGATTAATGCAACAGCTAAGATAAGAATAATTGCCAGTTTTGATTTCATCAATGCTGTCAAACCGCTGATGTGGTTTCTTTTGTCATGGTAAATCGAAGTGCACAGTTCATAACCTTTATACAGACACAGAACAGAAATGGGTAGATAGATCAAACCATGTGGAAATGCATAGGAAAGCACCAATAATATCCCTTTTACTCCAAATTGCATCGATACGGCTGAGATAAAAAATCCGGTAAAAAAGCCAAAGGATGCTATTTTGTAGGCCATATAGGGTATTCCCAATATCGTGATACATAAAAGCCAGAATATTGCAAATTCACCAAAATTCTTAGCGAGGATGTAACCGAACAAACCGCTGTAATCAATATTGTTTCCTGTAATTTCCGAAAAAATATTGGTCTGATACTCTACCATCTGCTGATCGTAGGAGCTTTTAAATGCATTAGCAAATACCACTCCCATAAATAATCCTAAAATCAATAATATGATTGCAATCTGAATTATACTCAGACGATGTATTTGTTGTCGAAATTGTCTCATTGCCTGTTCCACCTTAAGCTGTTGTTATAATTCCTATAATATATGTCTCCTCAGCAGCTCTTATCATCCTTTATAGCATAAATATGATAAGATTACGAAAATAGAACAAGCTAATTTTATTATAAGCCCATCTTCGTCTTATAGGCAAGTATACCCGAAATGGTCTTTGCGTCCTGGATATCGCCTTTCATAATCATTTCCACGATTTCCTCCAGTGAAAATCTCTCAATCGTAACAAACTCATCCTCGTCAAGATTTTGCTTGGAAGAAGTTAAAGCCTTTGCATAATAAATGCCAATCTTTTCGTTACAGAAGGCAACTGTGGTATAGATATCAATCAGGTGATGCACTTCTCCCGCCACATATCCGGTCTCTTCTTCGCATTCTCTTATAGCGCATGTTAAATTATCCTCGCCGGAATTAAGTCCACCGGCGGGTATTTCCAAGGTATCACGATCGATGGCATTCCGGTGTTGACGTACCAATAAAATCTTACCATCCTGATCCACCAAAACCATGGCAGAGGCACCGCGGTGTTTTATAAAATCAAATTTGGTCAGTCGCCCACCCTCAATTTCAATCGTATCCTGATAATAATCAATGATATTACCTTTCAATAATAATTCTCTGTCTAGTCGTTTATACTTACTCATGTCTGCACCTCTTGATCTTTTCTGTATAACCTGTTTCTCTCATCATTGTTTACGAAAATTGCTGAGTTGGTTATTACCTGATGTTACGAATACTTACTTGTTTTTGTTCGTCAATGCCACCGCTTTTTCATAGCAGGCATCCGTTGCCTTCATTATCGCATTACGTAGGCCATGCTCCTCCAGAGCTTTTACAGCGGCAATTGTGGTACCTCCCGGTGAACACACATTATCCTTAAGCTTTCCGGGATGTTCACCCGTTTCTAATACCATCGTGGCTGCACCAAGGACTGTCTGAGCTACCAATTTATATGCTTTATCCCTTGGTATCCCATAGCTTACAACACTATCTGCCAAGGCCTCGATAAACATATATACATAGGCCGGTGAGCTTCCGTTTGCGCAAATTACAGCATTCATCATGGCTTCATCAAACACCTCATATTTTCCAAAAGAGGAAAAGAAACGATCGATGACATCTTTTTCTTCCGGTAAAAAGGTGTCTTTTGAAAAGCAGATACCGCTCATCCCCTGAAAAACCATAGCCGGTGTATTCGGCATAGCTCGGACAATACGGGCGGTATTGCCAAGACCGGTTTTCATATTGTCAATTGTAATACCGGCTGCAATTGAAATGACAACGTGATTTTCCGTAATATACGGTTCAATTTCATTCATGACATTGTTAAAAAATTGAGGCTTAACAGCCAGTACAAGATATTTACATTGATTTATAACGGTTAGATTATCTTCTTCATATGGAAGACCTGTCTCCTCCATAACAAATCGCCTGCGCTCTGCAGAGGCATCCGTATAAATAACTTCATCACTTCCAAAGGTTTTCATCGCGGCTCTTATTAAGGGATAACCCATATTTCCCGCGCCAATAAATCCAAATAATGCCATTGCAAATTCCTTCTTTCTTACATCCCCAATATTTAGCAAATGCTTTATCTTTCTTTCTGCTTTAATAAAAAGGGAATTCTGTGTTTCCTATTTTATCATAAACAGAAAAAAATAGGTAGTGTTTTGTAAACACTACCTAAATATTTAGACCAGCTTCTCAATAAATCCTTCGATTCGGTCAAGACCCTTTTTAATCTGTTCCATTGAAATTGCATAGGAAAGACGGATATGATCTGAAAAACCAAAATCATCACAGGGGATTACAGCCACATTATATTCTTCGATTAATATCTTCGCCAGATTACTTACTGTCTCCACCTTGATACCGTTATATTCCTTGTCAAGAATTTGGCTGATGTCAACGAAGAGGTAGAAAGCTCCTTGCGGTTTTAATGCCGAGATAAGTTTGATTCCGGAAACCCGTTCATACATAAAGTCTCTTCTCATATTAAACTCAGCATGCATTAAGGATACGGATTCCTGTGGTCCTACAATCGCTTCATATGCTGCTTTTTGAGCGATTGAATTCGGATTTGAGGTTTGATGACTTTGTACACTTCCCATTAATTTTGCAATTTCCTTGGAGGAACCGGTATAACCAATTCTCCAACCAGTCATGGAATAGCTTTTTGCTACACCACTACAGGTAATGGTTCGCTTATAAATTTCCTCGTTTAAGGAAGCAATACTCACCGGTTTCGCACCATCGTATATTAAATGCTCATACATTTCATCTGCTACTATATAAAAATCCTTTCTAACTGCTACTTCTGCAATGGCTTCCAGCTCTTCTCTTGTATAAAGCATACCGGAAGGATTGCTCGGTGAGTTAAGTACAAAGGCTTTCGTCTTTTCGGTACAGGCTGCCTCGATTTGTGCCGCAGAAACTTTATAATTCTGTTCTTTACTGGCACGGATGATTACCGGAACACCATCAGCAAGCTTAACAATTTCGGGATAGCTTAACCAAAATGGAGCAGGGATAATAACCTCATCTCCAGGATTGCATAGGGCGGTAAATATGTTTGTTAAGGAATGCTTTCCTCCGTTGCTGACAACGATTTGATTCGGTTCATAGGATAAACCGTTAAACTTTTGGAACTTATCACAGATCGCCTTGCGAAGTTCCAAAGTACCTTCCGCCGGAGTATATTTTGTAAAGCCCGCATGAATTGCTTTAATTGCAGCTTCACAGATGTTGTCCGGAGTGTTAAAATCCGGTTCTCCTGCACCAAAACCAACCACATCAATGCCTTTTTCCTTTAGTTCCTTTGCTTTTGCAGTGATGGCTAAAGTTGATGATGGCTTTACTGCCTGGGCTTTTTTCGATAATGTTAATGCCATTGTTTGCACCGTCCTTCATTAATCTTCATTTAATTTTTTCGTTCAAAATTTCTTTTCCATTGTAATATATAAATTATAATAATGCAACAAAAATATATGAAAAAATGAAAAAAGTATTTTGATACACTGTCAAATGTCC
>JARBTJ010000014.1 GCA_029240245.1 Herbinix sp.
TCCTATGAAAATGGGCACACTTATCCGTACGGGATTTCAACTAAAAATCCTAGAAGAAAAACTGAATGGGGCTTTGCCAATAAGTACTTGACACAAACCCAATTGGCCTGTTGGTTGCATTTTAACGTTATGTTATATATAATAAGTATATATTGTATAAAGTTCCACCAATAAACAAAATTCTTTATTGATAGAAAGGAATTTATATGGAAAAAGTGAAACGTGTTGCGGCACTCGTAGGAGTTGTATTGATGGTCTCCATGTACGTCATTTTCCTGATAATATCGTTTTTTGCAACCGAAAAAGCTCCAGGATTATTTTTGTCAGGTGTCTTTTTAACCCTTATTATTCCGATTATGATATATGGCTTTGTTGTCATATACAAATTTGTACACAGGAATGATAAAAAAGATACTGAAGGTGATTTCAATAGCTCCAATGAGAATGACTCAATGAGAATCCCAACTTTTGATTTACAACACACAGAAAATGACACTGATTATGATACTGACCTCAATGAATCGGATGAACAATCTGATTTTGATGCTTCCGATCCTGGCGATCCCAGTGATCCTGTTGATTCAACCGATTCAAGTAATTAATTTGCTATAAGGAACAATAGTCCTATAAATTAATTTTGGTATCCATGACTTATACAGACGAAGGACACCAGAATTTATGTGGATAGAAAAACCGTCGCAAATACTAGGTATCCGCGACGGTTTTCTTAATTCATCACTTTATTCATTTCGTTATTTTTTCTTTATTTTTTCTTTACTTTTCATTATTTTTTTCTTTATTTTTTTCTCTATTCTTTTCTTTATGCTTTTCTTTATTTTTTCTTTGTTTTTTTATAATGTACCCATAACCGTGGACACATTATTTAGTGGAGACCTATCTTTCAGACATCTTTACTAAATCGATCCTTAATTATGGACACTGTGCATTTATTTTTAATTCTTTCTGTATTCCTTCTGTATTCTATATACTTTTTTAGACATTCCCTTTTATCTTTTTAAAATATTCTTTAATTGTCTGCTCGTAGCCATTATCAGACGGGACATAAAAGATACGATCCTTTAGTTCATCCGGCAAATACTGCTGTTTGACATAATGATTTTCATAATCATGAGCATACTTATATCCGATTCCATGCCCCAGCTTTGCTGCTCCTTTATAATGAGCATCCATTAAGTAGGGAGGTATGGACGCTGTTTTTTCATTTTCTACCACATTCATGGCTGCTCCAATGGCAGATACCGCTGAATTACTTTTCGGAGCACACGCTACATAGGCAGCTGCCTGCGCCAGAACAATCTGTGCTTCAGGCATTCCAAGTCTCTCTACAGCCAGTGCAGCGCTGGTTGCCACCACCAAGGCATTCGGGTCTGCATTGGATACATCCTCCGAGGCGCAGATCATAATTCTTCTGGCGATAAAGGCAACCTCTTCACCGGCATATAGCATTCTTGCAAGATAGTATATCGCCGCGTCAGGATCAGAGCCCCTCATACTTTTAATAAATGCGGAAATCGTATCGTAATGATTATCTCCACCCTTATCATATTTTAGTACTCTCTTCTGAATGCATTCCGAAGCTACCGATAATGTGATATGAATCAAGCCATCCTCCGAACGCTCCGTGGTCAAAACACCGAGCTCTACTGCATTTAAAGCCGAACGTGCGTCACCGTTTGCCACATCAGCAAGAAAATCCAGGGCATCCTCCTGAAGGATTGCACGATAGACGCCAAGACCTCTTTCCATATCATTTACAGCACGTAATAAAAGCGTTTTAATATCATCCTTCTCCAATGGCTTTAACTGAAAGATGATGGAGCGTGATATTAACGCGGAATTAACCTCAAAATACGGATTTTCGGTAGTTGCACCGATTAAAATAACCGTACCATCCTCAACAAATGGCAGCAGATAGTCTTGCTGACCCTTATTGAAACGATGTATTTCATCAACAAAAAGGATTGTTTTCTTACCGTACATGCCATGATTGTCTTTTGCCTTCTCCACAACCTCTTCCATATCCTTTTTACCTGATGCCGTCGCATTAATTTGGGTGAACAAAGAACTTGTCGTATTGGCGATTACCTTTGCAAGCGTTGTTTTACCGGTTCCGGGCGGTCCGTAAAAGATAATGGAGCTTAATTTATCCGCCTTGATTGCACGATACAATAGCTTGTCCTTCCCGATAATATGATTTTGTCCCACTACCTCCTCTAAGGAAACGGGACGAAGTCTGGATGCTAAAGGTGCTTCCTTCTTCATATTGCTATCTCTCATATAATCAAATAAATCCATCCTTTACCTCCCAATCTGTGAATGAGTTCCTTCATTCATCTCAGATTAAACTTTTATATACTGTTGCAATTATTGTTATAAATAAACTGAAGGTCTTGTAATACACTAAAAAATATGCATAATATGATAATAACCGTCTTTGAAAGGAGTTTTTATGAATATACCGAAGGACCCTCATATTTTATTAAGCTTCGTTAATACGAAGTTAAGGGATGAGTATTCCACACTGGAGGATTTATGCCTTAACCTTGAAATTGATCGTAACCTGCTGGAAACTACACTTAATTCCATCCAATATACCTACATCAAAGAGAATAACCAATTTATTGCTGTCTGATCTTTGTTTGTTTTTTACGCTGCAGTACAGTGATTATAAGACAAAATGTAAGTGCTCCTGTGAATGCGCCGCTTGAATCCAACAATACATCCTTCATCTGACCGCTTCTGCCTGAGACAAAAAGTTGATGAAATTCATCCGTAGCGGCATATATGGCTGATATAGCCGTCGCCAGGAGGAGGATATGTATGCGTTTTCGTTTCGATACAAAAAAGTGAAATGCTACGAAGCAAGCTAAAACACCATATTCTATAAAGTGAGCACTTTTCCGTACAATATGATTAATGTCTTCCAGATTCTTTTCTCTTTCTGCCCCTTCTATCTCATTTCCGGTTATTTTTTCATAAACATCCAAAATTTGATTCGCATAGAACATACTACTTTCATCAGAATTGACTGCCGGTTTTGAGGAATACATAAAAATAATCCCCATGATGATAACTGCAGGTAGCCAGGATATATATTTTAATTTCATCGAATCCTCCAATTAACTATAATATTTACCATTCATTATGATACCATAAACTATAGAATAATGGCAACTATCCGTACAAACGTTTCCCTAATTACTCTTTTAGTTGCATCGCTAGTCTTCGGTTGCTATAATAAGTTATGAATATAACGCCAGGTTAATGATATAAATCATGGTGTATAGTATGACCCCTTTAGGAGGAATTAAATTGAAGGAAGTATTTAAAACCGTATATGAAGGTGGAACCGGAGAAATTATCATCAAAAAATCAAAATTCATAGCTAATATCCGGCCGGTTGACACAGAGGAAGCCGCAATTGATTTTATAGAAACCTTGAAAAAGAAGTACTGGGATGCTTCCCACAACTGCTCGGCCTTTATCATAGGAACAGAAAATCCTTTGATGCGTTGTTCTGATGACGGTGAACCGAGTAAGACTGCCGGAAGGCCCATGCTTGATGTACTATTGTCTCATGAGCTCACTAATCTCGTAGTTGTGGTAACCCGTTATTTTGGTGGAACGCTCTTAGGAACGGGCGGATTAGTGAAAGCTTACCAATCTGCAGTAATCGAAGGTTTGGATCAGAGCCATATTATTCATAAAGAACTTGGAATCAATTATGAAGTAACAACAGATTATAATCTGATTGGTAAAATACAGTATTATATTAGTCAGGAAGAACTGCCGGTTTTATCATCGGAATATACCGATATTGTTAAATTAAGTCTTCTTGTCCCTCCCAGCAGGAAACAGGGCTTTATAAAAAAAATAACCGAACTCACAAGCGGTTCGGCATTCGTCGTAGAACAAAAACAGGTATATTTCACCATTATGAATAGTGAAATACACCTGTTTGATTAAACTCTTAATTAAACCCCCACCGTTACCAGATCATCCACGATTTCCACCATCGAAACCGGTGTTACTTCATATTGAAATAACTTTTTAATAATGGAAATAACCGTATCCTTCGAATTGGATATACCGGTCACTTCATCCTTCTCTACGGTATCATCCAGATACTTTTCAATCTGGATTCCGTAGTACGGAGTCTTCTCCTCTGATTCTGATAATCGTTCCGTCAGACTGTAGTCAAGCTTCATACTTCTCTCATCCTCAAGCTTAACCTCATTACTAAATAATAAATAAACCTGCTTCATTTGTATTACCCCCTTTTTTCTTACGAATAAAATGAATGAATTATCACTCGTTTTATTTTTAACAGAAAATTACTGACAAAAATCATTATACACAGATTATATGTTTTTAGAAAGTAAAAATAAGCGCATCATTTTATCGAGTTCGTTATATTTCGACATATGTTCACGTTTCGTGAACACGTTTTTGTCAATACGCAAACTTATATGCGTTATCATGTATAATTATGAATATATTTCATATAATTTAGTAGTTATATACTATTTAATTTGTTTAGAATTCCATATTTTGGTTATTACTTACATGGTACCAAATTTTTGTCTTTATTTCACTAGAAAGTTTTGCTATAATGAGATAAGCATGATTGATGCGATTGGAGGTACAAATGGATTATAGTAAAAAAGGAATTGAAACGAAACAACATTATATAAAATCTACGTCAAGACGTCTTGTGTCAAAAGTAAGAATTACATTATTTCGATTCTGCATCGTTTTAATGATTTTTCTTATCATCGTTGGTTCATTTGCAGGATTTGGTTATGTGAAAGGATTGATTGACAGTGCTCCTGAAATAGATGAAATCAACGTTATCCCTTCGGGCTATACCACAACGGTGTATGACAGGGAAGGAAATGCGATCGAACAGTTAATCGGAGCTGAAGCAAACCGTGTTTATGTAACACAGGACAAAATTCCTGAAGTGTTGAAGAAAGCTGTTATCAGTATTGAGGATGAACGCTTTTATCAACATGACGGAATTGATATTCGCGGTATTTTTCGAGCTTTTTTTCTAGGATTAAGCAGAGGTGATTTCGATGAAGGTGCAAGCACCATCACCCAGCAGCTTTTGAAAAATCAAGTATTTGACGGCGGCCGTGAATCAGAATTCATGGATCGTCTCGAACGCAAAATACAGGAGCAGTATTTGGCAATCCAGCTCGAAGACAAGTTAAACAAGGATACCATCCTGGAATATTACTTAAATACAATTAATTTGGGCTCCGGTACGTACGGAGTACAAACCGCTTCCAGGCGTTACTTCAACAAAGACGTTTCTGATCTCACCTTATCAGAAGCAGCGGTTATTGCCGCCATTGCACAATTACCGGTATACAGAAACCCGATTACTTATCCGGAAAATAACGAAACCCGCCGTGCTGAAATATTACGTGATATGTTAGATCAAGGTTATTGCACACAGGTAGAATATGATGCCGCGATGCAGGATGATGTATATTCACGTATTCAATCCGTTAACAAGGATGTGAATAAACCAACTTATTACACTTATTTTATCGATGCATTAATTGATCAGGTAATGGAGGACTTACAATCCAAACTCGGATACAACCAAACGCAGGCATCTAATCTCCTACACAGTGGCGGATTATATATCTACACCACTCAGGACCCAACAATACAAAAAATTTGCGATGATGTATATTCGGATGAATCCTTTTTCCCTGAAATGGGCGTTTCCTATTGGGAATTATTCTATGCGTTATCCGTTCAGAAAAAAAACGGAGAGACCATCCATTATCAGAAGGATGCTTTAGTAGATTATTATAAGGATTATGATGATCCGGATGATTTATATGTAGATAATGGTTCCAGTAAATTTTCCTTATATTTTTTGGATAAGGAAGATATGCAGAAGAAAATTGATGCTTTTCGGGATGCCATGGTTGATGAGGGCGATATCATATTAGGTGAGAAAGCAGACATGACGATTCAGCCACAATCATCCTTCGTAGTCATGGATCAACATACCGGTCAGGTTATGGCCATCATTGGCGGTAGAGGGGAGAAAATCGGTAATAGAACCCTAAATCGTGCGACAAATACCAAGAGACAGCCCGGTTCCACCTTTAAGGTGTTATCTACCTATTTACCTGCGCTTGATAATACAACCTCTGGTTTCACTTTAGCCAGCGTTCAGGATGACTCCGGCCCGTTTTATTATCCAGGAGACGAAAAGGAAGTAAATAACTGGACCTCTACCAAAGAATATGAAGGTCTGACAACACTTCGTAGAGCAATTTACAACTCCATGAATATTGTAACCGTAAAAACCCTACTCGAAGTTACACCAAAGGTTGGTTATGACTATCTAACAAAACTGGGCTTTACTACTCTGGTCAAATCAAGAACGGAAGCGAATGGCAGTGTTTATACCGATATTCGGCCCCCTTTAGCTCTCGGTGGTCTGACGGATGGTGTAAAAAACATTGAATTAACCGCTGCTTACGCTTCTATCGCAAACAGTGGTGTTTATACAGAACCTATTTTATATACGAAAATTGTTGATCACAGCGGTAAGGTATTACTTGAAAATATACCTGATTCAGAGCAGGTAATGCATGAATCGACCTCCTGGTTGTTAACCAATGCGATGGAGGATGTTGTTAATGTAGGTACCGGTAAAAGTTATAAACTGACTACCATTGATATGCCTATCGCTGGGAAAACAGGTTCCACATCCGATTACAACGATTTATGGTTTTCCGGTTTTTCCCCTTATTATACAGCAACAATCTGGTCAGGCTTTGATAATAATAGGACACAGACAGACCGTAATTACCAGAAGAAAATTTGGCGTACCATTATGGAACAGATTCATACGGAGCTAAACCTAGAGACGAAATCCTTCACAAAGCCCGATTCCGTCGTACCTGCAAAGATATGTACAAAATCAGGTAAATTGGCGGTAGAAGGGCTTTGTGACCATTATATCGGCGGAGATACGACGAGAATTGAATATTTTACAAAAGGAACCGAGCCAACAGAAAAATGCGATATTCATGTAAAAGCTTCCATCTGTGAAGAATCAAATTCCCTCGCTACAGAGAACTGTCCGGACCATTTGGTAAAAGAGGGAGTATACTTAAACAAAACGGAAACAGGTATTACAAATGATACACCCTTTGTTCTTCCTTCCGGCTCTTGTAAGGTACATGGACAGAATGTTTATGAAGATGAACCCTTTACACCCAATCCCCCAAATACTGGGATTGATGATGATTTTGATGATGATTTTCTAGATGATTTATTAAATGATGCTATTCCAGATGATGGAACCTATGAGGATGAGCCTACAGCACCAAATTTTATGAATAATGCTTTTCATTATTAGGCTCTAACATTTTTAAAGCTTCCGTGACTTTGATCAAAAGTCATGGAAGCTTTTTTAGAGAAAATCAACTTTTCTAACAGTTTATGGGTTTATGATCACCAGCAAGCTTTATGATGCCAGAATTATTTCATGCAACAATTGCATTTGTGGTTATGTTAGCAATTGTATAAAAAACGATTAAGATTTCATCTTTGCTTTAAAGAACCAGGAAGCTAGGTAAGCAAAGAGCAAGGCGGAAGATATTCCAACTGCCGAGGAAGCGAAACCTCCTTTGAATAAGCCTATGAATCCATCCTTATCGATTGCCTCTTTCACACCCT
The DNA here is from genome assembly GCA_029240245.1 of Herbinix sp. Taxonomy (GTDB): domain Bacteria; phylum Bacillota; class Clostridia; order Lachnospirales; family Lachnospiraceae; genus Mobilitalea. Next base: position 7,738 of record JARBTJ010000014.1, read on the forward strand.
TAAATAATACATTACCAAATCCGGTCAACGGTACGCCCGCTCCGGCTCCGGCCCATTTCGCAAATGGCTCATAAATACCAACCGCTCCGAGAATTGCGCCGATGCAAACCAATATAACCATAACACGGCCAGGCATTAATTTTGTTTTATCAAGTAATATCTGAGAAACCGCACAAATTGCTCCACCTACCAAAAATGCCTTCAAATAATCCATTGCTTTCACTCCTTTTATGAAACCTATTCTGCCTCCACCATCACTGCATGTGCTATTCCCGGTACAGAATTACCTTCATTAAAACTAACCTGAGATAGTAAGGCACCGGTGGGTACGAACAAGACCCTCTTCCATGAACCTTCCTTCAATTGCTTCAAAATATAACTTGTAAATGTAATAGCGGAACATCCGCAACCGCTGCCGCCTGCATGCGTATCCTGGGATTCCTTATCAAAAATTTCTATACCGCAGTCCATATGATTACCGCTGATGTCATATCCTTGTTCTTTTAATAAATCGATTAATATATTTTTACCGACATAACCTAAATCTCCGGTGATAATTTTATCGTAATAATCCGGCTTTATATTAAAATCCTCGAAATTCTGTTTAATCGTTTCATACGCAGCAGGAGCCATTGCTGCACCCATGTTCATGGAATCCTTCAAGCCGTAATCTACGATTTTCCCAGAAGTCACTCCCTTAATGGAAACTACTTTTTCATTATTATTCTTATTAAATTTACGATCCTCGATGATTACCGCCCCGCTGCCTGTAACAGTCCAGGTCGCCGAATAAGGTCGCTGATTACCATAATCCAGTGGCATTCTAAATTGCTTTTCCGCCCCGGCAAAATGACTTGAGGTAATCGCTATAATACGATCAGCAAAACCGCCTTCCACCATCATAGCCCCTATGGACATGGCCTCTCCCATAGTAGAACATGCACCATATATACCCAGTAACGGGATTTCCATTTCTGCTATACCAAAGGAGGTGGCAATCAGCTGCCCTAACAAATCTCCACCGATTAGGTAGCGTATATCCTTATTCTTAAGCCCGGCCTTTTGTAGCACTTTTGAAGCTGCTTCCTTCATCAGTTCACTTTCAGCTTCCTCCCAGGTTTTCTTTCCAAGCAGAGCATCCTCCTGTATTACATCAAATAATGATCCTAATGGACCTTCTCCTTCTTTTTTTCCCGCTATGGAAGAGGCTGCAATGATGCAGGGAGGATTTTGAAACATAACGCTCTGCTTGCCCACCATTTTTGATTTATTATTATCTTCTGACATACGAACAACTCCTTATCTGCCTGCATAATGCGGTTATTTCACAATATTTAACAGTTTCAAAATATAATAAATAATTCCCAGAACCCAGGAAGAAAAAATACCGTATAAAATAACCGGTCCGGCGATGGTAAATATCTTACATCCGATACCAAAAACCTGACCTTCGCTTTTATACTCTACTGCAGGGGCTGCTACAGAATTGGCAAAACCGGTAATCGGAACTAAAGTCCCTGCCCCACCAAATTTTGCTAACTTTTGATATATGCCAAGACCGGTAAGTAAAATGGAAAGGAACACTAAGCTTAATGTGTTATATAGCTTAGCTAATTCCATATCTGCTCCAAGCGACATGTAATAGTTGATAAAAAATTGACCAATTGTGCAGATAATACCTCCTACCAAAAATGCTTTAACCATATTTTTCCACATATTGAATTTTGGAGTTATCTGCTTGACATACTGATTATAATTATCATTTCTTGTCTGTTTATCCTGTTCTTTCACTATTTGAGATACCGATCCTTTTTTATCATTGCTCATTAGAATTCCTTCCTTTCCATATTTACTACTCTTTGACCTTATTCTAATAAATAAATGCTACTGCCTATTATGCAAAATCAAAGTATGCTTTGATATTCAATCAATGAATTTACTAAGGTACCGTCAAATTCATTTACCTGACTGTTGGTAAAATAATTTACGCATAATACTATTCCCACTGCAGCAATAATAATAAATGCTGTGATTATAATAATTTTCTTCCAATTAATTGTCATAATAATTACCATGCCTTTCTTAGTGTGTAAAATATATATTTTTCTCATTACCACCAATGCACTTGGTCATAAATCCAATGGTCCGCATGCTTTTGCGTGTCTATTCACACTACCGCCAATGTACTTGGTCATAAATCCAATGGTCCGCATGCTTTTGCGTGTCTATTCACACTACCACCAATGCACTTGGTCATAAATCCAATGGTCCGAATGCTTTTACGGGTCTATTCACACTACCGCCAATGCACTTGGTCATAAATCCAATGATCCGCATGCTTTTACGGGTCTATTCACACTACCACCAATGCACTTGGTCATAAATCCAATGGTCCGCATGCTTTTACGGGTCTATTCACACTAACTCCTATCTGACTGTCAGACCATCAAAAAATCCATGAAAAAAGCATCAGTTTTTGTTGTCCTGATGCTTATCCGCTTAATATTGGTATTATTATATGAAATACAACATTTACTATACTGGAAATATCTTCTATAAGAAAAAACAATTAAAATTTCATACTCCCATTCGTTCTCTCATCACCTTTAATATCCGCTTCTCAAGTCTTGATACCTGAACCTGGGAAATCCCCAGCTCCTTGGCGATATCAGTCTGTGTTCTATCTTTAAAGTACCTAAGCTTGATTAATTCCTGCTCCTTTTCGTCCAAGGATTCAATGATTTCTTTTAACGCAAGCTTGTCGACTAAATTTTCACTTTCGTCTTTTGATTCTGTCAATTTATCAATTAAGTAAATAGGGCTACCATCACCCTGATAAATAGTTTTATACAGAGATTCTACCTCTGCTCCTGTTTCAAGTGCCATAACAATTTCATCCTTAGCAATACTCAGTTCATCCTCTATTTCCTCAATGGTAGGCTCCCTACCGTAAATATTACCGAATCTTTCTCTGACGATTCTGATTTTAGTCGCCGTTTCCTTTAAGGACCGACTCACCTTGATCATGCCGTCATCCCTTAAAAACCGTTTTATTTCACCGGTAATCATCGGAACTGCATAAGTTGAAAACTTAACCTCATAAGAGGAATCAAACTTGTCTATCGCTTTAATCAGGCCGATGCTGCCGATCTGAAATAAATCCTCCATCTCATGACCACGGTTCGAAAATCTTCTAACAATGCTCCATACCAAACCCACATTTTCGGTGACAACACGGTCCCTGGCTTCTTTATCTCCTTCTCTAGAACGTTTGATCAGCTCAAGCGTATCCACATTAAACCTACACTCCCTTTCTTATACATAGATATTAAACGACTTTCTGGTTGGATTCCTGCGCATACCCTTTCATTCTTTCCGTTTTACCCACTCTTTTTTTCATCGTTACAACCGTACCTACACCAAACGTTGATTTTACTTCCAGTTCGTCCATAAAAGCTTCCATAAACGAAAATCCCATTCCCGATCTTTCAAGCTCCGGCCTGGTTGTATAAAGCGGTTCCATTGCCTTTGCTATGTTTTCGATACCAGCACCACAATCCTGTATTTCTACCGTAAGTTCATTGTCACAGATTTTGCAATGCATCTTAATCGTGCCGACACAATTTACATATCCATGAATGATTGAATTTGTAACAGCCTCCGATACTGCTGTTTTTATATCAGCCAGCTCCTCAATGGTTGGGTCCAGCTGTGCAGCAAAGGCTGCCACTACTGTTCTTGCAAAGCTTTCGTTCTGCGATTTACTTTCGAACTCCAATGTCATTTCGTTCGTATTGCTCATAAATTTCTTATCCCCTTTCCTCTTTTAAATAAGGCAGAATTTTACGGTTAGTTCCTCCTTTTCCTTATACCTTTTGAAGACTGTTTAAAGCACCCTCAACCGTATCATACTTTTCAATGATTTTATATAATCCGGACAGTCTGAATATCCTGTCCACAGTTCCATTGACGTTAGCTACTGCTGCCTTTCCCCCGATAAAAATGACCTTCTTATATCTGCCCATAACGACGCCGATACCAGCGCTGTCCATAAAGCTTGCACCGCTGAAATCAAATATTACATGTTTCACATGATTCCGCTCAATCAATTTATCAGCCTTATCTCGGATACGAATGGCATTATGGTGATCCAGTTCCTCATTCAAGCGTATCACCAGACATTTCTGGTAAATATCATAATTGGTTCCCTCCTCTCCCGGATCTCCACTATTTTTACCTTGTTTCCTTAAATCCTGCATGATATGAATTCCCTCCAGTCTAATGGGATTGTCTTTGCCAATGCCCTTATTAATTAACTCTTCTCACGAAAAAAAGACCTTTAATGGGATTATTCCTAATCCTGCATAAAACGTCTTTTTTCCATAACCTTTTATCTTTCGTTGATTGATGATTTCATCCTCTTATTCCTGGATCTGCTCTAAATACTCCTGTGCATTTTCACGTCGGTCGGAATCCGGGAAATCAGTAATTACAATACTATAATATAATTTAGCATTTTCATAGTCATCCATATGGTGGTAAGCTCTTCCTCTATAATAAATAGCATCCACATTGGTAACATCAAAATTCATGGCTTTTTCAAATTCAACCTGGGCCTCCGCAAACTTATCATCACTATAAAAATCCCTGCCGGTATCATAATACTGATCGGAAACGATAGGATAAATTTCGCCCTTAAGCTGGTTGAGCAAAGCAACCGATGCTTCTGATTCATATATGTTTTCATCAATGAGAGTTAATGCATCAGCAATTGGTTTTAAATCACGATCCTTTACTGCCTTTGTAAGCTCTAATATATATTTCTGAGCTGTATCAAACAATGGATCATATAATTTAGACTTGTCCTCAGGAATTACATAGCCATCAATCTCAGTTTGTAATTGATCCACCTGCTGTTGGAGATTCTTCTTATCCTCTTCCAACGATTTGATCTGATTATCCTTTTCCTCCTGCAACGCAAGGCCTGCACTGTAATCCACATAATCCGTATTATCATCTGACTTCTGCTTTTTTGTTAAGGACGGCACGACCAGAATTGCCATTAATGCAATTCCGATAATTACTCCGATCACCAAATTTACAAACGCCATGATATTTGGCTTGTCCTCTTTATAAGATGAGATTGGCATTATGGAGGTAGAAACACCCGGTTTTTCACCCGTATTACCTTCCGTATCGCCTGTCTGGGATGCAGGTGTATCCATTTCCCTCATGTATCGCAGCGTTGTTGTATTGGAAACATCTATTTTTCCTGCTTTGATCAAGCATTTTTTTGCTTTCTCACTTTCACCATTTTTCATTAATAAAAGTGATAGTAGTTGGTATGCTCGAATAAAATGAGGATTTAAAGTAGTAACCCTTTTTAATTGAATGATTGCAAGATCATCGCTGCCCTGCTTCGCATAATTAAGGGCTGTATTGTATCTTTTAATTGCCTGGTTTAAGTTGTCCAGCTTTGTGGGATTGGACTGCACTTTATTAATGTATTCATCCGCATCATTTTCATCCGGCTGAAAGTGTTTACTGATTACCCATTCACTGAGTGCTGCTACTGTTTCTCCCATTTCAAAGTAGATAAGTCCCAGCAAATTTCTAGCATTTATGTTCATTTTATTCAGTTCAAGGCTGTTGCGTAAAGCGACTATGGCGCCGGATAAATCACGTACCTTCGCTTTTGCTAATCCACTATTGTAAAATTGGTTTGATGCCATTTGTGTTTTTTTATAAATATCCAAATCCGTTCCACAGCGTTCACAGCGTTTTCTTTTGTCCGATATATTGCTACCACAATTCGGGCAAACCATATTATCCCCACCTAACCGTTTAATCATATTGTTATTTCTCTTTATTCCCCATCAGTAGTTCCTTCAATATATCCGAAATATCAGTCAAGTCATTATTATTAATCACATCTTCCGCCTGTTCAATTTCAGGGCTGGGTTTGAATTTCTGAATCTCTTCATCAAAATTTATCATATTGACTATCTCCTGTTCTATCAGGGGGGCTTCCCCTAGATTTCAAAAGGCTTCTATCAAAGTTGTTAATCCCACTTTTGTTAGATCTCTACAAAATATGCAATAATATACATCCTTTATCATCATAACCACAATACCAGTAAAAATCAATAGTTAAGCAATAATTATGTAGGAAAATTTATATATATTATATCTTACTATCCCGGTTTTTACAAATATTTCTTGCCTTTAGCATTCGACACCGATTTCATTGTATTACAATGATTTATTTAGAGAAAGGTTAACATTCCCAATAACTTCTGATCCTGCAAGATCAGTTTTTAAAATTAATAAGGATAGTCTAATTTAATCGCTCATATAATATAAAAGAATCCTTATATTTTATAAAATGTTCTGAAAAATGACATAATTATTATTTTATGGAATATTAATAGTTACATTAAAAACAGATGGAGTAGTCTATGATTCGATCAACATATAAATTAATTGCGCTTTTATCCAAAAAAATTAGAGATGATTTTATCGCAGCTTTCTCTGCACAGGCTGCCTTCTTTATCATTATTTCATTTTTCCCATTTATCATGCTGCTATTAAGTATTGTTCCTTATTTCAACATACAAGAGAGCAATGCAATGGAATTCTTTACTGAAATACTGCCCAGTGCTGTTAGCTCCATGGTGATTTCCATCATTAACGATGTATATGATGTCGCAACCTCCAGTACCTTAATCTCCATAACAGCTTTTACCACCCTTTGGTCTGCCGGCAAAGGGTTCTTAGCCATTATGAAGGGCTTAAATTCCGTATATGAAATCAGGGAAACCAGAAATTCCATTTATCTTCGGGTTATTTCAGCTATCTATACTTTAATTTTTGCGATTATGCTGATTGCTACTATGGTTTTATTCGTATTCGGTAACCGGCTATTTATCTGGATTGAGCAAAAGATACCCGTATTAATGGATATGGCCTTGGTTATTATCAGTTTTCGTACCATCGTGGGCCTGATTATATTGATGGCTTTCTTCTTAATCATCTACGTGGTAATACCAAACCGAAAAACCAAGGTCATGAATGAATTGCCAGGAGCCATGGTCTGCGCTGCCGGATGGATGGGTTTTTCCTATGCTTTTTCTTACTATATTGACAATCTGGCTAACTATACCTCCATGTATGGAAGCCTGACTGCAGTTGTATTATTCATGCTATGGATGTACTTTTGTATGTACATTCTTTTTATCGGTGCAGAGGTTAACCTACTATTTGAAAATAAGGCCTTTGTTAATAAAATCAAGCTGTTATATGGAAGAGCAACGGAAGAACCGGTTATTCATAGATAAATCCCATTTTGGTTCCTTCATAGAAATAGGGGATGATCTCCTCATATTCCTTTCCTGTATCCGCCAACGCTTTTACACCATTCTGGCTCATTCCGACACCATGACCGTAGCCACCGCCGTTTAAAGTAATACCAGAAAGTTTTCCATCCTTTTCCTTCCTTTCAACAAAAAAGAATGCACTTGGTAACAGACCCAAATCATTAATTTCACTCTCATCCTGCCGGATTAATGTGCTGTAAGTAGGAGCTAACAATGCCCGGATATTGTATTCGGTCTTTACTTTTATGGTTTTTTCTGTACCTGTAATTAAAAGCTCGGAAATGATACCTCCAACTTCTCTTTTTAATACTTTAACATCCATAATATCGCCTAACGTATCAAGTGGCTGGCTTTCATAAACTGCCTCCTTACCTTCCTTCGCCTTTTGTGTCATAGTAAGAATCAGATCCGGATTTGCATTGTATCTTTTCTTTAAATTACTATCAATTACCTTTTTTATATCCGCCGGTTTCATTGACACCTTCCACCGATACCAGTCAAAGGCACTGTCATAGGTGATAAATCCCTTCTCATTGATAAAGTTACGGAACGTTTCCTCTACGGACAAATCCTGATACGTACTGATCGCATCTAACTGTTCCTCAGAAGCATCCCCTTCCTCCACAAGTGCCATCAATTTTCCTTTCAGGTAAGGTGTAGGCTCCCCATTGGACCAGACATACTGAACGCTTGTTGTATGCCCGCAGGAGGTGGAAAAATAATAAGCAGTGATTACATCTCCTTTATATTCGATCACTTTTCCATAGGTATCTTTTACTGCCAGTATCGAGTCCTCATTTTCTGCTATATTATTATAAACCTGATAGGAGACACTATCATCCACATGAGCACCATACATGCTCAGACTGTTTGCCATCAAATGTTTATAGGCATAACTTCTGGCACAGACTGCCTGTACCTTCAAAGGTTCGATTCCGTAGTAGGTTGGCATCTCACTCGGAATAACTGCATATAGGTATTCTTCCATTGGTAGATCATTTACGATTAGAAGGCCCTTTTCATCTTCTGAAATCTCGATGCTTCCCCGATATTTCGGATTCTTTGAGGAACGGACAAGGGATAAAATCTGGATTTTTCCCTGATCGGAAGAAGTCTTGACCGTAAGCCTGCCCTCCTTCAACAGTTCATTCCCCGGCTCAATGGTTACAATTTCACCAGCCTTATAGGGTGTTTCTTTTTCCTTATTACTTACGATGAAATCTGTTTCCGAAGTAAATTCTACTTTATTATGATAGACACTGCTAAAATCTGTTGTTTTTAATAATACTCTGATATTTTCAGCTTTGATGACCTCGGTAATTAAGGCTGCACTAATCTTCCCCCCCGATACAACGAAATCGGTTGCTTCATAACCCACCAAAATACTTCCGGTAGGCTCCTGTGATAACTCACCGTATATTTTATATATTCTGTAGCTTTCATCCAAGGGAACTTTTCCATAGCCTTCAATCTCGATAAAGTCATCACCGGTTTGAAGAACTTTCCCTTGAATCATATCTGGCTTCACGCTGATTTGGACAACCTTTTGGTCCTCGATTGCGATATCTCCTACAACCTTCTCTATTTCATTGGAAAGACGGAATTTAGCTGCAAAACTTTTATTGATACCACTGATGAAAGTATCCACGGTCAGCTCGGAACCGGATTTTATCCAAACGTTATGAAGTACAATTTTCTCTGTAGTAACTGAAGAGATATAAACAATTTCCTGACCACAGACGAACACTTCGATACCTTTGTCCAAATAATCCGTTGCAATACGATCCGTTGAAATCCGCTGTGCTTCCGACAATATCAGATTATCACCCAATGCCTCTGCAGTGTCTCCGCCATTATTTTCATATATTTGATCGGAAGAGCTATTGGCAACATCTCCGGTAGTATTCTCATTTGCTGAGTCATTCGCTTTCATGCCCTCGGTAGGCTTTACGCCGGTTGGGTCTTCGTTATGTTTCATTATTTCATAGAAGCTTTCGTAACCTTTGGCGTCTAAATAATAATACTTCCCAAGGTCGGTTACCATACGGTCCTTTCCATCCTCCGAAATTTCTCTGCCAAGAACAAACAAGGTTTGCTTATGAATCGTTTTAGCCTCTTCCGGAGTCGTTGCCAGCACAGCTTCATATAATTCTAAAAAATCAACAACACTCATTTCCTCCTCAGCTTTTATAAAATCAAAGGTTAACCCTGTATAGATACTTTGATATGCTGGCTTTATCATAATCAATTTATCGATTAAGGCTTTACAAGCACCATAAGTCAGAGCCTCTTTCGGAGTAGTTGTAACATCACCCTCTATGAGGCCCATTTTCCAGACAGCATTTACATAGGTGTCATACCAACCGGACATATCCGTACTGGCATACACAATTCCGAGCGGCAAAGTTTCCCGCTCTGCTCTATCATAATCAAGATAGCTTAATAAACGATAAGCTTCTGCCCGCGATATGATAGTCTCCTTCACGATCACCCCTGGTTCCTTTTCGGGGTTATCCTTCATCCTCCGGATTACATTTACCGTAAAAACGATCACTATAATGGCTGCACATATTCCTATCAATATAAGCTTCTTTTTTATATTCATATTTTCTCCTACTCCGGGTCGGTACCCTTTTGCATAGCTTGATTATCCCATATGCTAATATATTATGTCAATGCAGCTAATATTCGTACAAGTTATTGAAAAATGTTGGGAACATAAAACCCCCACAGAAATAACAGCTATGCTATTATTTCTGTGGGGGTAATCAATCTTACCGGTGTTCTGTTTTCCGGCTTCAATTAACTTAATTTTCCTCCGGTGCTTTGAATTCCTTTATTGCTTTTGCAATATCATCGATCTGCCGCTTATCTGCCAGGAAACGGATTTTTTTACCCGTATCAACCAGATAAAAGCTTTCATTATAAGGAAGATACGAAGCAGTAAGCGTAACATCCTTATCTTTAAAAATATGGTAGCTGATGGTTAAAATCGGTGTTAAGCCTTCTGTAGTTACCTCTTCTTTTAATTCAGAATCATATTTAGCACTAACCATACTCTGATAAACACCTTTGAAGTTATCTTCTGTCACTTCGTTCCCATTATTATAATAGGTTTTTGTAGTTTCCTCTTCTCCGGCATCATTTTTGGAGGTAGTTCGTTTTATCTCCATGGTATAGGGAACACCGTCTATCTCGGCTGTAATCGAATCCACTGCTTCAATGTTGGGTATGTGGATGAAAGCATTCAAAAGGTCAAAGGTGTCAGGCCAAAGCATAGTATCAATGCTGCTTGCACTTATGGTATAAACGGCATTGGAACCCTCCATTCTCACATAGTAATTTCCTTCTTCCTCCTGGTTACCGACATAAAGCTTAAATTCCTTATCCTCCTGATAGGTCTTTTCCGTAATTTCTTCTCCCGTCGCCGGATCCTTCTCAGGTTCGGTAAGCGTTTCTGTACGTGATTCATAATAGCCGACATATATGGTGGCTGCAGGGTCTGCTAACCCATAGGTAGCTAGGTCCTCACTGTTATAATCGATACAGGAAATGAAATCAAAGGTGCTATAGTTGGTAAGCAGGTCGGTTAACTTTGAAGTATCCAGATTATATCCGTCTTCATAGGGTTTTTTCATAACCCATGGGAACATACCGGTATTGGAATTATCGTACTCATTTTCTGCGTCATACACAATTTCAAAATCTTGTGAATCCCGATTTATAACGTCTATATGCTGGATATTTGCCGCTGTGATTGCCGGTGCCTCTTCTACCGCAGTCATCTCAAGATTGCTGTAGCTTAATCCCGAGCCGTAGCTACCGGCAAGCAGATAAATCTTGCCATCGTCATTCACTAGCGCATAATATCCTTCATTATCAATGGCTTCATCTCCAATGCGGTAGCTTAAAGTGGTTCCGTCCGCCAGCGTTGCTTCCAATAAGGCTTTCGATTCCGATAAACCATATTCCGCTAAGTCCTCTGGATCTTCATTAATCAGACGCTCCGCTTTTACCTCGTCGATCAGATTAATCAGATCTTTCACATTGCTTTGGTTGATTGGACGCTCTGGCTCTGTCTCCAAAATCCATACCTCATCCTTTAACACAAAGATCAAGTCAGCCTCCTCTGCCTGATAATGAAGTTTGCTTATTTGGGTCGTATCAATCGATCCTAACATTATGTCCTGCGCAGGCTCGTCATCAACATTTTCCTCAGATGTCTCCTCCGGTTGCCCTTCTTTCGCTTTCCAGTTACTATACCAAACATATCCAACGATTAAAACGCCTAATACCATAAGAAGAGAAATCATCTGAACAATATTTTTATTCTTCCTCTTCATTTATTTCTTCCTCCTCCGATAACTGATAACGGTTCCAATTCCTAATAACAGGAGCGGAATAATAAACACGGTGATTGCTCCCCAGAAGGAACTCTGCTGCTGGGATAATGTGATAATCTGTGGTGCCAGACTCTTGGAAGCTATGGGTATCGCTGCACTGTCACCGGATAAATACCTTACCGTACCGCTTAACAGATACCCGTTACCATAGCCATTAATTACATCCTCACTGAACATAAGCTCCGAGCTGTATACCACCAGATTGGAGGTAATATTATTATAGATATCTGTCGAAATCATACCGATATCAAAGGGACCGTTGATATCCCCCTCCTCCTTGGCAATTGTCTGTGCGTCAAGATTTACCTTCGAATAGGCTTGATCAGAGGTTGTCAGTAATGATGAGATGGTGAGTGAGCTTCTGGTATTATCCGCCTTTACGATACCAACGGGTACCATAGTAAGCGCTAACACCTTATTCTCCTTTGCATCCTGAGTGATATCATGGCTTATTATTTCCGGTACCAGATACTGAGGATAATTCGGCAGATACCTGTTGGTATCCTGCTCGATAACAAGTCCGTCCACCACAGCTACTCCATAATACTCCAAGATGGAAACAAGGTTTGGCAGGCTTCCTGCTTCATAATTTAATGTTACTATCGTATTACCGCCTGCTGCCATATAATCCTTTATAATTTTTGCTTCCCCTTCGGAAAGATCCGTAGCAGGAGCATTGATAAAAAGCATATCGCAGTCCTCGGGGATGCTGCTCTGTGTTAGCGTTTCCAATGTATTAACCTGAACATTCTGCTTTTCCATCATGGTCTTAAATACTTCGCCGATTTCAACCTCGCCATGTCCTTCCACAACATACATGACCGGAAGATCCGGGCTAACGACATATTGAATGGCTTGTGTCATTTTAGCTTCAACATCAACACCTGTGGTATAGGTCTCGTAAGTGTTGTAGTCCATTTCCTTTACCAGCATTTCATTACTGTCAATGTATTTTGCTCTGCCGGTTTCATTATTTACTACTATAAAGCTGTTCTGGGTAATCTCCTCTTCCACATATTGAGATGCGAATTTAGGGTAGAGAAGAGGATCTTTTGCTTCTAATTTAATATGATCGGACAGGCTGTCATATTTTTTCGCTACCTCTTCGAACTCCGGATATTCATTACCTGTCTGTACCATATAATAAATCGTAACATCATCCTCTAAGCCTTTCACGATATCAATGCTGTCCTTGGTGATACTGTAGAGGTTTTGTGTACTTAAATCAATCTTTAGGTCAAGCTTTGATACAAATAGATTGATAACTACCACGATTATCACTACAATTGCCGTCAGAAAAGAAACATAAGCTCCGCTACGGAATTTTCGTCCGGAAAAGGATGCTTTTATGTTTGTGATAAAATTTTTCTTATTTTTATCTTGATTCGATGTATTATTCACTGTATCTACCTCCCTTTCCTAGCTCCATCTCTTCTTTTTGATTACCTGAACGGTAAAAAAGGTAAAAAGAAATATTATGCTTAAGTAATAAATGATACTTGATAAATTAAAGATTCCGTAATTAAAGGAATCAAATCTTGAAGCAACCGAAATCCAATCAAATACTCGAATTACCGAGCCGTCAAATAGAGTCGGTTTTAAGAGATAAACTGCAGTAAGCCCAAGCACCATTAAAAATCCAATACCAATGGTAAATGTCAAATTTCGCATCAGCAGATAGATAATCAAACAAATAACCAGTGCGATAATTGTAAATACGATATAAGCTGTTTTATTATCGGAAGGAAATGCTCCTGCAATACCTCCCATTAATACTGTAAATAAAAAGGTAATAAAGGATACAATCGCTGCTACCACCTGGCTTTCTGTCAATGAAGATATAAAGATTCCCATTGCTAAATACGCTGCTCCGAGTAAGGTAAAGCCAATGATACTGGAATAGGCAGACGCATAAGGAATTTTGCCATACAAGGACATAATCAGGGGATAGAAGCAGGTAATTAAGATTACACTGAAAAATACAGTAAATACTGCTAATAATTTACCCACTACAATTGCTCCGGCAGACACAGGGGAAGTAAATAAAAGTTGATCTGTCTTTTGCTTATTTTCCTCAGCAATTAACCGCATGGTTAATATGGGAACTAATAATACGAATAAATAAATAACTCCGGAAAGCGTATATTCAAAATTTGCTGCACCGTACATTAAATTCTGAATATAAAAATAAATGCCGATGATCACCAGAAAAAATGCCATAAAGACATATCCGATCATCGATGTATAATAGGTACGCAGTTCTTTTTTATAAATCGCCAGCATCGGTATTATCCTCCTTATTATCGTTTCTACTATCATCTAATTCGTTATCCTGGTCATATAACTCTAAATCCTCCTCGGAAACACTTTCTTCGGCACTTCCATTGGTTACCTTGAGGAAGATGTCCTCTAAGCTCATTCTTATGGTCTGCATCTCAAGGATAGGAGTTCCTAACTCACACATGGTATAAAAGATATCTTCACGGATATCCTCATGTTCGTCACAGTGAACCATAAGATTTACAATTTCACTGCTCGTCTGCTCCTGAACTTCTATATTTTTAATCCGGGTAATCTTATTTAAGGCTGCGAGAATCTTCTCTTTGTCACCCTTAATCGATAATCTAAGACCGCCGGTGGAACCTAAGGACTCACTTAAGTTTTCCGTTTTATCACTTAAAATCAATTTACCCTTATCAATAATCATGACAGTATCACAAACGGCTGTTACCTCCTGCATAATATGGGAACTTAATATAACCGTATGATTTTTACTTAAAGTTTTGATTAAATCTCTGATTTCAATAATCTGCTTCGGATCAAGACCAACCGTTGGCTCATCCAGAATGATTAATTCCGGATAACCCATGATCGCCTGTGCAAGACCTACCCTCTGCTTGTATCCCTTAGACAGATGCTTGATCAAGCGGTCTGCCATAGGAGCAATCCTGGTATCCTCCATAATATCTTCGATCATCCGATTCTTTTCGGATTTTTTCACTTTTTTAATATCCGCTACAAAATTTAAATATTCCCTGACAGTCATATCCGGATACAGGGGCGGGAACTCCGGTAAGTAGCCAATCATCTTCTTCACCTTCTCCGGTTCCTCAAATACATCCAGACCGTTCACGGTTACCGTACCCTCAGTTGCCGATATATAGCCGGTGATGATATTCATGGTTGTTGATTTTCCAGCTCCATTCGGCCCTAAAAAGCCAAGAATTTGTCCTTTATCTACTGTAAAAGACAAATGATCTACTGCGGTATTATTTCCATAACGTTTCACTAAATTCTTTACCTCAATCAAAATGGTCTCCTCCTTATATTTCATTTGCCACTCATAAGAACTATCATACAATAAGATTGTCAAAAAAATGTGAACAAACTTAAAATATTTACCATCCTTTTGGTAATCATTCTATCATTTGCTTTTGAATATAACAAAGGCACTGAACAGATACCTCCAACGATCAGCAAGTGGTATTGATTCAATGCCCTGGATATAAATTATTAATTCTCACTTCATTCACTTTAGGCATAATAGAATTGCCTCAGGTGCAAAAATGTAAACCATTTCCTTGTGAAGTAATGTTTTGAGTATTTATGACTGCCTGAGTGTTTAGCCGATGACATCGCTCATCTGGTACATACCAAAGGCCTTTCCCGGTAAATATTTTGCAGCCTGAAGTGCTCCCTTAGCAAAGATCGCTTTGGAATACGCCGTGTGCTTAATTTCAATTAATTCATCCGTTCCGGCAAAGATTACTTCGTGCTCACCGACAATGGTACCGCCGCGGACAGCTGAGATACCGATCTCCTTTTTACTTCTCATTGCACGCTCTGTTGAACGGTCGTATTTGTATTCATAATCGTTTCCAAGTGCATCATTCATAGCATCTGCTAAAGCCAGTGCTGTACCCGACGGTGCATCTACCTTCTTATTATGATGCTTCTCCACAATCTCAATATCAAAGCCTGCTTCAGCGAGAACCTTTGCGGCTTCCTGCAAGAGTTTCGTCATCAGGTTGATACCCATGGACATGTTTGCGGACCGCAATATTGGGATTTCCTTTGAGGCTTCTTCAATTAACACCAGCTCTTCTTTGGTAAAACCCGTTGTACACAACACGATTCCGGTTCCGGTACCAATTGCATATTCCAGCATCTCCGTAAGATTTCTGGGAGAAGAGAAATCAATAATCACATCCGCATTGCTCTTACACTGGGTAAAGCTTTGATACACCGGGTATTTATTATTCCTGCTCTGGGAAATGTCAATGCCTGCAACTATGATGGCGTTCTCGTCCGCTTCCACCATTTCTGTTATCACTTGTCCCATTTTACCGTTACAACCCCGTAAAATGATATTTGTCATACGATGCTTCCTCCTATCCTAAGGCTCGCTTTTCTTATTTAAATAGTCTTAAATCCTGCTGCCTGTAATTCTTTCAATAAACGTTCTGCATTCGCAGGCTCCATCTCGGTAAGCGGCATTCTTACCGGCCCTACCTTCATACCCATCAGATTCATTGCTTTCTTCACAGGAATCGGATTTACCTCGATAAACAGGGAATTGATTAACGGAAGCAGTTTTAACTGTAAGTCAAGGCTTCCCTTAATATCGCCGGATAAGAATTTGTCCACGATGTCATGGGTAGCTCTCGGTGCTACATTTGATAATACGGAGATAACACCAATCCCCCCTAAGGAAAGTAAAGGCACAATAATATCATCACACCCGGAATATAAGTCTATTTTACCCTCTGTCAGCTGCATTAATTCAGCTATCTGAGAAATATTGGAACTGGCTTCTTTAATTCCAACGATATTATTAACGGTCTTTACCAGTGTTGCTACGGTCTGAGGTAATAAATTGCAGCCGGTTCTTCCCGGTACGTTATATAATATAATAGGAAGGTTCACAGAATCTGCTATTGCTGTAAAATGTGCGATTAAGCCCTTCTGTGTTGCTTTATTATAATACGGAGTTACAACTAATAATGCATCTACTCCGTGATTTTCTGCTTCTTTCGAAAGATAGATGGCTGTTTGTGTGCAGTTTGATCCGGTACCTGCAATGACCGGTACTCTTTTATTAACTTTCTCTACGGTATAACGGATACATTCTAAGTGTTCTTCATGGGTTAATGTGGACGCCTCTCCGGTGGTTCCGCAGATTACAATACTATCCGTTCCTTCCGCTATTTGATATTCAATGATTTCTCCCAGCCTATCATAGTCCACTTCCATATTTTCTTTAAACGGTGTTACGATAGCCACACCTGCTCCTTTAAATACTGCCATTTTAATGACACCTCCAAAATGAATTTTATGTGTAGACAGAAGGAAACATACGCACGGTTCCTCTGCCATGAACTACGAAATTCTTGTGTAAATGCCATTGCATCAGCCAGTCAAAATGCGTAAAAAAAGTCGACCTAGAGAGTCGACACTAAAGAATAACTGAAAAGCAACATGATAGACTTGTGCCTACACGTACCCACAGTATACTATTCTTTAGGCAGCGCTCCATCAAAATCTTGATGACAGTCATATAATTATTCATTATATGCCCAGCAATCATAACATCAGGGTTATCATTGCTTCGGCACTGTTTCCTTTTGGCTGCGATCCTCTATTCCTGATATATCCCGCAGCTTACTGATAAACAATGCTCCTCTACCATAAGCAATATGTATTTTTCACAATATTCGTAAATTCATATTAACACCGGTCAAAATACTTGTCAATTAATTTTTTTAAATTGTCTGACTTAAAATACATTCCTGAGTATTTGTGAGAACAGGTTCTAACCGATTGAATATTGTTTGAGTATTGAACCTGAATCTGCTAAAAGATAAGTATCTTAAGAACCTGTTATCACAATCGTAAAATATAATGGAATTTTAGTACTCCTCCAAATATTCCAGTTTACTTACGGATACCTCATAGGCAACCCGCTTTTCAAAATCAACATCTGTCATTTTCTTCTGATATTCACGGCTCTGGATTCTGCCCCAAATCTGAACATGACCACCAACACTGAAGGTCTCTGCGAATCTTGCATTTCTTCCCCAACAAATGCAAGGTATATAATCCGACTTACCATACGGGCGATTCACTGCTAACAATACATCAGCAATTTCTCTTCCTAATGGTGTCTTGCGATAGATCGGCGGCTTACATACAAAGCCATCTAAGAAAATGTGATTTGGTTTCGCATTTTCGGTTAATTCATCCATTATTTTTATCTCTCTGGCAAATACAGATAAAACCAATTTATTTTTACTCTCTTCATGACGGTTATAGGACCTGAATTGTCCCAGAACCTCAACAAACTTTCCCTTATAATTTTGCTTCACATCGGTAAGCCGTTCGGAAACCATAACCGGAATCATATCATAAGAATTACTTAACCGGCTTACAACTACCTCCAAAATATAAAATCCTTCTCCAAAAACATCGTGGCTGAAAGTAAATTCACTAACCACTTCTCCTGCAATACTTACTTGATTGTTATCAAATACTTTATCTGTCATATCGTACCTCTCCCTTCTCTTCGGCGTTTTATGCACGCCAATCTGCTCTAAAATGTGGGGTAAATGATACCGAAGACAAAACAGCATCATTCACCTATTGTTATATATATTCGAATTTCCATATTTTAGAAGTAAAAAATTATATATATTTTAATATTATCCATATTTTGTTAACTTATACAAAAAAATCAAAAATAATTATGTACTTTTTACAAAACATACGTTGCTTTTATTTTATTACCTGTGCTACAATAGGTAGGTTGTTAAGGAATTACATTTTTTAAGAAAGAAAGGGAATATAGAATGATTAGAGAGGATATCCGGAATATTGCCATAATAGCACATGTCGATCACGGTAAAACTACCTTGGTTGATGAATTGTTGAAACAAAGCGGCGTATTTCGATCCAACCAGAATGTTATGGAGAGAGTCATGGACTCGAATGCGATTGAACGGGAGCGAGGAATTACCATTCTCTCGAAGAATACTGCCGTATCGTATAACGGAGTCAAGATTAATATAATAGATACCCCTGGCCATGCTGATTTCGGTGGGGAGGTAGAACGTGTCCTTAAAATGGTAAACGGAGTCGTGTTAGTTGTCGATGCCTTTGAGGGTCCGATGCCACAAACTAAATTCGTACTAAAGAAAGCCTTGGAGCTTTCTCTTCCGGTCATCGTATGCATCAACAAAATCGATCGTCCGGAGGCTAGACCTTCCGTCGTAGTGGATGAGGTTCTTGAATTACTGATGGAGCTAGATGCTGATGATAGCCAGCTAGACTGTCCTTTCATCTTTGCATCTGCCAAAGCCGGTATCGCTACCTTATCTATGGAAGAAGAAGCCACGGATATGACACCGCTTTTCGAAACAATTATTAATTATATCCCTGCACCACAGGGTGATCCTGATAAAAGTACTCAGGTACTCATCAGTACCATCGATTATAATGAGTATGTCGGTCGAATTGGAATTGGTAAAGTGGACAATGGAACAATCAAAGTAAACCAGGACGTCGTACTGGTTAATGCACATGAACCGGACTACAATGTTAAGGTTAAAATTAATAAGTTGTATGAATTTGACGGCTTGAAAAGGGTAGAGGTGAATGAAGCTACCATTGGAGCGATTGTAGCCATCTCTGGTATTTCAGACATCCACATTGGTGACACCATTTGCTCTCCGGAAAATCCAGAGGCGATATTGTTCCAGAAAATTTCCGAACCTACCATTGCTATGTTTTTTATCGTTAATGACAGTCCACTTGCCGGTACAGAAGGTAAATTTGTTACCTCCAGACATTTACGTGAACGCCTGTTCCGCGAATTGAATACGGACGTAAGCCTTCGCGTAGAAGAAACTGAAACCACCGAAAGCTTTAAAGTATCCGGCCGTGGAGAGTTACATCTCTCCGTTCTGATTGAAAATATGAGACGTGAGGGCTATGAGTTTTCCGTAAGTAAGGCGGAGGTTTTATATAAAACGGATGAGCAGGGTAAGAAACTAGAGCCTATGGAGCATGCCATGATTGACGTCCCGGATGAGTTTACCGGAACCGTAATTGAGAGATTAGGCCAACGTAAGGGTGAGATGATTAACATGCATTCTTCAGGTACCGGTTATACCCGTCTTGAGTTTTCTATTCCGGCACGTGGTTTGATCGGATATCGAGGTGAATTCTTAACCGATACTAAGGGGAATGGTATCATCAATACTCTTTTTGATGGTTACGGTCCCTATAAGGGAGATATCCAATATCGTAAATCCGGTAGTTTGATCGCCTTTGAATCCGGGGAAAGCATTACCTATGGTCTGTTTAATGCACAGGAACGTGGTGTTCTTTTCATCGGAGCAGGCGTTAAGGTATATTCCGGCATGGTTGTCGGCCAAAACGCAAAGACAGAAGATATTGAAGTAAACGTATGTAAACGTAAGCAGCTTACGAATACCCGTGCCTCCGGTTCAGATGATTCACTTAAATTATCCCCTCCTAAGTTATTAAGCTTAGAGCAGGCTTTAGAATTTATTGAGACGGATGAACTTTTAGAGGTTACACCGCAGAATTTACGTATTCGTAAAAAAATCCTCGATCCTACCATGAGAATGAGGGATAAGAGAAATAAACAAAGTAATTAAGATATAAATAAGGGATTGTTTCGCCACTGGTATTTCGATTAGTGGCGAAACAGTCCCTTTTCTTTGTCAATTAATTAACAATATAGAGTTTAAAATATTGTAGAAATGGTATAATTAGTCATATCTACTATCTTCTGTATCTTAGGATGATTTGCATAAATCCAAGATTTCCGGCATCATCTGCTCCGGATATTTACGGATATCCTTTACCTCGGTAATATGATATTTTTCAAGAATTTCCTTAAAATAAGACTTCAATGCGTCCTTCGCTGCAATTCGGTTTCCAAATTTATCTCGGGAAATCTTAAGATATGCTTTCTCGGAATTCATCATGGACTGCAACGCCTTTAAGCCGTACCAGGAAAATGCATCCAAAACCGCATCGATCAATTCCTTTTCTCCATCACTTAAATAATCCTCACCAAACTCAAGTGTATGGACCCCGCAATGCTTCATACTTTCATAAATCTTCGTATAGGGAGTATATTCACTGTTCAGGCAACAATCCTCCTGGAAAGCCTCTTTATCATACAAGGCAAGGGAAAAAGCCTGTGTATAATATAAATGAAATTGAACATAGGAGGCACAGGTTTCACCATCCGTTTTATTAACAATATAATAAGCAACTGCATAAATCTTAGAAGCCATTATCTTAGATAATGCAGCTTTTTTACTCTTTTTGAATGCGACAGTCGTCAGACATTCTTTGCGCTTTAACAATAAGTCATAATAATATTCCGGATCTT
This sequence comes from Herbinix sp., assembly GCA_029240245.1. Classification (GTDB taxonomy): domain Bacteria; phylum Bacillota; class Clostridia; order Lachnospirales; family Lachnospiraceae; genus Mobilitalea. The sequence goes on from JARBTJ010000014.1 coordinate 28,941, forward strand.
CCAATATTGTCAGCAATTTATTGGAATACTCGCTGGTAGGAATATCCCCCTCCATATAACGGATAATTGTAGTCTCTCCCCAACCAAGCAGCTTTGCCAAAGGTTTCTTTCCAATGCGATAGCGATCAAGGATTAATTTAATCTCATCACAGGAAATAATACCTTCCTTCTCAATTTCGAATCTGCTATTTTTCATATACATTCCTCTCAGTTATAGATTGATATCATCTGTTTTAGCGTTTTCTAGTATATGATACCACTATTCCCTTGAAATGTACATCGAACTTTAGGATTAATTTGTAAAATTGTTAAAAATTTATTTAAAAATGCAAATCTACGTGTCAATTTATGTTAAAATTTACGAAATTCATTGATATCATGGACTATAATTTTAAATCCTCGGATGATTCGGTTAAACATTCCGATACGATATAGGTTAACACATACCATACCGATGGGAATACCAAGTATCATGCCTAAGACACTGTAAAAACGATATCCGATAAACATAAATACCAACGTTTCCAACGGACTGATCCCAATACTGTCTCCCACCATTTTGGGCTGCAGAATCTGCTTTAATATCTGACAAATCAAATACACGACAACCAGGCCAATCGCTCTGACATAATTGCCGGTCACCATTTCAATAATAGCCCATGGCCACAAGATTGCACCGGTTCCAAATACAGGAAGCAAATCCAAAAAGGCAATTCCAAGTGCAAGTAAAAAAGAGTAACCCACTCCTAAAATCTCAAAAGCAACAAACATGATAACCGTTAAAACCAGCATAATCTTAAATTGCGCTTTAAAATAACCGCCAAATGCCGTCTTGAAATTATCATAGATCAAATGCCATACATTGGTGACAGACGCTGGCATGTATTTCTTTAATCCTGCAACCAGTTCGTCCCTGCTTACCGTGAAAAAATAAGCGGATAAGATAACTACGATAAGCATCAAAAATATTTCTGCAATACCTCTGGCAAAATTTCCTGCTGTCGACATAGTCGGAGGATCAATTCCATTCACAAAATTAATAACAATTTCTCCGACCTTACCGGTTAAATTATCGATAATCCCTTGTACACTGCTCGGAAGCTTCAACGAAAGCTGACGTATTTGCTCCGAAACCTTATTCAACTGTTCTCCCACTTCGTTCGTAATGGTCGGTAAATCATTTATTAATTGTACTATTTCTTTAATCAGCAGTGATATCAGCAGATAGGCCAACCCTACGATACTAGCTATAACTGCGACAATGATAATCGCAGAACTGTGCTTGCGAAGCATTTTAACCTTTTTCTCCAGGAACCGAACAAGCGGGTTAGCAATCATAGCCACGATCCAACCGATAACAAAGGGCATAAAAAACTTTAGTAATTCAGGTAATAAAAAAAGAACAAATAGGACTGCGCCTGTGGCCAATATAAAATTAATGAATATTTTGATATATAATATAAACTTACTCATAAGCCCCTCCAAATTTTCATGAGTTTTATTATCTACAATTCTAATTTACTATAATATATTTATCAAGGATTAGCAAATTCATCCTTTATGATTCAAAATTGATCTAAAAAATAAAGTGATAAAGAACAAAAATGCTGCGATAATAACAATGGTGGGACCGGTTGCTGTTCCGACAAAATAAGAGATAATCAGTCCTGTTATTCCTGAAAACAGGGATATGATAATGGAAAACAGATGATATTCACGCATATTCGAGGCAAAATTTCTGCTTGCCGCGGCAGGTAATATCAGCAGAGCATTGATGATTAGGATTCCAACCCATTTGATAGAGAACATAACAATCACCGCAATTATTACACTAAAGCAGTCCTCCATGAAATTGCAGTTTATTTTCTTACTTCGAGCCAGGGATTCATTGACTCCGGCTGCATGAAGCTTATTAAAACCAAAAAACCAGAAAATTAAAGTAATGATGAAAATAATGACCAGGGTTCCTATTTCCTGTATCGAAATGCTTAGTATATCGCCAACCAATAACCCGGAATATTTTGAAAAGTTTCCTCCCCTCGATAATATAACCAAACCGATTGCCATGCTTAAGGAGGAGAACACGGAGATTACCGTATCTGTCGATACGGTTTTCCTTCTTTTGATTTTATTTAACAGGAGTGCGAACAGGATACCAAACACAAGTAGTGTAAGATTGGTATCCACTATACCGAGTATTGCTCCAATAGAGACGCCGGTAAGTGCGGAATGTCCTAAGGCATCGGAGAAAAAAGCCATCTTATTGTTCACGATCATAGTTCCCAGAATTCCAAACAATGGTGTAATAATCACTATGGCTAGTAGTGCGTTTTTCATAAAATCATATTGTATCCACGGAAATGGCAAAACCGTTTCCATAATGCTGTATAAGGTATCCATTGTGACTCCTGTCTTAATCATAATCATGATTTGTCATAAATTACCTATTATTTCGTATTGTTTTGAATGAAATTTTACCAGAATAATTACTTATTTACTAAAAATATAAATTTTCATACATCCTATATTAAAAGGTCTTCTTCTATTTATTTTTTACGAATTGCACAGATTATGATACTATTTATTCTTTCTATTTAGGATAAACCCTTTCACCAAATATTTCTTTAAATTCATCACTGTTAAGTACCTCCGTCGGATTGCCTTCCTTTATAATCCGTTTATTCATCAGTATAACATGATCGGCATATTTTTTAACAAACTCAAAATCATGGGAAACAATAATCATAGCCAAATCAAAATTGCTCTTAAGCTTTCCTATGTTTTCATAGAACAATTCCATACCGTTTTTATCAATGCCGGATACTGGTTCATCAAGTAACAGAAGATTCGGAACAGGCGTGATTGCAATGGATAATAAGACACGCTGCAACTCACCTCCGGATAAATCGCAGGCTCTTTTATCGACCAGATCCTGGGCTTCAAATACACGCAGCTGTTCTTTAATTGTATGATAAACCTTGGGATTTTTGCGGAAAAATATTGGTGAATTACTGATATATCCGGCAAATAAATCATATACGCTCATCGGAGTATTTTTTTCCATGTTGATGTATTGCGGTACATATCCTATTTTTAAATTCATAAGAGTCTGGTTTCTCAAATCATTGATTTCGATACTACCTTCATGTTTGATTTCGCCAAGAATAGCTTTAATCAGAGTGGATTTGCCGGCTCCGTTTTTACCAATGATCACCGTTATTTTACCACAATGGATATGCAGATTGATATTTTCTATGATGGTCTGTGCCCCGTCTCTGACACTGATATCTTTTATCTGGATACAATGAAGTCCGCATGCAGTATCCGGTTGGATATGGGAAGTAATTATTTTTCTTTTTTTTATCCTGTTTTCTTTCACATTATCCCTTCTTCCTATGATTATCTGAAACTACATGCTTACTATTTCATAATCTATCTTTTGCTATAAATCGTACATAATGATAAAATATTAAGAGGCAACAGATCACAACAATCAGAAGCTTGGTTCTACGAATCATATATAGTTATTTAAATATAAAACATTCCCCTTCCATACCATTATATTGTATTAATAGGAACCTGTAAATTCCATAGTTGCATTAATAAGAAGAATATTCGAAATACATTTCCAGGCCTGAAAAAAGAGAAATATTCGATAGCATATCCATTGCTTCATTAAAAATAGAAATACTCGATTGTATTTCTATAGTTTATTAAATGAGAATATTTGATAGCATTTCCATAGCTTCATTAAAAAGGGAAATACTCGATTGTATTTCTATAGCTTTATAAAAAAAGAATATTTGATAGCATTTCCATAGCCTCATCAATAAAATAAGTATGCTACATATATCTGACAGCTGTATTTCTTCCTGTATCAGCGGATCTTCGTATTGAAGATTTTATCTATCTTTTAAAGGCTTCCTCCAGCATACGTATATTCTCCTCCATCGCATCTAAGTACGAATCCTTAGAGCCATCTCCGGTCACAGCCGTATCAACAATATATACCTTTGCTTGCGTCTCTGCTTCGATTCTCTTTGCTATGGAATCGCTGTACTGCTGCTCCGTAAACAAATACGGGATATCTTCCCTGATTACCGAATCTATAATCTCTGCAACATCACCGGCACTAAGAGCAGTATCCTCATCCAGCGGTACTGCATAAGCCACTTTAAGACCTATCCGAGCTGCAAGATAAGCAAAAGAATTATGGAAGATAATCGCCTGCTGATCCGATGCGGCTGAAGTTTCGCCGGAAGAATAGCTCAGAGCGTCCAACTCGCTGTCCAAAGCATTCACTCTGTTTATATAAGTATCGGCATTTATATCAATATCTTCCGTTAATTGTTTCCTATCATCATTTTGGCTAATAACGTAGTCCTTTAGTCCATCCCGTACATTTTGAATCTGCTTTATATATAGTTTCGGATCAAGCCATACATGAGCATTCAAACCAGATTCCGAAGTCTCCACATCACCGACTTCCAAAACATTCTCCGGAAGCATTGTAATCTCCTTGCTAGCATCAACAATTGTTAATGCCGGATAATCATCAATGACCTCCTCTAAAAAGCCTTCCATTCCACCACCGTTGATGACAAGGATATCTGCGGCCGCGATAGATTTCATATCCTCCGTTGTTAATTGGTAATCATGCAGGCATCCTGTATTTAAATCGGTTAAGCTCTTGATTTCTATCTCATCCATTTGCCCTGCAAGGTTTAGCCCAATCATATATACCGGATAAAAGGTTGTCAGTACTTTAATCTTGTCATCATTTTGAGATACTTCCTTCTGGTTATCCGATGTGACAACTGTTGTAATAATTATTCCGGCAACCGTCACCAACACCATGGCAATTAATAATATTAATATTTTATTCCTCATAATATATCCTCTCTAATTGCAATTGATTTGCATTTACATATTATATTATAAGTATTACCCTCTGTCAACTCGTTTAGACGATACCCGATAACTCCTTTCGATGCCTCCTATTAACTCCTTCTGTAGTACACTGTTAGCTCCTTTCGACGGCTACTGATGCTTTCTCAAAAATGGACCCTGATAACTCCAATTGTCGAACTCTATCAACTCCTTTCGGCGGTCCCTGATGCTTCCTTAAAAATGGCTCCTATTAACTAACTTTCGACGGATCCTGTTAGCTCCTTTTGCCGACCCCTGATGCTTCGTTAAAAAAGCTCCTATTAACTAACTTTCGACGGATCCTGTTAGCTCCTTTCGGCGGCCCCTGATGCTTCCTTAAAAAGGCTCCTAATAACTAACTTTCGACGGATCCTGTTAGCTCCTTTCGACGGCTACTGGGAAGCTTCTATCCGTTACATGTGGATTTCACTGTGATAATACCTTCTCCCGTACCCATTTTAGAAACAAATCCATAAACACTTGTTGGGGGTAAATGAGTGTATAGAAAATAGATTACTTTTCAGAGCTGCTATTTCATAAACTTACTTGTTTTATATGAAAATTTATGCTATTATTTCACATAATTATATAGGTATAGCACATGCTTTAAAATATCAGAGCACCTCTACATAATATCATGAACTGATATTAACGGGCTCCTATCGCCTGTAGCTCATACTTAGATACCAATCATATGGAGGCATAAAAATGAAAACAAATAAAATAATTAAGTTAGTAACTGCCGCATTACTTGCAAGTATTACCTGTGTCGCAACGATAACGATTAAAATTAACTATGGTACTGGTGGAGGATATATTCATCCCGGTGATGCATTTGTTTTATTATCCGGTATCATTCTCGGACCATTATATGGGGGTATTTCCGCCGGAATAGGCTCCATGTTCGCAGATCTCTTCTTAGGTGCTCCCCAGTACGCAGCAGCTACTTTCGTTTTAAAACTACTTACTGCAGTAGCTTCCGGTATTATCTACCGTAAAATACGTTTTCTTCCGGTTGTATTTGCCGGTATCATCGGAGGCATCATTGTAACAAGCGGATATTTTATCTATGAAAGATTCCTCTATGGTACTTTTGGAGCGGCACTTGTCGGCGTCCCATTTAATATTATACAGAATCTAGCGGCACTTGTAATGGCTTTTCTCTTGTTGCCTCTCCTTAAGAAGGTACCTCAGATTAAAGCTATGATGGAGAAATAGCCTACCGATATCATTATGTTAAATGCTAGGTATCAATACGGTTCAAATGGATTAATTTATGTGCAATAACCGATGAAAACAGGTAGTAATGTGAATCATTAATACTAATTAAGATTTATTAATATTTTCAACATATATTAATAATTTTCATGGCTCTCATAATATTATATAAAACAACCTGTATTGACATTTGTTCCTGTCAGTTTTATAATCTAATTATATCGGAACTGGCGGATATGTGGGATTACCACAAGGGACCGATAACAACGCTTCCATTATTAATTAGAAGCCGGAAAAGAATGTCGACCGCCTGGGCAAAAGCTCAGGCGGTTTTTTTGTTTCATAATTTCCTGAGTTAACACTTTAATCTCATAAAGAGCTAGGAGGATTTCTATGAACCCATGGTATGATTTTAAACCCGGTAATTGGATGGAAACAATTGATGTCAGAGATTTTATTATGAATAATTTTACCCCCTTCGAGGGTGATGAAAGCTTTTTATCGTCGGCCGCTGAACGGACTGTATTATTAAATAAAATGTATCAGGAATTAGCACAGGAAGAACAAAAAAATGGGGTCCTATCCATTAATACGGATAAGGTTTCCTCCCTTTTATCCTATGAACCCTCTTATTTAGATAAAGATAAGGAAATTATTTATGGATTCCAAACCGATGCCCCATTAAAGCGAGGAGTTAATCCCTTTGGTGGAATACGTATGGTCCGCCAATCCTGCGAGGCATATGGATATACGCTATCCGAGGAAATTGAAGACCATTTTAAGTACCGGACTACCCATAATGATGGTGTATTTCGTGCCTACACCTCGGAAATGAAAAAGGCTAGAAAAAGTGGAGTGATTACAGGCTTACCCGATGCCTACGGTAGAGGACGCATCATCGGTGATTATCGACGGGTTCCTCTCTACGGAGTTAATTATCTTATTGAGCAAAAGGAAGCGGATAAGAAAAATCATGGCAATCATCCAATGACAGAAGATAATATACGAATTTTGGAGGAATTATATCGACAGATTGATTTTCTGCATCAATTAAAGAAAATGGCGCAAGAATATGGGGTTGATATTTCCGAACCAGCTTCTAATGCAAGGGAGGCTGTACAGTGGCTTTATTTTGCATACTTGGGTGCAATTAAGGAGCAAAATGGTGCTGCCATGTCCTTAGGTCGTACTTCTACCTTCCTCGATATCTATTTTGAACGGGACTTAAGAAATGGTCTTATAGACGAGGCTGCTGCACAGGAAATCATTGACCAATTCGTATTAAAGCTCCGTATGGCAAGACAGCTTCGAACACCAGATTATAATGAATTATTTGCCGGTGATCCGTTATGGATTACCGAAGCCATCGGCGGCATGGCAGAGGATGGCCGAAGCCTTGTTACAAAGAACAGCTTCCGTTTCCTTCATACCCTTACCACACTTGCTCCTGCACCGGAGCCGAATTTAACTGTACTTTGGTCTAGAAAGCTTCCGGTCAAATTCAAGAATTATTGTGCAAAAATGTCCATCGAGACAGATTCCATCCAATATGAGAACGATGATTTAATGCATATCAGCTATGGGGATGACTATGGTATTGCCTGCTGTGTGTCAGCAATGAAAATCGGCAAACAGATGCAGTATTTTGGTGCCCGTTGCAATCTTGCCAAGGTTCTGTTAATGAGCTTAAACGGCGGACGGGATGAAGTAAGCGGCGAGCAAATCGGACCCGTTACCTCTTCATTTGAAGCTGATAATCCACTGGATTATGATACAGTTATGAAACATTTTCTTCCTATGATGGACTGGCTCTGTGGTCTTTATGTGAATACCATGAATATCATTCATTACATGCATGATAAATATGCTTACGAAAAACTACAGATGGCACTTCATGACACAGATGTAGAACGATTGATGGGTTTTGGCATTGCAGGTTTATCAGTAGTAGCGGACTCTCTAAGCGCAATTAAATATGCTAAGGTTATTCCGATAAAGGATACACGGGGGATCATCCATGATTTTAAAATCGAAGGCGAATATCCTGCATTCGGAAATAATGATGACCGTGTAGATCAGATTGCTGCTATGCTTACAGATGAGTTTATCACAAGACTTCGCAGCTATTCCACCTATCGTAAAGCAGTCCACACACTGTCCATTCTTACAATTACCAGCAATGTGGTATATGGCAAAAAGACCGGTTCCACTCCTGACGGAAGAAAGCATGGTGAACCCTTCGCACCTGGAGCAAATCCCATGCATGGACGGGAGCAAAAAGGCGCCTTGGCATCATTTCAATCACTCTCTAAATTAAATTATGATAATTGCAGGGACGGAATTTCCTATACTTTTACTATCACACCGGAAGCCTTAGGCAAAACGGAAATAGAACGCATCAATAATCTAAGTGCTTTACTGGATGGATACTTTAGCAGCAACAGCCATCATATTAATGTAAATGTATTAAACCGCTCCTTATTGATTGACGCAAAGACTCATCCGGAGCTTTATCCAAACCTGACCATACGTGTCTCCGGTTACGCAGTTCGTTTCAATTCATTAAGTCCATATCAGCAGGATGAAGTGATCGCAAGGACATTTCACGAGAAATTTTAAGTATGTTGAACGTTGGTTCATCATTTAGACTAATAATGATGAGAATGAATAGCTATATTAATTTTAGTGTTGAGGTGCCTATTTGATATTGCTGTAGCAGAAGTATCCTTTATATTATAAAGACTGTGTTTGTACGTAACCAGACATTTAAAAATTACACGAATAAAAGTGTATAACAGCAGACTATGTGAATTACTTTAGCTATCAACGAGTATATTCTACTACAGGGTATTTAACACCTCTTAAGTACCGGGTTACGTGTTTTAGAAAGTTGTCTGATCTACTGTACAACCCATTGTATATTTCCCTGAAATTGAAAGGATGACTATAGCATAATTGTTATGTTATAGTCATCCTTTTTATTTTAATTTTACGTTTTAACTAAATATAATACGATGAAGCAATCACAGTTATGATACTTTCGCGATTGTACTTATCCATACCTGCGAGATACTTAAGTGACGAATACTAAAATACAGCAGAAATTAAATTGGATTTTTCTTATTTACAGTTATTAGCCCAAATTTATTCTGTACAACTCGCTATCTTGTTACTGAACGTCAGCTGTATTCTCTTGTTGCGCTAACTTAAGTGTTGCCATTTCTTCTAGTATAAGCGGCTTGGCTTTCTGATTAACCACAATACCAAGACCCATAAGTGCCCAGAAAATCGGCGCTATTGTAATACAGGAGTCATTCGAGAAACCACTTACCATATATGCCAAAGTTCCCATCATGATCCCAAGTCCAACTTGTGCATAGAAATTATTAAATCTTCCTCTGATATATAAACGAATACTGGATATGAAATACATCAAATAAAAGGTTACAAATGCAATCAAAGATATTAATCCTGTCTGTACTCCGATCTGAAGATACATGTTATGTGGTTTCGTAACCATAACACCTTCCATACCATAATTAAACACATTTGCATAGTCCTGCTGAGGAAACTTTAAAACGAAAGTATCTGGTCCGGACCCTATTAATATATGGTCTTTTAATAAGGGAATTGATCTTGACCATAGATATCCTCGTCTTGATGCCAAATCTTCATAGCCTGTAAACACCGCTGAAGGAGCTTTGAAGGACTTGTCCAACCTACCAAAGGAATTAAAATAATAGTACTCTCCATCGCCTGTTTGGTTCGTAAATACCCAGTCCTTACCGTCAATTTTTACATTGAAGCTTAAAATGGTATCTCGTAAAACCGGTTCAACTAAAAAATCTTTAAAACGTTCATCCTGAACAGTAAAAATACCAGTATCATAATTATAAGTTTTTTCCACTGGATTACCATTGCCATCAGTAAAATCAAAGCTTATATAATTATTATCAAGATTTAATGCTACATTTAATATGCTTCCTTTATAATCAATAGAAACATGATCTTTCGCCGTGGTTATACCATTAAGGTTTCTTACTGTTTTTTCAATTTTAAGTAGACTCTTTGCACGATTCACCATAAGATTATTCGTCTTAGCATTTACAACAAATAAGGTTGCACAGATAATCAATATAACCGGTATAAAGATATAGAATCTTTTCAAAAGATATCTCCATAAGAAGATCATAATACCAGCTATCCCTGCTCCGAAACCTAATATACCGGTCATTGAATAGGAACCTACCAAACAGATAGTAATGCCTACTAAGCCAATTAAGTATAAAACACTATATAATAATTTCTTACTAAATAATAGAAGTGTTAATAAGACAGGAGCAACTAATGCCGCATAGACTCCGGTATAATTCGGATTGTATAAGGTTGTATAAACTCGTCCCTTTTCGAAACTCATAATAAAGTCATCTAAAGTATTCCACTCTTCCTTCGGAAGCATTAATTTCTTACCAAAATCGGTTGCGAAGATGTCCTTCCCCAAAAACTGGCCTACACCTATGACGCTAAGCACCGTTACGCCAATAGCTAAAATCAAAAGAATTAATTTAATATCCTTCTCATCTCTCACAAATAAGTAGATATAATATACCAAAATACAATATCCAATTAAGGCTAATCCGGATTCAAATTGTTCCACACTTCCAGCTAAACTGAAACTAATATTTTCAGAAAATAATGTAGACAGAACTGTGAAAAGAGCATATACAGCTAAAGGTATAAAAGTAGGTGTTACTTTTATAGAATCTTTATCCATATAAGCTTTAATAATGATAATCAATAGCATGATGAAAGCACCTGTCACAAAAAACCATTGTTTATAATACAAAAAGAAATCTGCCACCCACTCAGCTTTTGGAAACCAACTGTTTTGTAATAGCTCCGGTTGATATACTTTCTCCCTAGAGATTAATGGGATAAGAGCGATTATAAATAGAACAGGACTTAGTTTTATAAGTCTCATTAAGTTATCTCGTTTAGAATTATACCTACTTTTATTATAGACATATTGTTGTTGACGATGCTTTTGATGATTATTATTCTGTGTCTCATTCTGACCATGATTTACAGTTTTACCGGCCATTTTATTCATCCTTCCTTATGTTTATTACTTACACATATTTTTATATTATACACATTTATTCGACCGTCAGCAATAGAAAATCTTAAAACCTGTAAAAAGTTTTAGTAAAATATTATGTTTAATTTCATTCTTTTCCTACTCTATATTATCCGCTTACATTACATTCGACGATCCATAGAATCGAGTTTATTGCAATACTAAATTAATATACACTAGTGCAAACTATAAATCGACTGATGAGATATAATACCTTCGAAACACATTACTTGAATTATATGATATTTAAAAAAGACCTATCACTCTAGGAGTGATAGGTCTTTATAAGTTACTTTAACAATTAATTATTTATTGAATTCAACTGATGTATCAACGTTAATTGTATGGGTAATTGAAGCACCATTAATCTTTTCTACATATAAAATGTTCTTAATGTAGATGCCATTGCCTAATACTACATAGTTAGTACCAGCAACACCAATGTTGATATCAGAATCAGCCTTGTCACCAAGTTTCAAGCAATCTTTAATAGCTGCATCAACTGTCTTTTCAGTAGATACTAATTTCTCTACTGTTACAGAAGGAGCTGACTGGCTATTCTTAACTTCAAAGAACTGAATATCATGAACTTTAGTACCTTCGAGAAGTCTTACTTTGTAAGTTCCGCTAGCAAGCTTAGTTACAGGGCTACCACTTACAACACTTACCATCGATAATACGCCAGTGGTAGTATTGAATGCAGCTGCAATATCACTATTGCTTGCAGGTCCAGTAACCTCAACTGTATATCCAGCACCACTTACTGCATGAAGCTCATTAGCTATTCCATTGTTATCATAACCATAAATCTTAATTGTAAGAGTTTCAGTTGTATCATTAGCATCAACCTTTGTATCGAAGGATGTTCCACTTAAGTTTAATCTGTAGGATGTTGAAGGACTAGCTGATGCTCCTCTAACTTCAACTACGATATATCTGGTTAAACCATTGGACTCAACCTTGAAGGTGTAAGATCCAGCTTCAGCTGCAAAACCACCCAGTGTACCAGAGAATGTAGCTTTAGCTTCTTTAGTACCGCCACCAGTAAGGTTAGTCATGATAGGATCATCTACAATCTGAGTATTGTATAATGTAACCTTTGTATCAGATAAGTTCATCGGCTGATTGTATTGATCTAAAACTTCAATCTTCATTTCAGCTGAGTCTGTAACATCAGGATCGTTAGATAATACTAAGTTTCCGTGAGTTAACTTCAACTGATTAGCAGCTCTAGCTCCAGTAACTGTTACAGTTACGGTATCAAGTACATTACCATCATACTTAACAAGAACTACAGTAGCACCATCTCTTACCGGGTATAAGGTACCGTTAGAACCTACAAACAATTTAGCACCATCTGTTGATTCGAAAGTAAATTTAGCATCATCCTTGCTGTTGATATTGTTGTCACCCTTCTTAGCCTGAACGTATAATCTGTAGCCGGCATCGCCAACTGCTAAGCTGTGATTTACATTATCAAATTTAGGATCATTACCTGCAGCATCAACGATAGTCCAAGCATTTAAGCTTCCTAAAGTTACAGGAGCATTCTTAACACCAACCATAGTAGCTGTTCTAACAATTGCACCTGTTTCCTGGCCAGTTGTTAAGTCATACTTATAGGTGTGGTAAGTAGCTGTAATCTGTGTGCTAACACCTTCCTGCCAGATTGTTACGCTGTTACCAGCAAAACCAACTCTGTCAGAAGAAGAAGCAAATGTTACTCTGCCTAATAATTCTGATGTAGTAATATCTACATTGTCTTTGTTAAACAGTTTAACTGTAAGAGGAGTTGCAGCCGGATCTTCTACATTTTCTGTAAGAGATGTGATCTGCATATCAACTACATCATCAAAAGTCATGGTAGCTGCAGTAAACTGACCGGATTCCATTCCAACATAATCTACGGAATAAATTGTCTTAGCCGCAAAGTCTACATAAGCTATAACTGTTGCAGACATCTTGTCATTTGCTAATTTGATTTCCTTGATAACATGTTTAACTTTTGATCCAGTTTGTGTAACGATAGCGTTAAGGGAAAGGTTTGCTTTCACCTGAGCCTCATCCATAGGAGAGGAGAAGGTTACTTTAATGCTGTTCTTATCAATCTGATCAACATCAGTGATAGAAGCATTAACCTTAACAGTTAACTCTTTAACAGCTGTAACAACTTCTAAAGTGTTGTCTTTCTCCCAAGCCTTGAATTTTTCATCAGACTGGAAGGATCTTGCTGTAAGCTTGTATTCGCCAGCAACTTTTGCATTGAATAAACCGGAGGTAGCTACGATAGTAGCTTTGTCTGCGGTTGCATCAACAGTCCATCTGGTAACACCAGAGGTCTTTGTGCTAGAACCGGATACAGTTTTGTACTTTCTACCAAAGTCATAATCTTTACCAACAAGTAATTTGTCTACTGCCGGCTGATTCTCGCCCTGGAGATAAATCTCTAACTCAGCAATGTTGTCTCTTACAACAACAGTTGCATCAAGTGTGTCAACTTCTTTGCCGTCTTTATTTTCAATATAAACGGAAACTTTAGTTGAACCAACACCAGTTGCTGTTACAACACCAAGGTTGTTAACTTTAGCAACTTTTTCATTAGCGGATGTCCACTCGTATGTCCATCCTTTTTGCTTTCCACTAATGTTGAAGTCATATTCGTCATAACCGTCTTTGTCAAGATGTAAGTACTTCTTAACAGAATTGAGCTTCGGCGCTGTTGCCGCAAAAGCTCCGGTAGCAGGAGCGATAACGGAAACGAGCATCGCTAATGCCATAACGAAGGACAACTTCTTAAAGAAATTCTTCTTCATATTCTTACTTCCTCCTTAAAAATATATGGTTTGGTATTATATCCTGCGTTTCCTTCCGACTTATAAAAAGTATGTTTTATACCTTTAAATAATAAAAAAGGACACGCATAAATATAATCGTTCCAACAACAAGATGATTATAACAATAAAGGAAAAAAAGGTCAAGTCTTTTTATCCGTGAAAATGGATTTTTTACCAATTCTTGATAGCCTTTATTGGCTTATTTCCCTTGTCGGAGTTGATTATATTTGTAGTCAAAATGCTCGTTGGGGGATACCCCCATTCTCACACATTCCTTACCAGATTAGATCCCCGCATAACAGATGTCGAATAGGATGTGACTTCATCCGTTACTTGTATTCCCAACCGTGTAATTCCTGTCTCATTGCTTTGACTATGCATTTATAATGCACTTTGTATGTGTCAAATTTATGTCATGCATTTGTCACAATTAGATTATTTTCAATATATCCTCCACAGTAGCCTGCATTTTATCTGTATCACATACTTTTTTATGCAGAACTGGTGCAAAACGGATTTCCTCAACCGCCTCCGGTATTTTTGTTTCCGATATCTTCGAAAGAACATTAGCCTGCTCATAATCATCCTCAGATACTTCTAATCCCGGATGAACTGCGTGTAATACGCTTTTTGCGAATTTATACGGGCTGGCAGTTGATACGATAACCGTATTTGCTTTATCACCTGTGCTTTCAACATATCTGTGATAAACGCTTACAGCTACAGCTGTATGTGTATCAATGACATATCCGCTCTCTGTGTACACACGCGATATTGCTTCTGCAGTTTCCTTTGAGGTAGCCCAGCCTCCCACGAAGTCCTCTAAATTAGCCTTCATGCTTTCGGTAATTTCATATACTCCTTTGGAGGTTAAAGCCTGCATAAGCTCCGCAGTTTTTTGAGAATCGCAGTCAGCTATGTGGTAAATCAGACGCTCTAAATTGCTGGAAACCAATATGTCCATGGATGGTGAATCCGTTAACACGAATTCTCGGTTCTTATCATAGCGTCCCGTTTCAAAAAAGTCGAACAATACTTTATTTTCATTGGAGGCACAGATTAATTTGCCAATCGGGATTCCCATATTCTTAGCATAATAGGCAGCAAGTATATTGCCAAAATTACCGGTTGGAACGACAAAATTAACCTTTTCTCCCTCTAATACCTGTTTCTTCCTATATAAATCAATATAAGAATGAACGTAATAAACAATCTGAGGTACCAGTCTTCCGATATTTATCGAATTTGCTGAGGAAAATAAATATCCGGCTTTCTTCATCTTATCGGCCAGTTCCCTGTTATTAAACATTGCTTTAACGCCGGTCTGAGCATCATCAAAATTACCCAAGATGCCTATGACTTCTGTATTCATGCCTCTTTGCGTCACCATCTGTTTTTCCTGGATGCTGCTCACTCCGTCCTTCGGATAAAAAACAATGATCTTAGTCCCTTCTACATCAGCAAAGCCTGCCAGTGCCGCCTTTCCGGTATCACCAGAGGTTGCGGTAAGAATTACGATTTCTTCTTGAACATTATTTTTCTTTGCTGCTGTTGTTAAAAGGTGAGGCAGAACGGAAAGGGCCATGTCCTTAAAAGCAATGGTAGCGCCATGGAAGAGTTCCAGATAATATGCCTGTCCGATCTTAATTAGCGGAGCAATTTCCGGGGTATCAAACTTATCATCATAAGCTTTCTTAATGCAATCTTTTAATTCATCTTCCGTGTAATCTGTTAAATAAAGTTTCATTACCTCGTAAGCAAGTTCGCGGTAATCCAGTCCGGAGAGTTCGTCCATCGATTTTTCAAGAACCGGGATATTTTCCGGGACAAATAAACCTCCATCCGCAGATAAGCCCTGCAGCACAGCCTGGGATGCTAAAACTCTATTGCCCGAGTCTCTTGTACTTTTATACATCAGGTTCATTACAATTCAATCCCCTTTACTATTATTTCACTATGCAACGTCTGATTTACAATAGCCAGACGTTCGCCTAAACACACGTTTTCCGTCAGACTTGCAAGTTTCATGTATTATAACATGCTTAAACTATGGATACAATACTCACCTGAATTTATTTAAAGAATTCGTGTCCACCATGTCGGAAGAGCCTATCCAGCTCCTTATCGAACCATTTAACATTCTTCTTGGAGGAGGTTTTCCTTGCCATAAAGTAGAGAGCCCCTTTTGAATAATCCTCTCCTTCTAAGGCCCGTTTCACTGCTTCCTTTGTATCCTTCGAAACACTAACCGACCAGTACCTTTCATCAGCGATTGGGGAAAATTGATAATCACCGTTCACTTTCTGAAAAATAACCTTTTCAATGGAATCCGGAAATTCATCATCAGAAATTCGGTTGAAAACTACATTAGCAATTAAAATCTTTCCTACCATATCTTCTCCTGAGGCCTCTGCTTCCACAATACGTTCCAGCATTCGCATCTCAGACTTTGTTACATCATAAATAAAATTGTTGTTATCTTCTGTGACAGATATACTCTCTTCTGCCTCATCTTTTTCTTCTGCGTCTTTTGACTCCTCCGCTTTTGTCTTATCCTCCGCTGACTTTTCGTCTACCGGTTTTTCTTTCTTTACCGTATCTGCAACTACTTCCGAATTTGTCTGAGATAGGATTTTATTGTTATCCTCTCCCTGACTGCTTCCTGTGTCATCCGGTTCCGCACCGAAGGATGATATAACTGAAATCTTTGGTTCCTGTATACCATAAGGATTAATCAAATTTTCCTGTAGTATCTGTATATCCTGGTTTGACTGTCTGTAACTAAGAAGGTAACCGTCCGAAGCTTTCCCTGCTGGCTCCTGTTCGATCCCGTCTTTTTCTGTTTTCAGATTCTCTTCTTGTGCTTCTTCAACCTGTTTGCCATTCCCTGCAGCAGCGGATTTAATAGTATAAAATAAATCCGAGCCAAGAACCAGCATAAGGAAGGATAAAATGTATGCTGTAATAACCATTACGATACCATGATGATTCTCATGCAATTTTATCTTTTGAAGAAACAAATTTATTTTTGACATAAACTTTTCTCCTTTTCTTAGACTTAGGTTTATATGGATGGATATCTGTGTACTGATAAACATTTCCATTTAATGGAACTACCTAATGCTATTCTGCATTATAGGTAAATTGGTTTTTTGTGTCAATAACTTAAGATCATTTTCGTTATAAGCTACGATAATGAATTTCCTCTTTTTTACATCTATTGTATATTTTAACAATGTAGTAATATATTTACATGTATATTTTATACTATTTGCACAAGATATTTTTAACAAATTATTAACTATATATTAAATATTTTATTCATAACTTTTCAACTTATGCATGTACTACTGTTTTAGTATACTTTCCAGTGCCTGAAAATGGCATTCTACATGAATAGTATTTTACAATTCCACCCTATTTTCTAACGGTTGCGGTTTCCTATGGTATCTGATATAGTAAAAAGGCGTTTACGAAACTGTATAGTTTTTGTTATTTCACACACAACACATACTATTCCTCCGCTTAAGCGTTTCCTACGGGCTTAACTTCCGCTCCGGAGTAGTATATGTTGTGTGCGCAATTAACACTGAATATGAGTTTCGCAATTGCCTTCTGCTATAGTAAATTCAGGGGGGTGATAATGATATGTTACCCGGTGTTTTCCCGGCTGTTAAAAAGAACGGTGAAGCCTATTACAGAGCTTCCATTACCTACAAATCCAAACATATCAGTCTTGGGAGCTTTTCACTCGAAAAAGATGCTAATCTGGCTTACCTGCTTGCAGGTGAAGTACTTACCCCCGGCAGCCCTTTTACGATTGATAGCTATCCGAATCAATGCGTTCTTCCCTTGCATAAATGGGTAGTTTTGATTAATTTCCGCGATAATGGGATCTATTTTAAGAATCCAATCTATATAAAAAAGCGGTATTTCATCTATCATATCGATAGGAACACCGCCTTAAAGTTTGACGCCGAAGATTTATTCTATTATGCACACCGCAAGATATTGAAGCGGGGAGGCCATCTGTTTGTATCCGATTATGGAATGCAGATTAATGTTCTCTCCCGCTACGGCATTAAGAATTATGCTGTTCCGGGAAGAGATTACAGATTTATTAACGGAGATGACACGGATTATCGCTATCATAATATTGAGATTATCAACCGTTTTCACGGTGTGACTAAATCATTCCACAGAAATAATCCTGTTTTTACAGCAAAAATACATATTAACGGTGACTTTCTGGTCGGACATTATAAGACAGAACAGGAAGCGGCAATTGCATATAACAAAGCAGTTTTAATTTTGCAGAATGCAGGATTTAAAAAGAATTATCCTCAAAATTATATCGATGATTTTGATGAGATCAGTTATGCCTCTATTTTTCAGCGGCTTAGAATATCAAAGAAGCTTTTAGCTTATGCAGAATCAATAGGAGAATAAGAGTTTGGCTAATTTTTCCTTTTAGGGATACATATATTTACATATCTCCCATAAATGTTAACAATGTTTTAATTTTTTAAAAAAGACTACCTTTATTTGAAATATGTGATATAATATGGTTATATTTTTTCTTCTTCCGTTTTCATAGTTTCGCAAATTGAAGCCATGGGTAAAATCTTGCAGGTGTAATCGGTACATTCGGATTGTACTGACTTGTATACAAGATAACCCATGGCTCAATTTGTTTTTCGCTTAATTTATTATAATAGATTCGTTTGTGGCTCATTTGGCAAACTAACCGTAAAAATGGTTCCGTCGGTATCACTCTTAGCGGATATTGATCCCCCATGCATTAAAACAATGCTCTGGGCGATAGCGAGACCAAGTCCGCTCCCTCCTGTCTCACTGGATCTCGAGGATTCCACACGGTAAAAACGTTGGAATATCTGCTCCAAATCCTTCTTTGGTATGATTTCACCGTAATTCGTCACGGTTATAGTCACATCACCTTCATTCTTAATCAGATGAAATAGAACCTTCTTACCTTCCCTTCCATATTTAATAGCGTTACTAATCAGATTAGCAAGAGCCCGGGCTAATAAGTTCCCATCTGCCTTTATTACTGCTGCCGAAAGGTCTGTTGTAAATTCATATTCTAATTGGTTATCCGTAAAGCTCGGATAAAACTCATCCAGTAATTGATTGATTAGCTTCACCATATCTACTTCCGAGTATGCGGCCTTCACCTCGCCGAAATTAAACTTGGTATAGGTAAACAAATCTTCGATCAGCTTCTCCAGACGTTTTGATTTACTGTAGGCAATTTCAATGTATTTTTTCTGCGTTTCCTTTGTTAACTCTTTGGAGGAAACTAAGTCCAGATAACCAATGATGGAGGTAAGCGGAGTCCGTAAATCATGGGCAACGCTGGTAATGAGTTCATTCTTGGCATATTCACTCCGTCGTTCATTTTCCATGATTTCCTTAATATCATCAGCCATTTTATTGAGTTTTTCTGCAATCAAAGCAAATTCATCTTCATTTTTAATTATGATGCGATTGTCCAGATTTCCTAGGGATATCTCATTGATTCCCTCAGCAATTTCCTTAATATAGCTGATAAATTTTCTGGTTAACAGCAGGAAAAATACTATGAACAGGATAACTCCAATGGTGATTGTAATTACAGTAATCAGGGCTGTCGATAAATTTGAAAGCTCTCCCTCACTATCTCTCAATACAATATAAAAACCAATATGAATCATCGCTATGGACAGCAATGCATATAACAGGCTGAGTAGGCTGTATAGGACTATTTCAAAACGAAAGCTCTTAAAGATATTATTCTTCAATTTTATATCCCACTCCCCATACAGTTTTTATAATTTGGGAATTACGAGAATCCATTTCAATTTTCTCTCTTATTCTGCGGATGTGAACCATGACCGTATTGTTGGCCTCATACATTTTTTCATTCCAGACCCGCTCAAATATTTCATCAGTCGAAAATACCCTGCCAACATTGCATGCAAGCAGATATAAAATATCAAATTCGATCGGTGTCAGCTTTACGTCCTTACCATACGCATTCACTTTATGATTTTCTTTATTTATTACCAGATGATCCAGTACAATCTCCTTGTCCTGTTTTTCGTCATGGGAACCTGGGTTAAACTTCGTAAATCTTCTCAACTGGGATTTTACCCTGGCAGTCAGTTCTAACGGATTAAAAGGTTTTGTCACATAATCATCGGCTCCGGTACCCAAACCAATGATTTTATCGAGATCAGCCGATCTTGCGCTAAGCATGATGATAGGAACCGTGTTTGTCTCGCGGATTTTTTTACACATGGTAAGTCCATCCATACCCGGCATCATGATATCTAATATCACAAGCTGTATATCCGAATTTTCCAAAATTTGAAGACCTTCTCTCGCACTGTTCGCCTTTTTTACCTGATACCCCTCACTGACCAGATGAATCTCCACAAGGTCTGCAATTTCTCTATCATCATCCACAACCAGAATTTCAATCTGTTCCATTCCCTGTTCTCCTTTATTGCATGACTATATACAATTTATGATTTTATATTAATTATTTTATCATAAATTATATTTTAATCTTTACTTTTTTCTTAATTTTCTGTAATTCCTTCCTGAAAGTAGTGATCAATTCCTTATAAATACCTATGCTACAGCAACCTTCCTTCTGATTGGTAAAGGATTGTCATTTACATTTAGCATTGCTCATGTTAGAATACAATCTGTGAGCAGCACAGATGGTCGCACCTTTTATAAAGGTGAGGAAAGTCCGGGCTTCACAGGGCAGGGTGCCGGATAACGTCCGGTGGAGGCGACTCCAAGGCTAGTGCAACAGAAATATACCGCCTGGCAATGCTTTGACTTGTCAAAGAGATTGTTTAGGTAAGGATGGAAAGGTGGCTTAAGAGACCACCGCCCTTCTGGTAACAGGAGGGGCAGATGTAAACCCCACTCGAAGCAAGACCGAACAGAAAGCGATACGGTTGCCCGCCGTGCTTTCGGGTTGGCCGCGTAGCATAAGCGAAAGCTTTTGCTGGAGCCGCATGGTAACATGCGGTCAAGATAGATGACCATTCACGACAGAACCCGGCTTATCGTTCTGCTCTCATCAAAAAAGTATAAACACTCGCAGCCGCGGGTGTTTTTTTCATACTTTTTTCTTTATTAAATTAAATAATACTGAGTTCTTTATTCCTTTAATTAATTAAATAATACTGAGTTCTTTATTCCTTTCATTAATTACATTTTATTTTTCGCTCTATTAAGATTAAGGTGTCATTAGCACCTTCGTGTTTTCCGGCTATAATATATTGCTCTTGCGTGCTTGCTTGCATATCAAAACATTGTAAATGGAAATGTGCGTAGCACCATTTTACACTTTAATCCCATTAGGCTTCTCATCTATTATAAACAAATCACTATTCGAAAATCTGATTACACATGAAAGCAGCTTCCCCCCACAAACTCCTTTAAAATGGAATTCTGTGGTACCGTCTCACTGGGAGTTCCGATAAAATAATCCAGGAATTTTAACAATCGTTTCGCCTCAACATATTCCTCACAATTACGGTCAATACCAAACAAAATCGGTTCAGCGTACTGTTTCAGTACCGCAAGTTCATAAATTAAAGCTGAATTAAACATTATGTCGGCATCCTCCTGGAACGGAAAAATATTTTCTTCCTCTCCCCTTCTTACAGAGGGCCACATAGAAATCGTTGTTTTCGCCGATGCCCCCCTGGTTCTAGCATCACGTACCATTCTTCTTAACAGTCTGCCATCAGTCGTCGGAATCCGGTTATGCTCATCGATATTTAACTGTGTCAACGCACTGATATAGATTTTATATTTGCTTTCTCTGGGCAAAGAATAGGATAACGCATCATTTAAACCATGGATTCCTTCAATCACAAGGATGTCATCGGGACCTAAGGTCATATAGTTACCTTTATACTCTCTTCTACCGGTGATAAAATTAAAATTAGGAATTTCCACGTTTTTTCCGTTCATCAAATCGGCCATATCCTGGTTAAACTGCTCTAAATCAATCGCGTGGAGGCTTTCAAAATTATAATTTCCATATTCATCCTTCGGAGTCTTTTCACGGTCAACAAAATAATTATCCACCGCGACCGGGTGCGGTTTAAAGCCGTGAGCCTTTAATTGAATACTGAGCCTGTGGGAGAATGTAGTTTTCCCGGAGGAGGAGGGACCAGCAATCATGATAAATTTCTTTCCTCCCGCCATTTTAATCGCTTCAGCAATATCACTGATTTTCTTTTCCTGTAGTGCTTCCGCCACTAAAATCAAATCATTCATCTTTCCCTGGGCTACGATATCATTCAATGCTCCAACATTCTCAATATTCATCATCTTAGCCCATTGGTTTGATTCCTTTAACGTATAAAAAAGCTTTTTCTGCGGTATAAAGGGATCCACTATCGTCGGCGTTTTATTTTCCGGCATTAATAACAGAAATCCCCCCTCATAATCTAACAGATCAAAATACTTTAGCATCCCAGAGCTCGGGGGCATATATCCGTAATAATAATCTTCAAAACCATCCAAATTATATATATTTGCTTTTGAAACCCTGCGGTAACGAAATAATTTTTCTTTATCAAACATATGGTAATGGCGAAACAGCTCTATTGCATCATCCGTCCCAATACTTCGCTTCGCAAATGGGAGATCCTTATTAATAATTTTTCTCATTCGCTCTTTCACAGCATTAATCCGCTCCATGCTTAAAGGTATTTTCCCTGTATAATCACAGTACAGTCCATTACCGATGGAATATTCCACGGAAACCTTATCTATATTTTCAGAACCAAACTCGGCATAGAAAGCCTTTAGCATAACTAAAATCATACCACGGGTGTAGGTTTTATGGCCAGCGTCATCCGCAGTTGTGACAAAACGAACGGAACAATCCTCACTTACCGGTTTAAACAACTCGCGTAACTTCTGATTTACAAATGCTAAAATGATATCATGATTAAATTCCTTTTGAAAATCCCTGCTGATTTCAAGCAGGGTTGTATTCTGTGGATATTCATGAATTTTATTATTAATTTCTACCTTAACATTCATTGTGGTAAACCTCTCTTTCGCTATCTATGTTCTGTAGTTATGCTTCCCCAGCATTTATTTCATGCATACAAATGGAGGCACTTGCTACTAGAATATAATTTTACTACCTTTATATAAGTTATTAATTATTATAATAACCCCTTCCTTTGACAATCCGATCTATTTTTTCCTTTAATTCCTGTTGTCTTAACCTGGACTTTTCCGTCGTCTCAGACAGAAACTCCCTCATAATATTCTCACAAATGCTTTGTTCCCTGACTAAATATTCCATCAAAACCGGGTGGCGCTGCTCAAGTAAAAGCCTTCCAAAGTAAAAATGCTCCTCCTCGGTTAATTCATAAGTCTTTTCGTCTGTTACGAGCTCTTTGGCTTGTGCTCTCATCATGACATAATATTTACCATCTTCCAGCAACATATTCTCAGAGGTTATCAGGAAGCCAATCTCACAAAGCATTTGCCGAACCAGATGGATTTCCGACTGGGGCTGTAAGACCAGCTCACGGATATTTCTGACAACCTCCATCCGTTTAGAAAGAATTTGTATGGTCAGGGCTCCACCCATTCCTGCTATCAATATGGTATCCGCTTCATGTTCGTTAAGTTTCTCTAATCCATCCGATTTTCTTACGTCAATCCTGTCACCGAAGCCATATTTAATAATGTTTATTTTAGCCCGATCAATCGGTCCCTGGTTTACATCCATGGCGATTACATGAGGTGAAATATGTTTCTCTGTCAGATAAATTGCGGTATATGCATGGTCACACCCCACATCTGCAACCCGGTTTCCCGGTGTAACAAGGCTTGCCACGGCTTGTAAACGTTTTGACAACTGCATTTTCAGTCTCCATTTTCGTATTTTTAATATCTTACCATAATTTTGTGCATATTACTACTAAAAGAGGCAGCAAATTAATCTATCGAATTATCGGTTTCCTCCCGGTTTTCCTCCGAGACTCTTATGATTGTTTGTTGTATAGCGACTGTGTAATTATCCTCTTCTTTTCCATTGTCAAAGACCCTGTAGGCCGACATAACAAGGTGTCTGCCTACAGGGTCTTGTATCGTAAATCCTTATCATAATAAAATAATATTATCAATTGTTTCTATAAGTGTCGAAAGGTGCTACGCACATTAATTACCCATTTTTTACTCCAAATAATCCTTTAGCTTCCGACTACGGCTCGGATGTCTTAATTTGCGAAGAGCCTTTGCTTCAATCTGGCGGATACGTTCTCTGGTAACGTTAAATTCTTTCCCTACTTCCTCTAAGGTACGGGCACGTCCATCATCTAAACCGAATCTAAGACGAAGTACCTTCTGCTCCCGTTCTGTTAAAGTACCCAGCACTTCTACCAACTGCTCCTTTAATAAGGTAAATGCTGCTGCATCCGCAGGTACCGGTACATTATCATCCTGGATAAAGTCGCCAAGGTGGCTGTCCTCTTCTTCACCGATTGGCGTCTCTAAGGATACGGGTTCCTGAGATATCTTCTGGATTTCTCTTACTCGCTCCACCGGCATATTCATTACTTCGGAGATCTCCTCCGGAGAAGGCTCTCTTCCAAGTTCCTGTAGGAGCTGTCTCTGAACACGTGTTAATTTATTAATGGTTTCTACCATATGAACCGGTATACGAATCGTTCTGGCCTGGTCAGCAATTGCTCTGGTTATAGCCTGCCTGATCCACCAGGTAGCATAAGTACTGAACTTGTAACCTTTTCTATAATCAAATTTTTCTACCGCCTTGATTAGTCCCAAATTACCTTCCTGAATTAAGTCAAGGAATAACATACCGCGTCCGACATAACGTTTCGCGATACTTACAACAAGACGAAGATTTGCTTCTGCCAGTCTTTTTTTGGCATAATCATCACCGTCCTCCATTCTCCTCGCCAGCTCTATTTCTTCATCCGCATTTAAAAGAGGAACCTTACCAATTTCTTTTAAATACATACGGACAGGATCTTCTATATTGATACCCTCCGGTATTGTTAAATCAATGGGTTCTATTTCTTCATCCTCATCCAGAATGATATCTTCTTCCTCATCTTCTTCCGAAATTCTTAAGACATCGACATTATGTTTATCAAGATAGTCATATATCTTTTCGATGCGCTGTGCATCCAATTCCATATCTGCAAAAAAATCATTTACTTCCTGAAATTCCAGGACATTTTTCTTCTTTTCGGCAAAAGCAAGCAATTCTTTCAACCGCTCTGTAAATTTAACAATATTCTCGTCCATTGATAATCCTTCCTTCTTAAACTCTTTTTATATTCTAACCATCATTTGATGAAATATGCAATTTATGTTAGCCAGGCATCTCCCGTGGCCTTACAAAGACCTGATATCAATATTAAAAGGTTATCCCACGCTTTTTCAGCTCCTGCTTCCTGGCGATCACCTTCTGAAGCAATACAGTATCATTGATTTCAATCGCTTTTTGACTAAGCTCGTCCAGACTATTCTCCTTCAGACGAATTACCGTATCCGATAGTGCCTTCATCCAGTCTGTATCATTCATCCCGCTTATTCCGGCTGAAAACAGAGCTGCAACTTCCGATTGTTCTTCCTTACTCTGAAAGAAATTAATAATCCTTGCAGGCGTCACGGTATGTTCCTTTTCATATTGATCAAAAACTAGGCCGGCTACAATGCTGTAGATCCCTTCGGTAAAGTCCTCCGGTCCCAGAATGCCCTTAATCTTTTCAAATAGGGTATTATCCTCAATTAACCAGGTCAACATTAATTTCTGGGACTTTACGATACCGCTTTCCGGGGCTTTCTTATTCCTTACCGCCTCACTTTGTATTTCTGTTCGCTCATTCGGCTTTAACATCAGCTGGTTTCCAAATCGGTTCACCAATCTGCGCAATTGCTCCACATCAATTTGATAAGTCTTTGCTACTGCATCAATATAAAAATTTCTCTCAAGTTCTTCACCAAAGTTTAATAACTTTTTTGCTGTCTCGTGAAAAAATTTTGTTTTTAGTTCCGGATCATTTAAATCATAATCCTTTTGTAACACATCAATTTCAAAAAAGAAGCTGTTCCTTGCTTCGGAAATTCGTTGCTGAAATTCTTCCGCCCCTAATGTTTTGATAAATTCATCCGGGTCCTTATAGGGCTTCATATCAATCACCTTTATGGTCAGTCCGGCCTCCTTTAAAATCGGTATGGAACGAAGTGCTGCCAGCGTTCCGGCCCTGTCACTATCAAAGGTAAGTAATACTTCAGCGGTATAGCGTTTTAAAAGATTCGAATGAAAACTTGAAAATGCGGTACCAAGTGCTGCCACAGAATTCTGAAAACCTGCCTGATGCAGCGCAATCACATCCATATATCCTTCACAGATTAAAAAACTAGGCTTTCTTGAAGTTTTCGCAAAATTTAACCCATATAAATTCCTGCTTTTTTCAAAAATTTTGGTTTCGGGCGAATTTAAGTATTTTGGAATTTCCGGTCCAGCATTCCCCATGATGCGTCCGCCAAACCCAATGACACGGTGATTCGCATCCATAATCGGAAATATAACACGGTCACGGAACTTGTCCCGCCCACCCAGCTTCTCATCAATGGTTACCAGCCCGGTCTGTGACAAAAACTCGTCATCATAACCTATTTTCTTTAAGTAGCGGTACAAATCATCACTGGTACGGTTGGAATATCCCAGACCAAAATGCTTGATGGTTTCCTCCGTTAATCCCCTGTTTATTAAATATTGATACGCAGCCTGTCCACCCTCTGATTTAAATTGATAATAAAAATATCTGGCTGCCTGCTTATTTACTTCAAAAAGTCTTGATTTGAAATCAGACTGTCTTTTCGCTTCCTCCGAATATTCCTGTTCGGGTAGCGATACTCCGGCACGCTCCGCTAAGAATTTTAAAGCCTCCAGGAAAGAGTAATTTTCATATTCCATAATAAACGTAAATACATTACCTCCGACACCGCAACCAAAACAATGATACATCTGTTTTGGACCACTAACGGAAAAGGATGGTGTCTTCTCATTATGGAACGGACATAAGCCCATATGATTGCTGCCTTTTTTCTGTAATCTTATGTAGGAGCCTATTACACTGACGATATCATTTTTGCTTCTGATTTCTTCCACTAACTCATCCGAATAGAACATAGTGCTTTCCTCCTACCAGTCTTACTGCTAAAAAACACTCCAGGCAGATGGGATCATTAACTCCTTAAATTTAGATACTGCATAACGATCCGTCATACCGGCGATATAATCGCTTACCACCTGATAAGAGGGTTCTTCTCTTAACTCCATTCGCACGCGATATTCCTCCGGCAGACTTTCTAAGTGTTTTTCATAATAAAGAAATAAATGTTCAAGAAGACGCTCTGCCTGTTCCTCCTGTGCTTTTGCCTTTTTATTTGTATAGACACTGCCAAACATAAATTCTCTTAAGCCCTGCATGGCAGCTACAATATCCTGCGACATAATAATGTCGTTTTGATTTTCACTGTTCGAAATAATATCATGAATTAATGTATCTAATCGATCGCCCAGACTATGTCCAAGCACATCCGTAAATTCACCCGGAATATCCTTCACTGTAATGATTTTACCCCGAATGGCATCATCAATATCATGGTTAATATACGCTATTTTATCACATATCTTAACAATTTTGCCTTCCAACGTCGAAGGATTTCCATCCATCTGATGGTTTTTAATACCATCCCTAACTTCCTTTGACAGATTTAGTCCTTTCCCATGCTTTTCCAAAAGCTCAACTACGCGGATACTTTGCAGATGATGTTTAAAGCCATTCGGACAAATCCGATTCAATGCTCGCTCCCCTGCATGACCGAATGGTGTATGACCCAAATCATGCCCCAAAGCAATTGCCTCCGTTAAATCTTCATTTAAAAGAAGTGATTTTGCTATCGTCCTTGCTAACTGCGAAACCTCGAGGGTATGTGTTAACCTGGTACGGTAATGATCCCCCTCCGGTGCCAAAAAAACCTGTGTCTTATGCTTCAATCTCCGAAATGCCTTGGAATGTAATATTCTATCCCTGTCTCTCTGGAAAATGGTCCGGATATCACAGGGTGCTTCCCAGGTATCCCTGCCCATAGAGCGGTCGGAAAACGCTGCATAAGGACTTAAAATATCATGTTCTCTTTTTTCAAGCATTTGTCTGATATTTAAACCTTGTTCCATACGCATCCTCTTTTCTAATTACAACAATAAGACTCGAACTGACCCGTAACAAAATACACAGCAGATATTGTTTAGATAGATTATTTCCATAAACAGCCCCTACATATTCATAAGGCAAATTAACAATCATACTACTAATATTCTACAAAGAGTTCCTATTTCCTTTTTTATTTTTTCATAATCCTAATAATTTATTATGGAAGCTCAAACTGATCTTGCTGTGCACACTAATATATTCCAATTCTTTTCGTTATGTTAAAAAACGCAGGCTCTTTTACAGCCTGCGATACCTTCGATATTAATTTATCTTAATCCACATTTATTCTTTGAGGAACATCCGGAGCAGCCTGAACAGCAGGATTTTCCCTCCTTAACGTCCTTTGCCTTTTTATAAATTATAAATGCTGTATAACCGATAATGAGTACTCCTATCATAATTCCCGGCATGAAGTCATCTCCTTTCAAACCAATGAGCAAATAGTTGTTTGCGAAACTCATATTCTTAGAACAAACTTCCAATCTGATAGATCAAGGTTGAAACCAACCAAGCTACGGCAAGTTGGAAAAAGACTACAAATATAGTCCATTTTACGGAACGCATTTCTCTTTGGATTACTCCGATGGTTGCTGCACATGGAATATACAGTAGACAAAATGCCATTAAGGAATAAGCATTTAAGGCACCAAATCCATAATCCCTTAAAATCATTGCCAAACCGGCCATTCCTTCATTGGACGTTATATTTCCTATGTGAAACAATACGCTAAAGCTTGATACAACAACCTCCTTAGCAGCAACACCGGAAATTAATGCCACTACAATTTGCCACATTCCAAGACCTGCCGGAGCAAGGACCGGCGCAATTACTTTACCGACCATGGCACCAAAGCTTAAGGATAAATCATCCACCATTCCCGTAGGTCCGAAATTCAATATAAACCATACCAGTACGGAAGCTGCAAATATAGTAGTTCCGGCTTTCGTTAAATATTCCTTCACCTTTTCCCATACATAAAGGAAAATGGTAGGTAAATTTGGCGCTTTGTATTCCGGTAGCTCAATCAACAATGTATTATTGCTTATCAATTCTTTTTTATTATTCATTACAAATGCCACTAAAATCGCAACCGCAATCCCGATCAGATACATGGAATATGCAACTATCATTGCATTATTTCCGAAGAACATATCTGAAAACAGTACATAAATCGGAAGTCTCGCGCTACAGGACATAAACGGTGTCACCAGGATTGTCCTTCTACGGTCGGACATATTTTCAAGAGAACGGGAAGCCATAATGGCCGGTACAGTACAGCCAAAACCAAGCAGCATCGGAATAAATGCTCTTCCGGACAGACCAAGTTTACCCATAATTCCATCCATGATATAAGCAACCCTGGCCATATAACCGCTGTCTTCCAGATATGCCAGTGCTAAAAACAGAATAAATATATTCGGAAGGAAGGTAAGAATCCCCCCAACACCTGCAATGATTCCATCGACTACAAGAGAGGTAACAAACTCCCCTGCACCTATGCCGGTAAGAAGATAAAGCATTCCTGAGGAGAATGCATTAAAACCTCCCTCCATTAATCCTTTGATGGCATCACCAATCTGGAATGTAAGGAAGAATACAAGTGCCATAATTCCAAGAAATATAGGTAGCCCTAAATACCGGTGTGTAAGTATACGGTCTACCTTATCGGTAGAAGCCGCTTTGCTGCTTTTATTAACCAAAACTTCTTCGATAATTTCCTCGATAAAATCGTATTTTTGATTAATGATTTCTTCCTCATAGCTATGTATAATGATATTACCTAAACTCAATGGATATTGTAATCGGATTGTTTCATCCTGCTCCAAATGCTTAATGGCAAAATATCGAATATTTTTTATTGCTCCGTACTTTTTACGTAATAGCTCAATCACTTCGTCTATTTTATCTTCAATTGCATCACTGTAGACAACCGGATATTCACTGTGATGCTCATGCTTATGGCCTGAGTCCTTCTTCTTTTCGAATTTATGGTGATGCTCTAAATTATCGTCTAAGCGTTTATCCTTATGATGAGCTACGGTATGCATCAGTATATCAAGTCCTGTCTTTTTCCTTGCAGAAACAGGAATAACTGGCACACCAAGCATCTCAGGCAAACGGTGCAAATCAATTTCCATTCCGCGCTCTTCCACGATATCCATCATATTAAGTGCGATTACAACCGGTTTTCCCAGCTCAATCAATTGAAGGGTCAAATACAGATTCCGCTCTAAGCTCGAAGCGTCTACGATGTTGATGATTACATCCACATTGGAGTTTAAAATAAATTCCCGTGTCAGTTTTTCCTCCATGGTATAGGAGGTAAGACTATAAATACCGGGTAGATCCACTAACTTAAACCGATGGTCATGATATTTGAAAGCACCCTCTTTTTTCTCTACCGTTACTCCGGGCCAGTTACCCACTTTTAAATTCGCCCCTGTATATGCATTAAAAAGAGTAGTTTTTCCACAGTTTGGATTACCAACAAAACCGATCTGTAATTCATCCTTCATCATGATGCCTCCCTCATAAGGATGGATTCCGCTATCTTCCTGCCTAATGCCAACCTGCTTCCCCTCACCATTAATATGATAGAGCCACCTCTATTACGATTTAATACTTTTATATGGGTTCCCTTGGTAAGGCCTAAGGCTTCCAGCCTTCGCATAGTTACAATATCAAGATCCAACGAATTTACCGTATAGGTTATGCCGATTCGTGCATTGTGTAATGTCATCCTGTCCATCCTTTCTATCTTCCAGCAAGCGCATCTTATGTATAAATTTTCTAAATGATAATAATTATCATTTGCTACTTCATTATAATCTCGTTTTTTTCCTTTGTCAACACTGATGTAATATTACTAATAAAAATTATGATGTAATATAACTCATAAAAATACTGGTATAACTAATGTAATATGATACATAAAAATATTATGGGGATGAAGCTAACTAAATACCAATAAAAAACTCTTATTTAGAGGGAATCATCAAATCTAATTCCTGCCAAATAAGAGTCTTATCTCACTTAAATATATTTTATTTATGAACCAATTTTAACAGCCATTTTAACAAAGCAAGTTGCAATGACATAATGCCATAGCCACCGAGCAGGCCGGTTACAAATCTTCTACCATTGGTTGATTCCTTGATTTTAATCTCTTGAAGCAGCCAGTCCAGAAACATCACAAAACATCCTGCAAAGGATAATATCTTAGTAAAGCCAACTAAAAAATAGCCGGTTACAGCAATTATATATCCGATGCATACTCCGAAGCATCTGGCACATATCGGCATCTGATAATCTTTGATGAAAAAACTACGATCCGGTCGTTGATGACAGCCGGTTTTCTCACCAAAACGCATCCATTTTATCCAACAGCAATACCCTTTATCCTCTCGGAATGTATCTTCTTGGAATTTATCTTTGTGGAATTTATCTTCGTGGAATTTATCTTCGTGGAATTTGTCTTTGTGAGATTTATCCTCGTGGAATTTTTCTTCGTGGAATTTGTCTTCGTGGATTTTGTCTTCGTGGAATGTATCTTCCTGAAATATTTCTTCCTGAAATTTATCTTCCTGGAATGTATCCGATTTATTTCTCCGAGTTATCACTTTCTGTTGATGATTCTGCATGCCATTATACCCATACCCGGCATGGATCACGCCTTATATTCGAAATTTCTTTCCACAGTGACCGCATACCCAATAAGCCTTTCTGGACGTATGTCCGTCTCCCATACCGCACAGGCCGCATAGCCATCCAATAGGGCCCAAAATAAGATATCCACAGCAGCCTTTAAAAAATCCGAATCCCTTCGTTTGAGTTTCCGTTTCTTCAACAATATGGCAATAATCATTTCCGCATTTCGGACATCTCATAATGTAACCTCCTAGGTATAAAGTATATTGCTATACTAATTCGCCCTGTGCTTTTTTCTGCACTTCTCTTTCTCTCATTGAATATACACATCCACAGTAATCCTGCCGATATAAACCATACTCCTTGGAAAGTTCGATGGAACGCTTATAACCATTCTTCTTTTTAAAATCTGAGGGGAGATATTTTAAACCCAATTCATCAGCCCGTTGATTACCGATTTTATTTAATTTTTCTACATTTTTATAGGGACTAATGGATAGGGTCGTCGTAAAATATTCAAAACCCATGTCCTTTGCCAGTTTCGCTGCTTCTCGAAGTCGCATATCATAGCATATAAAGCAACGTTCTCCGCCCTCCGGTGCCGTTTCTAACCCCTTGGTGGCATTATAATAATCCGAGGGCTCATACTCTCCCGGAACAAACTTGACCGGATTTTTATGCGGCATTGCCTCAATCAGGTTTCGTTGCTCTTCCATTCTTCTACTATATTCCTCCTCGGGATAAATATTCGGATTATAATAATAGACGGTGATTTCAAAATAATTAGACAGATACTCTAAAACATAGCTGCTGCAGGGTGCGCAGCAGCTATGGATCAAAAGCTTCGGATGGCTGTTTGACTTAATAATTTGTTCAATAATTTGATCAAGTTCCTTTTGATAATTCATTCCTACACCGAATCCTCATAAAATATTATCCTTTGATACAGTTACGATAATTGTATTGGCATTTTATACTACTCTTTTATCAGATCAAGTTTCACTAGAATCTTTTCGAATTTTTTCTGATCGATTGGTTTCCCAGCATATGCGGTACATCCCAGTTCAAATGCCTTAGTCACGTTCTTTCCTTCATTTAATGCTGTCGTCATAATAATTTTAGCCATTTTATCATCAGGAATGCTTTTTTCCTTCTCAAATTCCCGAATCTTTTTTAGTGCCTGATAACCATCTAAATTTGGCATCATAATATCCAAGCATACCAAATCATACCCCTCGTTTGCTTCCAAAGCCATGGTAAATGCTTCAACAACTTCTTCTCCATCTACGGTTACATCGCATTCTCCATACTTTGCCAAGAATCTAAGCATGAACTTTCTACTTGCAAAATCATCTTCTGCAATTAAAATTCTCATCTCACTTCCCCCTTTACGATTGAACATTATACAAGATTATCATATAATATAACTTCATAATAAGATAGGGGGTAATTTGAATCATTACAATTAGTTATCATAAGTATTAATATAATTTTCTAAAAATGTCAGTAAACGATCCATATCCTCCTGAGTACCAATGGTTATTCGTAAAAAGTTATTAATACGTGGTAAGTTAAAATATCTGACATAAATATGATTGGATCGTAAGGACTCAAATATTTCCTTGGCGGGTATTTTCTCATGAGTAACAAACAGAAAGTTAGCTCCGGATTCCGGGAAGGAAAAGCCCAGTTTCCTTAAGCCTTCTTCCGAATTCTTTCTAATATCAATAATCTTTTGAATGCCTTCCTTAAAGTACTTCACATCCCTGACTGCCTCGACACCACATTCAATTGCAGTTTGATTCATAGTGTAAGAGTTATAGGAATACTTGACATCATTCATAGCTTTAATCAATTCTGGCTGTCCCATTGCATACCCAATTCTCATACCGGCCAACGAGCGGGCTTTTGAAAAGGTCTGAACCACAAGAAGATTATCATACTTAGCAACCAGTTCAACGGCAGATTTACCTGCAAAATCAATATAAGCCTCATCAATAATCACGACTGTTCCTGGATTTTTCTTTATGATCTCCTCAATTACACTCAAATCTTCATAGATCGAGGTAGGTGCGTTGGGATTTGCAATGACGATCCCTCCATTTTCCTGAAGGTAATCTTCTTTCTTAATCCGGAATTTTTCATCCAAAGCAGGATTTTTATAAGGGATACGGAACAAATCACACCATACAGGATAAAAGGAATACGTAATATCCGGGAAAAGTATTGGCTTTTCAGAGTTAAAGAAGGTCATAAAGGCTACTGCAAGAACATCATCAGAACCAACTCCGACAAATACCTGCTCCTGATTTAAATTATAATAATCAGCCAAACTAGCCGCCAGCAATTTTACGGTCGGATCAGGATAAAGTCGGAAACTGTCACTGTTGATTTCCTTTAATACCCTGTCGACACCAGGTGCCGGTGGAAATGGATTTTCATTGGTATTTAGTTTTACCATGTGCTTATGATTCGGCTGTTCCCCCGGAACATAAGGTACAATTTTTCTGACATTGCTTTCCCACGCCTTCATACTGATACTTACAGCAGTCCCCATATCTCTTGCTGCCGTATTTTCCTTTCCAAATGTCACAACTTAGCAATAATCTTATTCTTGATATAGTGAATAAAGTTAGTGCAATTTCAATTTTCACTTACAGACCATATTGCTCTGCAAGCTTTTTAAATCCTGGGAGCGAGCGTTCTATCATGGAATAATCCACGCAGTAAACAATTCGGCAGTATCCCGGACAGCCAAAAGCTGAACCTGCAACAATCAGGATATTATGTTCCTTCGCCGCTTGTGCAAATGCTTTGTCATCCTCGTCCGGTGTTTTTACAAAGAGATAAAAGGCCCCTTGAGGTTTTACACATTGATATCCGTAGGAAATCAGGCTATTATACAGTAACTCACGATTACGGTTATAAATTTCGATATCCACCTTTGCATCCAG
The DNA here is from genome assembly GCA_029240245.1 of Herbinix sp. Classification (GTDB taxonomy): domain Bacteria; phylum Bacillota; class Clostridia; order Lachnospirales; family Lachnospiraceae; genus Mobilitalea. Next base: position 63,974 of record JARBTJ010000014.1, read on the forward strand.
ACATTTTGCTACCGCCCTCTGTATTAATGACGGAGCATTCACATATCCCAGAATTCGATTAGCAACATTGGATGCCGCATATACATCCTGAAAATCATCTATTTCCTTTGGTATTACAAGGTATCCGATCCTTTCTCCCGGAAGCGATAAGGATTTACTGAAGGAATAGCCTACAATTGTATTTTGATAATATTTTGTTAAGTAGGGAACCTCTACACCATCATATGCAAGTTCACGATACGGCTCATCAGAAATAAGATAAATAGAGGTACCATATTCCTTTTGCTTTTTATTTAATATTTCTGCCAATTCCATAATTGTCTGCTCTGAATAAACAACACCGGTGGGATTGTTCGGTGTATTGATTAATACCGCTTTCGTCTTAGAAGACAGCTTCTGTTCAAACTCAGTAAGATTTGGTTGAAAATTCACTGTATTCGGTGAAACCACTACCAGTTTTCCATCAAAATTACTTACATAATTGCGGTATTCACCAAAGAAGGGAGCAAAAGTAATTACTTCATCACCCGGATCAAGTAAGGTTTTTAAAATTACATTTAAACCTCCGGCAGCCCCTACCGTCATTATGATATTGTTTTCATCAAATGCTGTACCGAATTTTTGGTTAATTGACTTTGCTATGTTAGCTCTGACATCCTCGTAACCGGAATTGTTCATATATCCATGTACAAGATTTGGATTTTCTTCGTTAATCACTTGCAGAATTGCTTCCTTAATCTCAATTGGAGGCTCTACGCTTGGATTCCCAAGGCTGAAATCAAAGACATTTTCAGCACCATAGATTCCTGCCAGTCGCTTTCCTTCTTCAAACATTGCTCTGATTACTGAGCTGTTCTTTACCAGTCCTACCATCTTTTCTGATATCATTGCGCTACCTCTTTTCCTATTAATGCCAACAGCTAAATTTTGGTGTAAAGTATAACATACAAACGAAATTGAATCAATAACAATGTGAATTTTTCGATTCGTTATAACCATGGTAAAATTTCGATCATCCTACAATAATTCCATTTGTAATAGCAATATAATTTCGTTACACAGTCAAAATATGTTTCATTATGTAGAGTATATGATCTTTCATTATGTATTTCCTATGAAACACACTGCAAATTATCTATCACATCCGTCTCTATTCCTCATGTGTTTACCGAAATATCAGCGGTTTGGTTCTGCGTTCACTCCATATTCCGAAACCTTCCAGATACTGCTTTTCAAAAAACATGGGCAGTCTTTCTTTTAAGCCGGGTGAAAGAGCTAAATTCACCAGATCATCTGCATCCACCCAAAATACTTTACCTTCCTCTGTCATATTAATCAACTCACCGTGATACACCTCTGTGCGGTAATTAAATACAAAATACCTATCTCCGGTCTCATCATTAAACCAATATATCACTCCGCAAGCTTCTAACTCGGATACTGTCAGTCCGGTTTCTTCCTTCACTTCCCGTATCGTGGCTTCCACAAGGCTTTCTCCATCCTCAACATGCCCACCGGGAAACGAAATACCCTTCCAGGATTTTAACCGCTCCTGAACCAGAACCTTATGATTCAACTTATCATAAACCATACACATATTGGTAAGCTCAACGTTAGCCATTCGATCCACCCCCTTTTTATTACTGTTTTATCTATTTTCATACTCATATTCTAACTCAATTGCATACCTATCACATATTATTCCGGTGCGAAAGATAAGCCTATTGGTAGCATGGGAGCGAATGAATTATGTAAATTGTGCGCGCAACAGCAAAATTATACAAAAAATAATAGCATACTTACCAGCTGAAAATAAATCTCGTTTCCTTTCAATAACTAGGCAAATTTCAGTTATCGTTATGGTTGATCTGCCAGTATAGAAAAGGGCTGCAACACGTTGCATGTGCACCTATGTACCGGAAAATCAATTTTGATTGCCGTTATCTGCAGCCGGATTTGCTCGTATCATGTTAAACATAATTTATGTCTAGCATGATACGAGCAGATCCTGCTGTCTGTAGAGACAACCGAAATATATCCGGTACATATTGCATTAGCATCGTGTTGCAGCCTCAGAAATTTATTAAGCTTATCGAAACCGGATATTAAGGTATGCTTCCACAATCTCAACACATTTATCGAAGCCCAGCTGACTGCTGTTTAAGCATAGATCATAATTTTTCGCATCGTCCCAGCTTCTTCCGGTATAGTATTTATAGTACTCTGCTCTGTGCTTATCTATGTCAGCGATCTGTTTTTCAATTTCTTTTTCTGGTTTTCCGGTCATATCTTTTAAGGTATTGATACAATCAGAGAGTGGCGCATGAACAAAAACCTTGATGACATTATCTGCGTCCCTTAATACAAAATCAGCACAACGGCCGATTATAATGCAGGACTGAGTTTGAGCCAGTTCCTTAATGATTTTTGCCTGATAATTAAAAAGATTATCATTGGATACAAAATCATCACTGTCCGGTGGTATCAGTTCACCTTTATAAACATTACTTGCTATTTTAAACAAAAGACTTTTCTTTAGTTTTTCATCTGCTTTAGCAAATAGATTTTCATTAATACCACTGTCATCCGAAGCCAAACGAAGCAGATCCCTGTCATAGTAAGGGATTCCAAGCTTCTCCGCCAGCAATTTACCGATGGTTCTTCCTCCGCTGCCGTAACCTCTGGCAATTGTGATAACATACTTATTCATATGAAATACCTCCTGCCTTCCTTAAGGATATACCATATCCAAATTTAAAAGAATTATTATTGAAAGCTCTTTCCTATTTCTTCTGTATTGGATGTGAATTTTATTCGCTCATGTTCTTAAATTTAACATACTGTTTCATTTACCGGTTTGTTATTACATCTTTATTCGCCTAGGTAAGCCTTTTTCACTGATTCATCATTCATCAGTTTTTTCGCATCACCCTCTAATACGATATTACCGGTTTCGAGAACATATGCACGGTTAGCAATTGATAACGCTTTTTTTGCATTCTGTTCAACCAATAATACAGTAGTGCCGCTTTTACTGATCTCTTTTATGATATCAAATATTTCTTCCACTAAAATAGGTGACAGACCCATGGAGGGTTCATCCATTAAAATGATTTTCGGGTGGGACATCAACGCCCTTCCCATAGCCAACATCTGCTGCTCACCACCACTCAAGGTCCCGGCGATTTGTGATTTGCGTTCCTCAAGTCGGGGGAAACGTTTATAAATTTTAGCCAGGGTCTCCTCAATCTCATTTTTATCTTTTCTTGTATATGCTCCCATATTGAGATTATCTAATACCGACAGCTCTTGGAAAATTCTTCGGCCCTCAGGAACATGTGCCATTCCCAGAGTTACAATTTTATGTGCCGGAGTTTTCCTTAAGTTAATCATCTCAGTCGTTTTGTTTTGTCCCTCAGAGTTGTTCCCAGATACTTCAAATTCAATACTACCGCTTTTTGCCGGAATTAATCCGGTAATCGTATGCAGAATTGTAGTTTTCCCGGCACCGTTTGCTCCGATTAATGCAATAACCTCTCCCTCATTAACTTCAAATGAAATTCCCTTTATTGCATGAATGACTCCATAATATACGTTTAAATCCTTAATTGATAACAATGCCATAACGAATCCTCCCAGCCTACCTACTTTTTATTTCCGAAGGACTTTATTTCTATGAAGAATAAACAATTTCACCCGAATTATCAACTCATTGTTCCTTCTAAACCATAAAAATAAATAAAATCTCCAAATCATTTTCAATATAAAAATATCCTGAATTTAAATTAATAAACCCTGCTGATTATGCGCCAAGATATGCTGTAATTACAGCCGGATCATTCAAAACAACCTCAGGTGTACCCTTCGCAAGCTCCGTACCAAAATTTAATACGAAAATCTCCTCGCAGATACCGGCTACCAGCTTCATATCGTGTTCGATTAATAAAATCGTGATATTAAATTTATCTCTGATTAACCTTATTGTATCCATAAGTTCCGCTGTTTCGTTCGGATTCATACCTGCAGCCGGTTCATCGAGTAACAGCAATTTAGGATTTGTGGCAAGCGCTCTGGCGATCTCAAGCTTTCTTTGTTTACCGTAAGGCAAATTAGATGCTAAGGTATCCTCTTCCTGCTCCAAATTAAATACGGCCAAAATATCCCGGGCTATATCATTCATGATTTTTTCTTTCTTAAAATAAAGCGGGAAACGAAGTATGCCGGAAAAAAGCGAATACTTTTCACGGTTTGTTAAAGCCACCTTAACATTATCAAGAACCGTCATGTTTTTAAATAATCTTATATTTTGGAACGTTCTTCCAATTCCGGCTAAATTTATTTCGTAAGTATTCTTTCCGACAATATTTACCCCGTCGAGCATTATGGTACCATTGGTTGGCTGATACACACCGGTCAGCAAATTGAACAGTGTTGTTTTGCCGGCACCATTGGGACCGATTAAACCATAAAGCTGGCCTTTTTCAATATTTAAATTTACTTCATCCACAGCCCTTAAGCCACCGAATGATATTCCTAAATTTTTTACTTCTAATAAAGCCATAACCGATCCTCCTAACCCCAGTCTATGATTATCTACCGAATTTTAATAATCCGGTCAGCTTTGCCAGACTTTTGTTCTCATTCAATCCTGCTCTAAATTTTGAATTATTAAATAACATCATTGCAATCAATAATATTGCATACATTAACATTCGATAATCCTTAATCGGACGGAGTATTTCCGGTAACACCGTAAGAACCGTAGCTGCGATGATTGATCCTTTAATGCTGCCCATTCCACCCAGAACTACAAATACAAGAATATCGATGGACTTGTTATAATCATAATCATTCGGTTTAATGATAGGAACGTTATGTCCGCTGATAACTCCTGCTACACCGGCAAAAAATGCTGCGATGACAAATGCCAAAATCTTATATCTGCTTACATGAATTCCTATGGATTCCGCGGCCAGATAATTATCTCGAATGGAAGTAATAATTCTGCCATGTCTTGATTTAATCAAGTTAGCACATATCACTATTACAATAACTAATGCAACATAAACCCAGGTATAATCTGCATAGGTTTCAATTCCGGACAAACCCATGGTACCCTTTACCATCTTGACATTTCCTGCAGCATCCTTACCTGAAGGTAAATTTAAGAACTTAATTATGGCTTTAATAATTTCCCCAAAAGCCAAGGTAACGATAGCAAGGTAGTCGCCCCTTAGACGTAGTGCAGGTACACCGATAAAGAACCCAAAAATAGCTGCAATCGTACCACCAAGTAAGATTGCTATTATAAATTCAAGTGTTCCCGGCATATCCATATTTAAAGTAAATAATGCTCCTGTAAATGCGCCTATGGACATAAAGCCAGCATGACCCAAGCTTAATTCTCCTAAAAATCCGGTAACCACGTTTAAGGATACCGCCAGAATAATATTAACTCCGATTGGCACAAGTAATGCTTTATATTGTCTATTTAAAATATCGAATCTGACTAAGGATGAAATTATAACATAAATTGCTATGATCAAAACAATTTTAAATATAACTATCCAGGTTTTCGATATTGCTTTCTTATTTGATGATAATTTGGTTTGTTTATTTGTACTCATCTAAGCAGCACCTACACTTTCTCGATACGATTCTTACCAAGTAAGCCGGATGGCTTTAGTAAGAGTACCAAAATTAATACACCAAAGACAATCGCATCCGAGAGTTCGGAAGAGATATATGCCTTTGATATGCTTTCGATGATGCCAAGCAACACTCCGCCAAGCATAGCTCCCGGCACACTGCCGATCCCGCCCAGTACTGCTGCAACAAACGCTTTAATTCCAGGTAATCCACCCATGAATGGATTTAGGGATTGATATTGACTAATGAATAAGATTCCCGCAATTGCAGCCAAAGCGGAACCAATCGCAAAAGTCATAGAAATGGTTCGATTGACATTGATACCCATCAATTGCGCAGCCCCCTTATCCTCGGATACGGCGCGCATTGCTCGTCCGGCCTTTGTCTTATTAATAAAAAGAGTTAATAAAATCATTGATACAAAGGTAACCACTAAAATCACTGCTGTGATACCTCTAATTGAAATACTTCCGATTTTAATTGTGTTTACATTAACAATAGATTTAAACGGAATGGGATTTGATTTAAAAATTAACAATGCTGCATTCTGCAGGAAAAAGCTGACACCAATAGCTGTAATTAAAACCGCCAGCGGAGGTGCCTTTCTTAAAGGCTTATATGCAATTCTTTCTACTGTAATACCTAAAATTGCACATAACCCGATCGTAAGAATTACCGCTGCTACGACAGGCAGATTTAACAGGACAACAAAAACATATAATGCGTAAGCACCTACCATGATAATATCACCATGAGCAAAGTTAATCATCTTTGCGATTCCATAAACCATGGAATATCCTAGTGCAATTAATGCATAGATACTCCCTGCTCCCAATCCGTTGATTAGTTGTTCAATAACGTTTACCACAAGCTTCACCCCGTTTTCTATGTCCTTTTAAATATTTAGTATGGTTCATTCCTAGTTTTTTATGCCAATCATAGATAAGAACAAAAAGGAGGCAAATTGTCTCCTTTTCGTTCTTATTATGATTTATTCTTTACATTTTATGATCCGATACAGTTCAATTAATTATGATAATACTATTACTGCTTTGATGTATATTTACCGTCTTTAATTTCAACGAATTTTACACCCTTATTCGGTTCACCTTCAGCGGTAAAGTTAACTTTACCGGTTAATCCGTCTACTTCAATTTGAGTCATAGCAGCGATTAAATCTGCATTTTCAATGCTTCCGGCTTTCTCCATAGCAGCTTTGATTACATAGACACTGTCATAGCCGTCAGCAGCGAATTGATCCGGGGTAGCACTATAAGCTTCATTATATTTAGTAACAAAGGACTGAACTGCAGGGTTTTCATCCGTAGCATAGAACGGGCTTAAGAAGATAGCGCCTTCTAATACTGCAGGATCAACGGTCTGTGCAATAACACCATCCCAGCCATCTCCGCCGAGGAAAGGTAAATTCATTCCTAACTCAGAAGCCTGTGTTGTAATATATGCAGCGTCATTATAATATGCAGGTACAAAAATAACCTGTGCATCTGTGTTCTTAATTGCGGTTAATTGTGTATTAAAGTCAACATCTTTGGTTACGAAGGATTCGTTGGCAACAATTTCGCCGCCGTTAGCTGCTACCTGATCCACAAATGCCTGCATCATACCTGTACTATAATCATCTGCATTGTTATAAATAACAGCAATTTTATTATAGCCCATATCCTTAGCAAAGTCAGCCATAGTTACACCCTGAACAGGATCGGTAAAGCAAAGACGAAATGCGTTGTCATATTGAGTCAGACCTGCAGCGGACCCGGAAGGAGTCAGCATTAAGATGCCTTCGTCTTTGGTTGCTTCAATAATACCTAAGCCTGCACCGGAGGTTACGGTACCCATAATAGCATTCGCACCTGCATCCATCAGAGCATTAAAGCTGGTAAGAGCGTTTTCTGCACCGGCCTCATCATCCATAAAGT
>JARBTJ010000111.1 GCA_029240245.1 Herbinix sp.
CTGCGGGATGGAGGAACCTTACTATTACCGGAATAAATCGCAGTTTCCCGTTGGCAGGAAGAAGGATGGGAGTGTTGCTATCGGCTTCTATGCCGGAAGGACCCATTCCATTATGGATACCGAACACTGCTATATCGGGGCGAAGGTAAATACCGATATCCTTAAATTTATGCGATTCTTTATTGAGAAGTATCATATAGAGCCTTACGAGGAAGAAACGCACAAAGGGTTGCTTCGCCATATACTTATCAGGGTAGGGTATTCCACCGGTGAGGTTATGGTTTGTCTGGTAATCAACGGGCAGGATATCACGCATAGAGACGAACTGATCCGGGGACTGACTGAAATTCCCGGGATGAAGAGCATTTGTCTAAATATCAATAAGGAGAAGTCCAATGTAATCCTCGGTGAAAAGGTGGTACCTCTCTGGGGAGAGCCCTTTATCACGGATTATATCGGACCCATTCATTACCGGATATCTCCATTATCCTTCTTTCAGGTCAATCCGGTACAGACAAAAAAGCTATATGAAATCGCTCTAGATTACGCAGACCTTAAGGGCAATGAAACCGTCTGGGACCTCTATTGCGGGATAGGAACCATATCCCTCTTTCTGGCTCAGAAAGCGAAAAAGGTTTATGGAGTTGAGATCATTCCTCAGGCTATCGAGGATGCAAAAACGAATGCAAAGATTAATGGAATTAATAACGCAGAGTTTTATGTTGGAGCAGCCGAGGAGGTACTACCTAAGAAATACAAGGAAGAGAATATCAAAGCGGATGTTATCGTAGTAGATCCTCCAAGAAAGGGCTGTGATCAAAGTCTGCTGGATACGATCCTTCAGATGGCTCCGAATAGAGTAGTGTATGTGTCCTGTGACCCGGCGACTCTTGCCAGGGATCTGAAATATCTGTGTGAAAAGGATTATGAGCTGACTAAGGTAAGAGCGGTGGACCAGTTCGGGCATAGCGTGCATGTGGAAACCGTAGCTTTGCTACGCAAAGCATGACGCAATTTCATCAGGAGACAGTAGCGTTACTTTCACGGAAATGCTTGAAATAAGTGTTGGACGATAAAAAAGTTGGTACATGAATAAAAAATATGGTACGTAATATTTATACATTATATATGAAAAAATACACCTAATATTATAGGTGTATTTTTTCATATATAACGCTTAGACGTTTTCCATTAGAGCATTAATATAATCATCATAATCAAAGTAATACATGTTTGATATTCTTGCTTCTCTAAGTTAAACAATATATGCTTTAACCTATTCCAATCCTTGGTTTCATGTTCAGTATATCGTATTTAATAGTCTAAATATTAAAACATAAATAAAAATATAAAAAAGAGGTATCATTGTTATATCAATTAATCTTTTATTAAGTTTAGTATATGGTCGAATTAAAACTTTTTCGACAAAATATATATTTAGAAATTCTCTAAAGATTAAAAGCCCAATGAGAATCATAAATACTACTAAATCAATTATTATAACAGAAGATAAATTTGTCACCTGGAAAACCTTCTCTGACATCGTAATAATCATTACAAATAACTCCTTTATGATTCTATTATCAAAAAAATTTAGGACATATCAGATAAAAAGTAATATTAATTATTGCGTGAACTAATGTTATTCCTACAATAGATTCCTTCCAAATAAAGATCCGACAAAACAATACTGATATAAAAAATGCATAGATCACATGGAATAATGATTTTGTGGAAATAGTCAGGGCTGCATATAATAGGCTTATAAATAACATCGCTTTATTGTAACCCAGAAATCTATTAACAACACTGAATAAAATTCCCCGAAACAAAAATTCCTCTAACAGACCTACACAAATAATTAAGGTAATAACCCATATTAAAATTTCAACCGGTGCTACCGATAAGTTTTTGATGTCAGGCTGGATCATGTAAAACTTGATAAATCCTAATGGCATTCCTAAAAGAGCAATGAGTAACTGTTTGTGTAGGTTGCAAAATCCAAACCCCATTGCCGTAGGTGTTATACTTACAATTTTTGTAACCAATACACCCGTTATGAATAATGGAATGCTAACTGCCACAATTTTAAATACCTCCGGTAAACCTGTCATCGGAAGAGAGACACTGATGATCCTGATTAGTGGGATAAGTGTTAGAGCAGAAAATAGTTGATAGGAGGGTTCTTGACACTTAATCAGGGCAGTTATTAAAAGCGATATTAGTATGGTTAGGTAGATAAAAACACCAATAGTGATACTCACAAAGGTAAAAATAGTTTCCGCTATAACGATAATAAATACAATTACCCAAAAAATGAAGTCATTGGTTTTTGCAAGCGTTTCTAATAAAACTTTAATTTTATTCCCCTCCTTTTACGTAATAGTTTTTATTGCGATCCTTGAACCAAATCAGGTAATATTTCTACCCAGAGCCTAAGCTGCCTGTAAGGTTTCATATCTTGACCGTCCCGAAACAATAAGAATTCAACTTTTGCCAAATCTTCCGGTTTTTCTGCTTTAAAAATCACAGTTATCTCCTGTTTTTCCTGGTTTTCCAAGTATATTGGCAATATGGTTTGGATGATATCACCATCCACCCAGACTTCCATCCTGTATCTCGTTTTCTGTTGTTCATTGTTAATGATGACTGCTTTTACCGTTCCGTTCTCTCCGGCTTGAAGCTGTTTGGGGTAGCCTGCCGTTACATCATTAAGGCCAGTAATATAAAATTCTGTAAAGTTTTTACCCGTTTTAGGAGAGGATAAAATAAATACTGAAGTAAAAATTAACAAAAAAACGGTTATCAGTAATGCCGTGTGAATCACTTTCGTGCCTTTCGTTTTATCTGGCCATTTTATGAAATCAATATTATATGTTAATACAAAGCGCTGTTCCCCGGGCAACTTTGTTCGCCTGTACCAGCTCAGGAAAATCAATAAAATGTCTAAGAATATAAGCGAAAGCATCATCGGTAAAAGTTTGACGCCCCATGAAAGATAATTTAGCACCAGTCCGATTAAGGGAACGATGATGATACTTAATCCTATACTTAAAGCGATACGAGCTAAGCCCCCAAGTTCATCTTTTCTGGGGAATAAGATTGCCATCAGCAAATACCCGGGAAGGAACAGAGCCAAAGGTAATCCGATAATAATCCTAAGGAAATCACTAAAAAAAACAATTACCAGCAACAAACCGGATATTATTACATACTCTTTTTTAAAATTAATCCTCAATACAGATCACCTCCCCATTTTGCCTCTTTTATTGAAAACCCCGTATATCCCCGGAATCATAAATCAGATTACAGCTTTCTAAAGTATCCCATAAAGGTAAATCATTCGTATAGTAATCCATTTTATCTCCAATTGTAGGAGTGAACAAAAACTCACCATTTGGTGAAGTAAACAATTTGAGAGGCCGATTAACTAATTCAGCACTTCTTATTAATATAATATCGTTGCTGCTGCTTCTAAGAAACTCCTGTTGCTGCTGATTTACTTCAAGCACATTGATTTTGTCGGGGTATTGGGAGTTTTCCAAATACCGGCTGGAAACATAATCAGACATAACAATTCCGTCAGCAATCTGGGCCACTCTGTTCAGTGATTTGCTCTCTTCCTCGCTTAAGTAAAAGGTATAAAACGGCCTTTTAACAATTGGGTTGTCTGAAGCTGTGAAATCGTTGGACACAGCCAGGAAAGCCATGATAAAAAATAAAACTACAGCGAAAATTTTTCTTTTAAGTTTGTAAGTCATAAAAGAAATGCCTGCTGCACCTGCCATACAGAAAAAAAGAAAGGAATATTCCCCAAATCGCATCAGGTTGAAATTACCTGCAAGTTTGTTCAGAAGCAGCGCCGGTCCGGGAAAAGAGACAGGAACAAGCATTAAACTTATGATCAGAATTATTTTAGCGAAACCTTTAAATTCTGATGAACTCAACCCCCAAAGTACTCCTAATATAATAAACAGAAGCAGCGGGCTATACTGAAGGTAATTAAATAATTCCTGAAGCGGTTTTTCAACAATTGATTGGGT
>JARBTJ010000112.1 GCA_029240245.1 Herbinix sp.
TTCAATAATTCCTGAGTTATTTTGATTCATAATACTATCCCTCTTTTGCTTTACTCAATAGTCCCATAAATGGCATCAAAGCCAGCTTACCACTGTCCTTCTTGTATTTAATACTACTCCTAAAGATAGAATTTCCAGACCTAATAGAGATGAATAATGAAACACGCGTATGCGTTCCTTTCACTATACTATATGAATACACTAAACGAAGCAATAAATATTTGATAAAATTTCTACTACCCTTTTCCTATCCCTGCACACATGATATAATGAAGATATCTACCCTATGCTATTTGGAGGAACCAATGAACCAAAAGGAAAAGCTTGATCATTTTTATAGTCTGATCTCCTGTTGTTATAATTTATATACCTGGAGATACGACATTAACTTAAATATTATTGAATCTAATTGCCCTAATGAGTTTTTATTTGATGAATTTTTCACGCTTAGCGGAGCCAAGTCCTATCTGCTTTCCTACATGCAGACCAACCAAAAACCCATCCTTCTCAGCGATACTTTAGGCTTTGTTTGGATAGCAGTGATTGAACGAAGAGACGATGTAATTGCCCAGATTCATATCATGGGGCCAGTTTTTACCAGCGACAACTCTCTTTCCAAAATTGAGCAGGATTTAAGTAAATATTCCCTTGCTGTTTCCACCAAAAAAACTCTGATTACAACATTGCAGAAATTGCCTACGATCTCTGCCACAACTTTTTTTCAATATGCAATTATGCTACATTTTTGCGTCAACGAGGAAAAGATCGGAAACACAGATATTGAGTATCAAATTCGAGAGCGCCCAAACAATTCTGGCAAGTCCTATAGCCACAATTCCTTTCTATCCAACCCAACAGAAGAAAAGCATTACGGAACTTGGGTAGCAGAAAGTGAACTTTTTAAAATGGTTCAGGAGGGAAACTTAAATTATAAGGCTGCCATAGAAAAGGCAAGAAAAACTAGCTTTGGAGTGAAGGTAAATACCAATGATTCCATGGGACAAGCAAAAATCTCTGTTATCGTATTTACTGCTCTTTGTACCCGTTATGCGATACAGGGTGGGCTAAATCCCTCCCTCGCCTACTCGGTAGGCGATTATTATACACAATCGGTAGAAAATTGTAAGACCATATCCGATATTGCTATCGTGAGCCATACGATGTACGATGATTTTATCCATCGAGTCCATAAATTCAAGGCGGCTTCTTCAAACCTATCCAATACAATTCAACAATGCTGTGATTATATTGAGATTAATATTTTTAATAAATTTGAGTTAAGTGATATGGCTAGTAACCTTGGTTATACGGAATACTACCTATCACGTAAATTCAAAAAAGAAATTGGCATTAGCATAAATGATTATATACGTAATTTAAAGATTGAGAAGGCAAAGGTTCTACTGGCATCCACTCATGAATCCATTCAGAAAATCAGTGACTCCCTGCATTTTTGCTCCAGGAGCTATTTTACGGAGGTTTTTCAAAAGGTTACAAATACTTCGCCTCATGAGTATCGATTGGCGAATACGAAGTTTTGATTAGAATATAGAAACATACTATTAAAGCTCCTTAAATGCTCAGTAGTATGCCGAATTGATAATCCTGAATCAAACGGAGGATACTTTATACCCAACTGTAATAAATATGGGTTATAGAGTATCCTCTTAAAATCATTTCATGGCTTAATTCTTTTCTTGTCCTGCTGTCTTACCTGAATTAGTAGCTTACTCTGGCTTTTTTAATTGACAAAGAGCCTGATTTAATTGAACCACCATCTCCGGCTTCACTGCATCTCCTGCCTGCTTGATCAAAGCCTCCAATGTCATCTGCTCCAGCATTTTTTCAATTACTGCATTCCCGGCTGCCGCCTCTGCCACATCTCCTCTGGATGCGCGCATAGTACTCATCATATGATCGACAATTGCCTTACCTTCCGCAATCTGTTTAATATCTCCCAGCTTATCCTGAATAGAAAAGTATCCGATCTTATACTCCATTCCCGGCTCATCAAACCAATTATGTACGCTCGCACTAGCTAAACGATATGTTTCATTCGGCTCACTTACCTTTCGAATCCTTATTACATCTGTCATAGCTTCACTTCTTGCAGTAATAATATGATCATCACTTATGGGAACTTCAAACTGGAAGATTTTCTCCCCGGTTTGGCTTGCCACTTCCTGACCATCCACATATAATACGATTTCCGACTGATTGGAATATACTTTAACGGAGGTTACTTCCTCAGTTCGGTCAACATAGCGACTTCCGCAGACATGAACAAAGGGCTGATCTGAAAGATATGCTTTGTAAAGATAGTAGGCATCCTTTTTGACCTTACGGTCTATGCTTACTAGTCCCTTCTGATTTAGTCCATGCTTTCCGCCTTCATCTCGTCCATCCGCTCCAAAGTCAAACATATTCCATACATGGGTAGACCAGATATAAGGGCGTGCTTCAAACATCCTTAGCATATGCTCATGATACAGGCACTGATATTCCTCGGAATAGTCACCCTTTTCCGGCTTTATGGAATGAAGCTCGTAATTAGCATCTGCACCGTATTCGGCAAGACCAATAACCTTATCCGGATTCTGTTCATGGAAATGATCGAACCACTCGTCATTATCGATGAGCTCTCCCATATACCAGCCGTAATAAAGGTTATAAGAAAGGATATCTGGAATGTCTAGTACTTCGCTATCTATCTCCAGCATAAATGCATTTGCCATAGCAGTCGGGCGGGTCTTATCAAGCTTATGAGCCAGAGCATTCAAGCGATAATGATTATTTATGATATCCTCCGTAACTCCGGCAACTGTAATTTCATTTGATAAGCCCCAGCAGATAATCGATGGATGATTATAATTTTGTACAATCAGCTCGGTTAGCTGTGTTGCCGTATTCTCATTCGCCGTAGACATGTGCTGCGTTATATATGGAATCTCAGCCCAGATAATCATACCGTATTCGTCGCATAGGTCATAAAAATACTGGTCATGCTGATAATGAGCCAGACGGATTGTATTTGCACCCATGTCTGCGATGAGTTCCATATCCTCCTTTTGCATTTCTTTTGTAATCGCATTTCCGACCTCAAAGTTATCCTGATGCCTAGATACACCGCGTAGTGGATAGCTGCTGCCATTTAAGTAGAAGCCCTTTTCCTTATCAAAATGAAAATCTCTGATACCAAAGCGTGTAGAAACTGAATCCACCGCCTTATCCGTAATGATTAATTCGGCGGTTGCCTGATAAAGATATGGATCCTTCCTGCCATGCCACAGATGTGGATGTTCCAGCTTAAATATTGCGGTAGCAACGTTATTCGTTATCTCCACAATTTTGCTTCCAACACCGTCAATGGTAATTTTAACTTTGCCCTGGTTACCGTTTGTAATGGTGCGTACAGTAATAACAGCCTTTTCCCCCAGAAGTTCCGATGCTACTTCAATCCCTGGTGCTCCATAATAATCCAGATCAAAATGCTCTTTGGGAACAATGATTAACTGTACATCGCGGTAAATTCCTCCGTAAAAGGTAAAATCGGCTCTTTGGGGATATACTGTGTTGTTCTCTGCATTATTCACATAAACTTCCAACAGCATTTCTTCGTTTCGACTTCCCTTATGCAGACTATCCGTTATATTGACACGGAATTTGGAATATCCTCCATCATGATGGCTTAAATGCTCTCCATTCAGGTAAACATCCGCAGAGGAATTAACAGCACCAAATTCTATATACAGTTTTTCATTTTCACTTACTTCCGGCAACTCAATTTTCTTAGAATAAATACAGGTTCCACGGTAATAGTCATTTCCACCGTCCTGTCCGTCAATCGCATTATAGCAATGCGGTAAATTCACAGTTTCTATCTTCTCTTCTTTTTTTAGTGTCCAATTGTCATTCAGTAATAAAACTCGTCTCATAAAAATAACCACACCTTTCTTCACAACCTGCATACTTTGGGTCACAGTCAAAATTTCTTACAAAAATGAATTGACCGCGCAATT
>JARBTJ010000113.1 GCA_029240245.1 Herbinix sp.
GAACTCTGCAAATATGACGGTGACATATATCTGATGCCGGAAGACAACTATGCACAGTGGACGAACCATGGCTTTATTTATCGCCTTGATTGGGCAAAAGAAGCCGGACTTCAAAATGGTATTCATAGATGGGAAGATATGACGGCTTATTTCAAATATGTGAAAGAAGCTTATCCGGATATTATACCATGGGATTCCGATGGTACGCATCACGCTCAGTTGGCAAGTGGATGGATTGCATCACATTCGGGTTATGTTGCAATTGAAGGTATCGCCTCCGGTGGATTATGGGGTGGAACAAGAGATGATTTATACACGATTACAACTCCAAGTTATACGGATACTCAGATGATGGTTGATTTTGCAAATATGATGAAGGAATGGGATACTATCGGTGTATGGAAAACGGATGTATTAAACAATACAGCATCTTCTAATCGAGATGATTACAGAATTGGTCGTGTAGCCGCAGAGCAGCATCACACCCAAACCTGGACTGACCTTGTAAGCCATACCAATAATAATACCATCTATAAAGATGATCCGGATGCAGAATCAGGTTTCTTCTACTTTGGGGAGGAATCAAAAAATGTTACCGCACTTTCAATTACACATGGAGCGATGGCAATTTCCGCAGCCAGTAAAAATCCTGAAAGAGCACTGATGGTTTATGATCTTTTGAGAAATGATCCGGAATGTTATAAACTATTCAACTATGGTGTTGAAGGAAGACAGTGGGAATTAACAGGAGAAGGTCTTCGTCAACAGCCAGCTTCTTATAATAAGGATGTAGATGAAATTGTAACAAACTTCTGGTGGGGACGTAATGATGATCTGGAAATCAAAGATGCTTCCCGTAACTGGGATGCAATTGATGCTATGTATGCAGAATATGACAAGATTAAGATTGACTATCCTTATGGACAGTTTGTTCCTGATGTTGATAACATCCAGGCACAGATTAACAACATCAATGAAATTCATACAAATTATATGAAACAGATTTCATTTGGTAAGTTCCAGGGTACTGCTGAGGATATAGTAGCTGAGTATCAGGCAGCTTTAAAGGCAGCTGGTATTGAGGAAGTTACTGCCGAACTGCAGAGACAGTTTGATGAACTATATAAATAATCAATATGATTGCTCGGTGTTTTAATTGTTGGTATTCAATTATTAGGGTGTGTCCAGCGAAGCTGGACCACACCGGTAGTGCAATTCTTTTGACGGTAGTAATCACAGTGAGTGGTGTAGTCAAACTCGGTGTAATAATATAGGGTGTCAAGCGAGGGGGCTGCTAAGCATATTTTTAGTTGGTATATTATACCGGAAAATGGGGATGCCAGAGTCTGCCTCGACAGAATGCGCAGGATTGGCATTCCCGTTTTTCCTTATCGTTAGGAAAAGCAAGAAATTTTCCCGGAATACAATAAAGTGAAATAGATTGGGCAATAAATGGAAGGCCCGGACAGGAGGAAAAGGTGCATCAATTTGAAATTCGGGAGGAGTTTTATCTAGACGGAAAAAAAATAAAAATTATCTCCGGCGGCATGCATTACTTCAGGGTAGTACCGGAATACTGGCGTGATCGTCTGGAAAAATTAAAGAAACTGGGATGCAATACGGTAGAGACCTATATTCCATGGAATCTCCATGAAAAAGAAAAGGGACAATTTAGGTTTAATGGGATACTCGATATTGTCCGTTACGTAAGAATTGCCCAGGAACTGGGACTGCTGGTAATACTCAGACCTTCGCCTTATATTTGTGCAGAGTGGGAGTTCGGAGGACTTCCCTACTGGCTGTTGAAAGAAGAAGGTATGAAGCTGCGCTGTATGTATCCGCCGTATTTAAAACATGTAAAAGAATATTATGAAAAGCTGTTTGAAATCATTGCTCCGTTGCAGATAACCCGTGGAGGTCCTGTCGTTTTGATGCAGGTGGAAAATGAATATGGTTATTATGGTGATGATACAGCTTATATGGAATATATGAAACAGCTGATGCTTGATAATGGTTGTGAGGTTCCCCTTGTAACTTCCGACGGTCCTTGGGGGGATGCTTTTGAATGTGGTAAGATAAACGGTGTGCTGCAAACTGGAAATTTTGGGTCAAAAGGAAAAGAACAATTTGCATTAATGCGGCAGAAAATTGGTAATAGACCGCTGATGTGTATGGAATTCTGGGTAGGTTGGTTTGATAATTGGGGAGTTGAGTGTCATCAGACCGGTGATCTTGTTGAACATACGAAAGACTTAGATGAAATTCTATCGGAAGGCCATGTAAATATCTATATGTTTGAGGGTGGAACCAATTTTGGATTTACAAGCGGTTCCAATTATTACGATAAACTGACACCGGATGTTACTTCCTATGATTACGATGCTTTACTGACAGAGGATGGAAGGATTACTCCCAAATATGAAGCCTTTCAAAAGGTAATCAGTAAATATACTCAAATTCCCGATGTAAAACTGACAACGGAGATTAAGCGAAAAGCCTATGGAACCTTGAAGGTGGTCAGAAAAACAGGACTCTTTGAAAACCTGGATAACCTTGCACACCCGGTAGAAAACGTGGTACCTCAGTCCATGGAAGTGCTGGATCAGGGTTATGGGTACATCCTGTACGAAAGTGCATTAAAGCACGAAGGAAAAATAGAAAAAATTCGTTTATGGGGTGCCAATGACAGAGCAAACATATTTGTAGATGAAAAACCGGTTCTCACATTGTATGATAGGGAACTACTGTCGGAGCATGAATTTGAAAATCCTTTAGAAAAAGGTAAAAAGCTGGACATTCTGGTGGAAAATATGGGACGTGTCAATTTTGGACCGGCATTGGAACACCAAAGAAAGGGAATCGGCGGCGGAGTACAGATTAACGGACACCAGCATTATTATTGGAACCAATATTGTCTTCCTATGGAGGATTTATCGGGTGTTAATTTTGATCTCTCATTTCAGGAGGGAACTCCCGGATTTTATGAATTTATTTTTGAAACGGAGGAAACTGCGGATACTTTTTTAGACTTTTCAGGCTGGGGAAAAGGTTGCATACTGGTAAATGGCTTTCATATCGGACGCTTCTGGGAAATTGGACCACAGAGACGGTTATATATACCAGCACCGCTATTAAAAAAGGGCGAAAATACTATTTTGATTTTTGAAACCGAAGGGAAACACGCAGAAACCATCACTCTCTGGGAGGAACCGGATTTAGGTTAAAATTATGTATTACGAAATAAACGGAAATATACTGCCACAGGTACGTCTGGTAGATATGGCGGTTCTGGAGCCGCCCTATGTGCATAGAAAAAGAAAGGCAGATGAATATATCTTATATATTATGAAAAAAGGAATATTGTATCTGCAGGAAAATGGAATAAATTACGAATTAAACGCCGGGGATGTACTGTTGTTAGACCCGGACTTCGTACATCGAGGGCTTAAAGCGTCAAATTGTGAATACTATTATATCCATTTCCGCCATCCGAATACGATTCGCAGACTGGAAAATCCAGAGTTCATGGAACTTTGCATGGAAATCAGAAGTGAATCACTTCAGGAGGACAGTGGCTCCCATAAAATTTATCAGGATTCCTGGCTGCGGCTTCCAAAGTTTGTAAGTCTTCGGAATGGAAGCAGTTATCTTCAGGTGATAAAACTGGTTCAGGAAGCTATGGATCAGAATCGGAATCAGATGGAAAATTATAAGGTCTCCTGCGCGTGCAGGATTATGGAAGCTTTTGTCGAAATTGTTCGGGAAGCCGTATCATCAAAAGCTTTAAAACAAATACCAGGGATACCAAGATCTTATCAAAATATTCACGAGCTTTTGAATTATCTGAATGCGAATTATTACAGAGAAATCTCAGGTAATCTAATCGAAGAAACGTTTTCCTGTAATTTCGATTATCTGAACCGGGTATTTAA
>JARBTJ010000114.1 GCA_029240245.1 Herbinix sp.
ATGGACGGTAGCCCGCCTCTCCCATCAGGTAAATTTAAGTCCTTCCCATTTCCAAAGATTATATAAAAATACTTTTGGGATGACCTGCATCGCAGATGTCATAGCCTGCAAAATGGAATATGCCAAAGCCTCACTGTCTGGAACAGGTGGCACAATCCGAGAGATTTCAACACTTTGCGGGTATGAGAACGAGGAACACTTTATGCGGCAGTTCAAGCGTGAGGTCGGAATGACACCCTCACAATATCGTAAACAATTGAGAGGATAGGATTTACAGGAATTAAATAATAATGGCTATGAAAATATAACTCCTAGGAGAAGCATCTGATGGAAAAAGAAAGCACAAAAAAAATTGGCCTTAATCTTCTATTGATTAACGCCTTTATCTACATATCATTTTCCCTTTATGCACCGTTTTTGAGTTCCTATTATTCAAAAGCTGGAATTAACGCGGTGCAGATTGGTATTATTCTAACCATTGGTCCCGTGGTAGCTATTTTCGTACAACCACTCTGGGCTCTGCTCAGTGACAGAACAGGCCGACGGAAAGATATCCTTTCCCTCGTGGTGTTGGGTAGTGCTATGTCCATGTTCAGTTTTTATATTGGCCACTCCTTTTTGACCTACTTCATTGCTTCCTTTCTATTAGCTATATTCTGTACTTCCATCGTTCCCTTAAGTGATGCGATTATTTTGAATAAAGCCAGAAAAAACCAGCTGGACTTCTCTAAGATCAGAATGGGAGGTACCATAGGATTTGCCATTGTGGTTATCTTTTCCGGAATGATTATCAAATATAATTCTGATCTTATGTTTATTATGGGCTTTATCGGTTATTTCCTATTGTTTTTATCGATACGTCTTCTTCCCGAGGATAATGCTGAGAAATTAAGAGTTACGGATAAGCAGCTTGAACATAAACCAAAAATAAAAAAGCGTATTAAAATCCTTGATATCTTTGAGTCAAAGCAAATTTTTTTCATATTGGCTTTTGCCTTTATTAATCAAATGGGATTAAGTTTTCACTATTCCTTCCTCGGTGTATATATGGTTAACTTAGGCCTGAGTGAAGGTATGATCGGTGTTATTAACTGTGTATCAGCCTTTAGTGAAATTCCAGTATTGTTCCTAATTAATCGGATTATGAAGAAAATGAACACCACTAAAATCACTATCCTTGCCTGTTTTCTGCTGTCATTGCGCATTTTTACCGTTACTGGTGAAAATATCATGTTTATGATTTTATCCCAAGCCTTGCATGGTCTTACCTATATGACCATTTATTATAGCTGCGCTGTTTTTATCAGTCATAATGTAAAGCAGGAGAACCAGTCTCAAGGTCAGAGTATTCTTGCAATTGTGCAAACCGGTATCGGTAGTATTGTAGGTAATATCATGGGTGGTTACCTCGTTGATGCCTTTGGATTAAAACCAGCCTATTATTCCATGTCCGCAATAATTATTATTACATCTTCCGCCATTGTTATAATTCAAATACTATATCAAAGGCATTCAAAGAAAAGGAAGGAAGCATAATCGTTTCATTGGATAGGAGGGTGGGGTAATATTTTATCACCGCGGGATGAAGCCCGACTAGGTAAGCGGTGGTCTTTACTGCAAGGCTGTACTCTCAAGTAACATTTTTATCAATTCGGCTTTACTTTGAACCTGGAGCTTGGAATAGATGTTTTTTATATGAGTCTTTATTGTATTTTCACTCAGATATAATTCAGCTGCTATCATCTTATAAGTTCTTCCCCTCATAAGTAGAATTGCTATCTCGCTCTCCCGTCCCGTCAGATTTTTAATCTGAGTAACCTTCTCCATGATCTGTGTATGTTCCGTAGCGGATAATTCGGACAATTGTGTAAGGAATACATGGTTAATAAGAACTGAAGATAGTTGTTTATGTAATAAGGGCAGTATGATAAGAATAGCAAAAACAATAACCAATGCAACAATGGAGGAGTAATCACTATCAGTATCTGCTGTTGATATAGCTTTGCCAAGCATACCTCCAAGTAATACACCAAGAACATTGGAGGAAAGACCGATTCCTAAAATCTTAACTGGATTTTTACTGACATCCAGCATTTCACCGAGTATACTCCACCAAAATAAATCATAAATACCACAAGCTCCTAACATCAATGTATTAATTATTAGATAACTACTTATGGATCGGTCAAAAACCATAAATGCAATGAACGAAAGACCCATCATAGCGATCCCAACATATAGAATATAGGTCCGGTTTGCCTTTCGCGGAAGCTTCTTCATGATAAGCAGTGCTATAATATAAGGAACTGCCCAATACCAGCTTACCAGCCATTCATGATGAGCAAAAGCCGGATTCAGCACCTGATACATTAATCCTGAATTGATCGTGATGATTACGATGAATATACATAAAAATATCATAGGTTTCACGGGATAGGTGTTATTGCTAGGAACTTTCGTAATATGAACTGTTTCTTCACATGACTCAGGTAATCTGAGAGTAAATACAAATGCGCCAATCAACATCAGCATCGATAAAGCCAAGCCTGCCTGAGCAAATAGATAATAGGTCGTTGTATTTATTATAATCATCAAAATATTAGAATAGATCAGCCCATCCGCGGCTGTCTTAATCCTTTCATTCGATGGAGTATAGCACCTAAAATAAAAACTCCAGGCAGCCACGCAGCCAGCAGCTAAAAATGCGGCTACTACAATCGATAAATACCATAACACTGATGGCGGGAAAAAAAAGATAAAACTTGAACCTAAACAAAATAAAATCGAGACCTGCATCATCCTTTTTGAAGCCTTCATCGTCTTTACAAAAAAGCCACATAAGAATAAACCTAAAAAATGAGCCATGATACAACTGAAAATTAGCGTATGGATTTCATAGTTAAATTCCCCGGCAAGTGCATATAATACCTGACCTTCAAAAGGAAAAGCAAGAAGCCATGAAAAAAACAGTGAGAACACAATAATGGACAACTTTCTGTGATTGATTGCTGTTTTTTGTTTCTTAATGAGCGCCTCAGACATAAAGGGATCTCCTTGTTTTATAATAGATTGTTTTAACCTTATTATAATTAAGCTTGGAAAATTATGCAAATGTTTTATATCCTTGAAAGATGTATTGGAATGATTAATTTAAAATGGAATTTCTGCTTTTCGAATAAGATATTCGTAGTTTTCTACCATATTTTGATTTATAATTATGTCAATAGAAACATAGCTCTAAATCCATGTAATTTTGAAAGATAATAACTGCCATAACTTATGAAAGGTGAGGAATTCTATGTTATACAAAGAGAATAAAATTACAGATCTTAATATTGCCTATATCGGAGGCGGTTCAAAAGGTTGGGCTTGGACATTTATGTCCGACTTATCCATTGAGGATCAGTTGAGTGGCAACATCCGTCTGTATGATATTGACCGGAAGGCCGCTGATAACAATGCAGTAATCGGCAATGCTTTATCGGAGGATACTAGCAGAAAAGGAAAATGGATTTATACGACAGCAGCTTCACTTAAGGACGCACTTACCGATGTGGATTTTGTAATCATATCCATTCTACCCGGAACCTTTGATGAAATGCGCTCCGATGTCCACTCACCAGAAAAATATGGCGTTTATCAATCAGTTGGTGATACCGTAGGTCCCGGTGGGCTAGTAAGAGCACTGCGCACCATACCGATGTTTGTACAAATTGCAGAGGCTATTAAAAATTATTCACCAAAGGCCTGGGTTATCAATTATACCAATCCCATGTCCTTATGTGTTAAAACACTCTATCATACTTTCCCAAAAATCAAAGCCTTTGGCTGCTGCCATGAGGTATTTGGAACCCAGAAGCTTCTGGCTGGGATGTGTACCGAGCTGCTTGGGATCAAGGATATCGACCGTTCCGAGATCTGTGT
>JARBTJ010000058.1 GCA_029240245.1 Herbinix sp.
AGCCTCCGGCTGTCTTGCGATGGATTCCGTTGCCTTTGAGGTTGCTATACCGATTCCGATTCCTGCACCTGCTCCTGTTAATACTGCTACAGCAGCTCCTATTGCTACTAATGTATTCATATTAATTTCTCCATTCATATTGATTTTTTCTATCTTAAGAATAAAATAATGAGAACAGCAATAACAAAACCATAGATTGCTGTGGCTTCGGCTAATGCACAGCCAAGTAATAAGGCTTTATTAATATTTCCGCTTGCTTCCGGCTGTCTTGCGATGGATTCCGTAGCTTTGGCGGTTGCAATTCCGATACCGATACCTGCTCCTGCACCTGTTAATACCGCTATTGCGGCTCCTATTGCTATTAATGTCATAATCAATTCTCCTTTTTAAGCTTCATTCAGTTCCATTTTTTCTTTCATAAACAATGATGTCAGGAAAACAAACACATAGGTTTGAATCAAGCCATCAAATATATCAAAATATAAGCTAAATGGTATTGGTACGAATACCGGAACAACCATTTTTAATAATTCCATTACAACAAAAGAACCTAATACATTACCGAACAACCGCATACAAAGCGATAATGGCCGGATAATAACTTCCAGTATATTTATCGGTGTTAACAGTGACATAGGCTCCGAAAAGCTTTTGATATAACCTTTAATGCCTTTTACTTTAAATCCCGAATATTCGATCAGGATAATACTCATAATTGCCAGTCCAGCCGTAACATTCAAATCCTTGGTCGGAGGGGTAAGTCCGAAAATACCGGTCAGATTTGCTATTGCAATATATAATGTAACCGTACCGAGAAATGGAAAATACCTTTTCCCTTCCTCACCCAGAATATCCTCAAAAAAATGATTTAACCAGCCAACAACAGCTTCCAAATAAACCTGCGGTCCGGTCGGTACCATTTTTAAGTTTCGTACCAATAACTTGGATAATACCACTAAGAGTATCATAATACCCCAAGTTATCACTACTGAGGTAGCTATTTCAATCCCTCCGAACAACGGAATTTCAAATGCAACCTTACTATCCAGCTGCGTCATCAACTCTCTTGAAAATTCTTCCAATTATTCTCACCTTCTTTTATGGGAAAAATTATATATCATCGGATTGTTATCCATCTCCATTTACCGTCCTTCCGGTGAATATAATCCATTAATTCTAGAATATGTATAAAGTGAGTTTCTTCAAAATTTCTTCTTCTTATACTTCGAAAAAGTAATAATAAAAATGCCGTAATCAGCAATGCAAATGCTTCAAATAATCGACTGGTATTATAAAATGCTCTTAGATGCTTTCGATAATTTTCTTCATTAAAAACATTTTGTTCAACGATATAGGAATAATCAATATTGAAATCACGGCTATGGTGATCATAATTGATTAACTGATGATAAAATTCCATCGGCTTGGAATAGCCCGTTTCATGAGAAGTTATAAAAAAACCCGAATCTACCAGTTGGCCCTCTGCTATCTGAAAAAACAGAATACAGCACACCATAAGGATTGATATATAAAATAAATATAAATATTTGCTTTTCAGAAAGTTAATCGTAATATATTTCACCTCCATGGCTACCCCTTGGGACAATAAGTTTATATCATATACCTTTCATCTCATTACGTAAAGTAGTTTTGTGAAATTTTTATCATATGTGTTTCTTATGTTGTTTCTTAATCATCCTTAAAACATCATAAAATTTACGTAATAAATTCCAACAAGTATGCTAACTATTCATGGATTTCGCATAAATAAAAATGCCACTCTTATCATAAGAGTGACAAAATAAAATCTTTATATGCAATATCAAAGTTAGTATTCTTTGTTATAGAGATATTGATTTTAATATAAAATACCTCTTTGTATTTTGCCACATTAATAGTAATGTTCCTCTGGACTAGTAATAGGCATCATTATAGTATAAACTACCAGATATTTCAAGTAGAATTCATAGGGTGAAATTATAAATACTTTTAATTATTCTTATAAGATGTGATTATGAATGAAGGAAAGTATCCATGATAATGCTGTTGCATCAATACCTTCTAATCCCTGGGTGGCCTATGATAACCTTTATCACCATATGGTTGTAATTGCTCCAGCCATTTCTTTTCCAGCTGCTTGGCCTCCCAGCGCACATCACTGATATCTTCTGTATCTATTTCCTCTAAAACCTCATATTCGAAAGCCTCAGATCCTAATTCATTCCAGTCTTTTTGCAACTGACGATTCATATGCATTCCCATATCCAATTGACTTTGTATTGTCACCCAACGGTTTTTCAGATTTGGGTAAGCAGTGATATATATTTTCCCATTCGTTCTGTTGGTTATCTTGATTACACCCATATAGGTCTTCAGCTGCTTATA
Source organism: Herbinix sp. (assembly GCA_029240245.1). GTDB lineage: Bacteria > Bacillota > Clostridia > Lachnospirales > Lachnospiraceae > Mobilitalea. Next base: position 2,386 of record JARBTJ010000058.1, read on the forward strand.
TTCCGCCTGCAGCTCTTTTCGGCTTTTCTTTTCCATAATTACATCCTTCCCATATTGCATTTTGATACAATATAAACATAGTAGTTTAGTTATTTAGTAATTTACTAATTTTAATATACTTATATTCCAGTGATATGTCAATATGTAATTATGGATAAAGTGTCAAAACACCTTTTGGCACTTTAACCAATTATGAAATCTTAGACCATCACTGCATCAAAACCGATTAAAACTATTAAATCTTTACAGATAAAAGTTAAGTATTTGTCAAGCAAATTACTGATAAGCCTCTAACGAAAAACACCTTACCGCTCCCTAAGGGAATGATAAGGTGTTTTGGTCAGAACTATTTAATTATATATAATGTTACAATTATTGTTGCGCATGTGCTGTATAAATCGCTAGATGCAGTACTTATCTTATTACCATTTAACTCACTTAGGTTCCACACTGATTACCATGTACTTGCTTAGATCTGTTTAAATTCTATCCACTCAATTTGAAGACCCGGCTTAACAAAATCAAGCTTTAATTCATAGATACCCTCTTCCAGCCCGACTTTTACCAGCTTTTGTCTGATCCATTTGCCATCCGTACCTGCTGTTTGAATCGTGGTTACAAATTGATCATTTAAGGTAAGATTGCATGCCGTTTGCGCAAGATTAGATTGCGGTGACATTATATTGACTATAATACGATATACACCTGAACCTGCAGCTTTGATATAGGTTGGTACGGAGGAATCCGGCATAACTTTAGCGTCTTGTGATAAATCATGAACTGCTGCTGGAGTAAGTGACCTATTTGCCTTAAATTCCTCCACCTGGTCTGAAAATACCTGTTCTCTATGAAATACCGGAGCCTGCATAATAAAATTACAGATATTGATAGCACAGCGTTGTAATTCACCCCGTGTTAAAGTACCATTTTCCAGAGCTTCCATGGTATTGTCGTTACCGGAATTGATTTCCGCACCATAATTATTAATTACCATATATACGTCATTCTGTGCACGCACCATAAAACTTGTATAGGCTCTGTCGGAGGGACCTCCGCTTGCACAGTCGTTCATTCTTGCCCACCAGTCGGTCATAACCATGCCTTGAAAGCTCCACTCGTTACGAAGCACTGTGGTATTTAAATCATAATTGGATGCAGCCCAGTGACCGTTGATCGGATTATAGGAGGTCATGACTGCGTTGGCTCCACCCTCTCTTACTGCTATCTCAAAGCCTTTGATATAGATTTCACGAAGGGCACGTTCTGAAACTACTGCATCCACCAGGAAGCGGGAATGCTCCTGACTGTTGCAGGCAAAATGCTTCAACGTCGCATTGGAACCTCCCTTTTTAATACCACGGGTAACCGCTGCAGCAAATTTACCGGTAATCAGCGGGTCTTCCGAATAATATTCAAAGTTACGGCCGTTTAGCGGACTGCGTCTTAGATTTAATCCGGGTCCCAATAACATATCGATATTATTGCTGAGTAATTCCTTGCCCTCCATCTCATAAAGTTCTTCTATAAATTCGATATTCCAGGTCGCGGCAAGTAAGGTTCCGATGGGAAGTTGTGTCGCTTTTAATCCACTTTCCATTCGAATGCCGGAGGGTCCGTCCGCTGTACAGGCTACCGGTATACCGAATTTTAACAAGCTGTCGCTGACACCACCGAAGGCGGAGGCAGTTCCCGGCGTAACATATGGACTACTCATACCCTCGCCTCTTACGATGACAGCAAGCTCTTCATCTGACAACTGTGCAATGAAGTCTTCCATACTAATTTTATGTTCATGGACATCCCTTAATTTATAGCCTTGATCACCGGTAAGTGGGAAGGTTTTCGGAAGATTTCGCTGTATCCTTTCTACCAAGGAAATCGTTCTCCTCGGAACCTCCTCATAAGAGATTTCATAGCTTCCATTTTCATGTAACTGACCCGGCTTCATTCTGGTAAAGCTTTCGGTCGGTGCTAAGGCCTCAGCTAACTGTTCTGTTACTATGAGTTCATCCATGATATAACTGCTATTACCATCTACTGCAACTTCCACAACATTTTTTACGGAGTTTCCCACATAGATGTGATAAGCACCCTTCTCTAATACATAACAAGAGGAATGACCTGTGACACCGCCATCATCATAAGAAGCCATATATCGGATGGGATAGCTGATGATGAGTGTCTGTTCTTCACCAGGCTTTAATTCCTTCGTTTTGCCGAATGCAACCAGAACCTTGGAGGGTTTCCCCAATAAGCCTTGGGGAGCGCCATAATAAACCTCAACAACTTCTTTACCGGAATAGCTTGCTCCGATATTTTTTACCGTCACATCAATGGAGATATAGGTTTCTCCATCCTTTGATATGGTCTTTGCAGCTTCTGATTTCATTTCGAACTCTGTATAGGAAAGTCCAAAGCCAAATTCATATTGAACCTTTTCCGGACAAAAGGTTTCAAAATAACGATAACCTACATATATATCTTCCTGATAAAAATTCCTTAAATCACTTCCATAATTGCTTGTCGATGGGTAATCCTTGATGGAATAAGCAATGGTATCCGTTAACTTACCGCTTGGTGTTACATCACCGCACAAAACATCTGCCGCTGCGTTTCCGCCTTCCATACCACCCTGCCATACATAGATTACACCTTTAATATGGTTCAAATAAGCCGAATCATTTACCCAATTCATATCAATAACATTGGATACATTTAGAACAACAGCTACCTGATCAAAATATTTGGTTACCATCAAAAGCATTGCTTTTTCATCCGCTGTTAATTGATAGCTGCCCTCTGCATCCGCATTGTCCTTATCTTCGCCGGCGGTACGGCCGATCACAACGATTGCTTTATCGGATTTCGCCTTAGCAGCTGCTACATAAGCATCCGTTAAAGGCATTTCCTTCTGATGCCAAGGTTCTGCAGCCCAGCCGCCTCCACCATTATCAAAAGGGTTCTCTTCAATCCATCTCTGATAAACAGCAGCTAATTCTTCATTCAATTTTATTTTGCTCTTACTGCGAAGACCATCCAGCAAATTGGTTGTATATTCAACATTAACACTACCTCCGGAACCGGTACCGCTCCTATAGTAATTAATCTGTATCCTGCCAAATACAAAGATACTTTCTCCTTCTTTAATAGGAAGAATTTGTTCTTCATTTTTTAATAAAACGGCACCTTCTGCCGCTGCTTTTCTGCTAAACTCTGCAAAACCCTTTAAGGGTATTCCGATTTTTTGAGTATTCACAATACTTCCCTCCAGTTTTCATGTTAGCATTATTATAGACCAAAGGACAAAACTATGCTATAATTTTTATATCCAAAAATATAAATATTTTGTTGTATATGGGGGACAAAATGAATTGTATTGAACAAAAAAAAGAAATAATAAATGGAATTTCATATAACTACCTCTGTCATATTCAGGATATTGATCACTCAGGAAATGTATTTCCTGCTCATTATCACAGTTATATTGAAATTCTCTATGGGATATCCGGAAAATTCGAAGTCATTTTAAATGGAAAATGTCACAATTTTGACGAAGGAGATTTGGTGTTAATTAATTCAAAGGAGGTACATCAGATTAATTCCTGCTCAAGGATCGGTGGTCAATACATAGTTCTCCGTTTTGAACCTGAGGTGATCTATAACAGCATGTTTCAAAACCATTTGCATTTGAAATATGTGCTCCCATTTATTCTGGAAAACTCAAAACATCAAAAGGTGATAAAAAAAGTATTCATACAACCTACCTTTATCCCTGAGCTGTTATATGAAATCCTCAAGGAATTCGAAGCACAAAGTTATGGTTATGAATTAGCGATTAAAAATCATATCGGTCGTATTTTCCTTTGGATATTGCGCTTTTTTCACCAGACCAGTACAGACTTTACACATTCTCCTCTATTAAGTATTACCTGTATTCAACGCCTGCAGCCATCCTTTGATTATGTTTTGGAGCATTACAACGAAGAAATCAGAGCTACCGAGATGGCAGCCTTATGCAATATGAGCTATAGTTATTTTTCCAGAACCTTTAATCAGCAGATGGGTATGAGTTTTAATGACTATGTGAATTACATAAGGATCATGGAAGCAGAAAAACTTTTAGTTTCTACGCATATGAATATCACAGAGATTTCCTGTACGGTAGGTTTTAATACCACCAGTTACTTTATTAAACTGTTTAAAATCTATAAGAATATATCCCCCAAGCAATTTCGTAAAGAATTTGTAATTATGCTTGAAAAACCGGATCTTACCAAACCAGCTTTTTCTGAATAACTTTTTGTTCATAAAAGCTTTCGAGAAATTTTCTCGAGTGTGAATTCATCGGATAAGTTAACGCTCCAAGATTCATCAAGAGCTGCTCTCTATTTACAGCACCGGGAATTACCGTGGAGATTTCATCATAGGCCAGACAGTACTGTAGCGCAAATTGAGCCAAAGACTGCCCCTCTGCCGGTAAAGTTCTTAGCTCATCAACCAACTCTGCCCGGACCTCTATGTCTTCTCTCGTCCAGCGTGTTCGAATCCCCTCAAAAGTGGAAGCATTATTGTATTTTCCGGTCAACCAACCCGAATCAAGTGGTATCTTAGCAATAATTTTGACTCCGTTTTCTTTCGCTAAATCAAATGCATAACGGACATCCTGATGCAGGATATTAAAAAATGCTTCAATCACCTTACCCTTTGTATTCCTGATAAAGGCTTCCATCTCCTCCTTTCGGTCAAGGGAGGCTCCATAAGCCAATATCTTACCTTCCTCTTTTAATCTTTCTAATACTTCATAATGGGCATTTCCTTCTTCTTTTAACAAGTCTGCCGGAGGGTTATGAAGCAAAACAGAATCTACATAATCGGTTCCAAGACGCTTCAAGCTTCCTTCCACACTGGCTTTAATCGCCTCATGACCATAATCCGTATGTCCATCCTTGTGATGACCGAATTTTGTATTGATAACTATGCTTTCTCTCTTAATACTTTTGAAAGCCTTACCCAGTAATATTTCACTGTTACCAAGGCCATAATTTGGAGCGGTGTCAAAAAAATTAACTCCCGCCTCAAGTGCCTTATGAACCAGAGTAATTGCCTCTGTCTCCGTCATTGCCTTCCAGTCAATCGTATTGCCAAGCTGCCACGCCCCGAAACCTATTACCGAAATATCCGGACTTCCTGTTACATATGATCGATATTCCAAATTAATCCCTCTTTCATAAAAATTGATTCTAACATTCTAACAATTACGAGTATATACCTTAGTGTCAGCTTTAAGTCAATAAAAGAATTATCAAGCAACGGAATTATCAAGCAATATCCATTTACTAGTTGCAACATATCAGTTAATAACATCGTATTAATGTTCCATTTGAGTCTTATTTACCTTGATCAGAATCTCCTCAATCTCTGCGGCAGGCATTGGTTTAAAGAAATAGAAGCCCTGGACCTCGTCGCACATATGAGTTTTTAAAAATTCGTACTGAGCTTTTGTTTCAACCCCTTCAGCAATTACCCGTAGCTTTAAGTTTTTTGCCATTTGTATGATAGTTTTCGCAATTGCCTGATCTTTACCTGTTTCTGAAACACCATGTATAAACTGAATATCAATTTTTATACGGTCCACCGGTAGTGTCTTTAATCTGCTGAACGAGGAATATTCTGTACCAAAATCATCAATGGCTATGCTTACTCCCAGTCTCTTTAATTCATGGAGCACGTGGATGATATAATCCGTCTCCTTAACAGCAGTACTTTCCGTTATTTCAAGTTCCAGATATTTCGATTCTAAACCAGTTTCCGCTAGAATATTCGCAATCATTCCGGTTAAATTTGGATTTCTGAACTGCTCCACCGATAGATTAACCGCCATGTGAACCGGAGGGAGACCCATTTCCTGCCATTTCTTATTCTGCTGGCATGCTGTCTTAAGAACCCATTGACCAATCGTGTTAATCAAACCGGTTTGTTCCGCGAGGGGTATAAACATGGCAGGTGAAATAATCCCATAATCAGGGTGCTTCCATCGTAGTAACGCTTCAAAACCCATAATTTCATTGGTAGAAATATTCATCTGTGGCTGATAATAAAGTTCGAATTCCTCTCTTTGCTGTGCTCGGTATAAACGGTTCGTCAGCTTCATTCTCCGGAGTACATCTTCTTTCATTTCTGAGGAACATAAGGTAAATTGGTTCTTTCCATTATCCTTCGAAGCATACATAGCAAGATCTGCATTTTTGATTAATGTTTCCGTATCCTCACCGTCAATCGGGTACACGGCAATTCCGGCACTTGCAGTTACAAAAAATTCCTGATCCTTAACCGTCAAAGGCTGATCAAAGATTTTCATAATATTTTCCGTAACCTTTTTGATATAATCAATATTATCAATCTGCGTAAACTGAATTAAGAATTCATCTCCGCCAAACCGTGAGACAGTATCCTGTTTTCGCAGACATTCTGATAGTCTTTCTGCTACCAGTCGAATCATCTCATCACCACCAAGATGACCTATGGTATCATTGACCGATTTAAAGGAATCAAGATCAATAAAGACTACACCAATCAGAGTTTCGGTCCGTTTCGCCAAATGAATTGCCTGTTCCAAACGATTGCGGAACAAGGTTGGATTCGGAAGGCCGGTTAATGCATCATAATATGCTAAATACCTAATTTCCTTTTCCGCTTCTATTTTTGAGATTGCATCCGATAATAAATTTGCCAATATTTTGAGTAAAGCCTCGTGATTCTCCTGCCACTGTTTATTTTCTTTCACAGAAGCAAAACATAAAAACCCACACATGCTATCTTTTATGGAAATTGAAGTAGCCAACAGTGATTGTATATGATATTGCTTCATCAAGGCTTTTTCAGCATCCGCTTCTAAAGGCAGCAATTCCACTTCCGGGATATGCACTACTTCATTTTGACTTATTTGCTCCATCCACCAGGGGACCGATTCCTTCGTTAACTCCGGTATATAATCTATGATAGGGTCACTGCCATCACTGAACCATTCATAATATCTGTAGTGATCCGTCAGACTCATATAAAATGTTCGATCTACCTGAAAATATTCCCCACACCGCTTTAACATCCAATTGATCATCTCATCCTTATTTGCTTCATTTAATTTAATAAACTCCGCGGAAATATCGGAAACCATCTTTTGAAATTTATACTGAGCTTCATTTTCTTCCAAACGTTTCACATATACTCTGTTTACATAAAATGCCATACTCAAAGTGATACTAAAGATACCGATTCTGGCAAGATGATCGGAGGCTTCCACCTGCACAATCACAGAAGGTGCAGCAATCCATACATAGATTTGGGTTATAAAAATGGATACCGAAATCCAAAGCATCATACGTCGTTTGTTGTACACCACTGATAAAATAATCAAAGAAAAAGGCATTGCCCATACCGTAATGCTTGCATAATCCAAAAAGTTGAGAGTTATGAAAGGAATAGATACGGCAATCAGGATAATCAGGAAATTTTCTTTCCGGCCCTCACTAATCGGTAATAGACGTACTATCTGAAGTAATATACCAAATAAAAATAGAAACGCACTGAACATAAGCACCGGTATAATAGGTGCTTGATAAAGGAAATATTGCGAAATAAAACTTATTATACCTCCAACGATAAAACCCATGGACATAACCTGATAAAATTTCACAAGCTTTATTTCATTTAATATTTTTCCTGGTTCAACTACCGGTCTTATTTCCGAAAGGATGCGGCCATAACGTTTAAAAGCACAACAAATGGTTGCCATGGGTAGGATGATAATAATCGGTGATAATTCCAAAATAAATATCGGAGTACAAACATTGATCAAGATGTCTGTCATGGTTCCAAGAAGTAAAGCTATTGTTATTGACATGATAAATAAATTTGCCTGTTTCTTCTTTTCAAGCACCTCTGATTTCTTCCCCCAAAACCAGATTAATACAATTCCGATTATAATAATTAAAATATAATGCAGATGAAATTGCCAGGCCCACCAGTTATTGCTTGGTATATTCACCCAACCATATTCGGTAAGGACCAGATTGTATTGTCTAAGTGCCAGATCATTGTTTATTCCAAAAACAAAAATATGTATCACAGCAGGTATATAGAGCAATAGATATAACCAATGTTGCTTCATTTTTTTATTGTTTTCTGTTAAAACAATGATGAAATGCATTAGGATACTGAACAGACTTCCCCAGCCTAAGGATGAGAAACGTCTCCAGAATATTGCTGTCTCATAATCCAGTGTAGTTTGTGAAATGGAATCACCAAAGGTCCAGATTCCCAAGGAGAGACACATCAAAAAAAACAAATGTTTTAATATATTTTTAGTACTAACAGACAGAATGTAGGTTCCCATAAAAGCATAGATCGTAAAGGAAAGGAAAAAAATCAAAGAAAAAATATGTGATAGTGACATAGTGCCTCCTTTCGTTTCTATCATTACCTTTTAAGATACATTACTCTATATTCATTCTGCCTCCCCCCCTTTTATATCAGAGAAAGCAGGACAATCATTTAATTTCCATTATAGTACAAATTACCTAGCAATTCAACACAAATTGACTGCTGGTTTTGCGTAAATTTTTGTAAATGAATATGTCCTTAAGTTTCATTTATTTACTTCGAGATATTATAATTCATAATATAAACGAATCAAATGTCATACGTCAATATAAGCTTGATCGGAATATAGGTGCCTCACGAATCATTATTGAATTATTCAGATAAATTTATACCAGAGCAAATAAAAAAAAGTCCCCGTGTATAATATGATTTATAAGAAAAGTCATAATTATAGAAACGGGGACATTAATCTATAAGGGTTAAGTGTCTAAAGGTGCTTTTGACACATTAATCCTATAAGGTGTTTGTGTCTCATTGATACTAATTTAATAAATTTATTCATAGGTTTTCTTTAAGAAAGCAACTGATTGATTTATCATATCCTTTAATATTTCTACATTAATATCCGATAATTTATTAATGTATACGCACGCCTTTCCTGCCGTATGTTTTCCTAAGTCTTTTAAAATCTTTTCCCGATCAGCATCTCCTGTTGCCATATACAGACTCATCTTAGCCTTACGTGGTGAAAATCCCACCAGCATGGCATCACCCTCATGTCCGGTAGCATATTTGTAATGGTAGGAGCCAAAACCAATCATGTTATCGCCCCACATTTTTGCCGGGAATCCGGTTGTTTCTGTAAAGATATCCAGCAATTGGTAGGTATCTTCGCGTTTACTTTCGCTTTCTATCGAATTAATAAAATCGATGACATTACAGTCATTCACCTTGGTTTTTAATTCATACATACAAATCCTCCCCTTCCAAATAAATAATACTTAATAATCAAAAGGTGTTTCATTGGTGTAATAGCCGATTGGCTTACCTTCAACATCATATAATATAATATAGCAATATAATACACTATCCACTTTAGAAAATGCTGTTAGTAATATCGCATTTTCCTCTAAAATCGGACTCTCCGATAAAGGAAATTTATATTCGTCGTTTTCATCATCTCTATATATTTTCTGTCTTGGAAATTGCTCATAGGATGAGGTTATGGAATAAGAGTACGTTTGTTGCAATATTTCTGTTGGAATTTGCTCTTTATACAATATAACATAAGCTATTTGCTTGCTTTCATCTATTTTCCTCATTTCACAGACTATCCCTGTTTCAATATATGGATTATCTTTATTAACAATTTCTAACTTATCCATCTCCCCCTCGCCCGTGGATTCATTTGAATTGATACCACTATCCTCATCGTTTTCTTCTTCTATTGGATTGTTGTTTTGGTCACCACTCGTTAATGGGTCAAGGATATCGTAATGAACAAGCAGATCCTTATTTTCGTCCAATAAAATAATAGTTCCATAGATTGGACCTTTCTCAAATATACTTGAGCCGCCCTCATAAAGGTTCGAATAAATTCTTATATTATCCCAATTCCATTCACTGTCGTCATTTAAACCATTAACTACTTCATTCACTAAATCCTCTGTAATCGGGGTACTTTGATAATATTTATAAATATAATAAGCTTTATCCCTTATTTCTTCCGGTTGAAGCTGATTGATATCTACTTTGATTTCTACGACTGATATAGTATCACTGTTTCTGCTGATTGCTTCTTCTATGGTAGCATCAGAGCCTAGTCTTACCTCAACACCCTCGGCAATCCTTATAAAACCATCCATTTGAGACGGATTTTCTGTATTAACCTCATCTGAATTTATGTTATTAAAAACAGGCGTTACACCGGTGATCTCTTCGATCAATCCAAAAAACAGCTCTAATAATGTAAACCGATATCCCCTCTCCAAAACATCAACTGCCTTTTCGTCATTGCCAGCTGTCCTATGAATTTCTGATGTTTTTATATACAATTGATCACAGTCTTCAACGACCTCTCCGGCTTCCTCTATCGTTTCTATACCCTGTTCCAACCACTTAACTGCTTCCTCTGGCTGATCCAAGGCAACATAAGCTGTAGCTATGCCAAGGTAAGCATCTACATTCTTCGGTTCAATCTCGACTACTTCCTGAAAAGCAATAATTGCATCCTCATACTTTAATTCAGATAAATATTTTTCTCCCAATTCAAGCTTTTTCTCTACACTTCCGGTTTTCCCGGTGCTGCTGACAAGAATGCCGGTAATTACTGCTCCAATTAACAGTAATAGTATCACTGCTGTGATAATAACTTTTGTAGATTTAAATATTGATTTCATTCACATTCGCCCCCTCGTATTTGAATACCATATTATGGTAGCACATTATTAGCTATAATATCAATATAGGATTAAACAAAATTATGTTCACTGTAAATGTTAGGAACGGTTGCTGTCAGAAATTCAGGCAATGAGATGCCGTCCTTCCTGTCAGCAACCTATCTTTGAATTTCATAACTATGACTCTAAAGATGCCCAATGCTTTCTATTCCCTTATTCTATCCTTATTCTATCCTTATTCTATCCTTATTCTATCCTTATTCTATCCTTATTCTATCTTTATTCTATCTTTGCTTTTCCATGGTTATTCCCATGAAGAAAAAACCAAGGCCATTCACATAAAGTAAATGACCCCGGTTCTTCTTTGGGACTGATATGGTATATTACTCAAAAGTATTGTATAAGCTGCGTACCGTTAATTGCTCTTTTATCTCCTTTAAAGTCAGCTGCTTTGACAGGTTCGTTTTCTTAAGCTCTACTCGCTTTCTTGTACCGGGCGTAAGATCAAAGATATTATCACCGAAAATAGCATCTGCCGCTTTCAAATCAAGTTCCACAAATTTCGCATATGCTTTGCTGTACACTTCAAGGATATATTTATCCTCTTCTTCCAACACATCCGTACTGATTGCAGGTTCTATGAAGGTAAAATGTTTTGCTTTAACAAACAGTACGGTTCCTCCGCTGATAACTGCTCCGTTTTCCAATAACTGATATTCCAGATAGGTTTCTCTTCTTTTTTGTTTTGTATTAAGCACATCGGTGAAATCTAAGCTGGTTATTTCTTTTGCTGTTAGCTCTTCCAACTCTACATCAAGTTCAGCGTTTTGTAGGATTTCACCCATATAATTTCTTAAACTCCAGGTAAGCTTACAGCTTTTCTTATGCAAAGTATCGTTAGATCCGTGTAAGGATACTTTCGTTCCCTCCTCACAGGCAGACACGAGTACCGGTGCATAGAATCTTTTCGCTGCGTAATGAACAGCCTTCCATCTGCCGTAATAATCAATGCTGGACCAGGAGGCTACCGGCCAGATATCATTTAACTGCCAATAGATTGCTCCCATGCATCTGCCGCGGTTTCTTCTCCAGTGTTCCACACCATTTCTGATTCCTTCTGCTTGAATCAATTGGGAAGCAAACAGCAGTGAATCAAAATCTTTCGGATATTTAAAATGTTCCCCAATATAGTAAAGTATTTTCTCATTTCCGGTACCGTTTTTCTGATGGGACTCCATAACATAGGAAAAAATGTTCCTGTCTTCGGGTAAAGTAAAGGTCTCCACGGTTTTTAAACATGGAAAGGATTGTAGACCAAATTCCGACATGAATCTCGGGAAGAATTTTCTGAATTCCGTAATCGGCTTTCTACCATGCCAAACATCCCAATAATGCATATCTCCGATATTTTCATTGTTCGGATCATCAAAATACCCTGTGGAGGACGGCGAGGATACCAAATAAGAAGTAACCGGGTCTAATTCCTTGTTTAATGGAGGTAAAAATTCTTCAAACTGCTTTATGTAATCATTTTTTAACTTCTCTCCGAAGCGTTCTCCCCAGCCCCAATATGCCCATGCATATTCCAGCTCATTGTTACCGCTCCAAAGTCCTAGAGATGCATGATGACGTAATCTTTTTACATTATCAATGGTCTCCAGACGGATATTTTCTTTAAATTCATCATTAAAGTCATACACACCGCAGGCATATAAATGATCCTGCCATACGATCAAACCATATTCATCACATAAATCATAGAAATAATCCTCTTTATAATATCCGCCACCCCATACACGTATGGTGTTAAAATTCGCTTCCACGCAGCTTTTTATGAGTTGTTCGCTTCTATCACGTGAGCAACGAGCTAAGATATTATCCTCCGGAATATAATTACCGCCCATGGAGAAGATACTCTTTCCGTTTACTACAAAATAAAAGGATTCCCCCCACTGGTCCTTATGTCTGTCTACATAAAGTGTTCTTAAACCGATCCGTTTTTCGTCCCTGTCGATTTCCATTGTTCCGTTTAGTAAAATCACTGTCAGCTTATAGAGGGGTTGGTCACCGTAATTATTCGGCCACCACAGCTTTGGATTCTCCACAGATAGATTGATATTCTGCTCACTTAAATCATTTACAGTCTTCTTCTCTAGCAGCTTGCCGTCCGGTGTTTCGACAGATACCAATAATGCGAGCGGCAGACCGCACCAATTATTTATATTCACTTTGATATCAAGATCAACCTTGCCCTCAGAATGAGTCTGGGTTATGAAAACCTCCTCAAGCCTTCCAAGATCAAAGCAGCAAATGGATATATTTCTCCAAATACCCATATCCGGCAGCTTCGGGCCCCAGTCCCAGCCTGACATGGAATGTGCCTTTCTGTAATGAGAGATACCCGGTACTGCATCTGCACAGCTGCAAAGATATAATTCCTTATCTTTCTTTAAGCCGTATTCTACCGGGGAACGAAAAATAACATGTATTACATTTTCACCTTGATTAAGCTTATCCTTAATATCAATCTCATAGGTCCTGTGCATGTTATCAGCATTTAGGATATTAACTCCGTTGATAAACAATTCACATAAGGTATCTAGTCCTTCACAACGCAGCAACACCATATCATGATGTAGTGTTTCCTTTGTAACGGTAAAGGTTCTTTTGTATTCATAATCATAACTGGATAATTCCAGTACTTCATACTCATTATCCCGAAAATACGGATCCTTCATTTTACCTGCATTAAGCAGATCATTATATACAGAACCCGGAACGACCGCTTCTGTCCAGGACGCCTCATCAACACGTTTCATTTGCCATTTGCCGTTTAAATCAATTAAAAGCATGTTTCATCCTCCTCATAAGGTTTAGTTTCAATTTGATTGTGCTATTTTTATATTACTTATTCTGATATAATAAGCATAACCACCAACAATGAAATGATATTAACACTTTGAGGCCTTTGATGTCTTGTATTGATTCAACATTTTATTGTGCTATAATAACATTATCTATATGAGTTAAATTAAAAAAGTACATATCGAATCATTGAAGCCTACATCGAATGTGTTAAGGCATACACGTTCCTATCATGCAATCCATTTATTCCTTAGCACTTTCGTTTCACAGATTTCTTTCATAACCTCGTAGATCGGAGTATAAAAATGAAACCATCCATGCTGAAAGC
>JARBTJ010000115.1 GCA_029240245.1 Herbinix sp.
AGTAACGGGTACTATTCATCCTTACCTTTTTATAAATCATAAGGCTTGTCTTTAGTTTATCCCTTAACTGTTCTACATATTGGTGCCGCTCCTCAAGCTTTGAGAGAGATAGTTCCAACGCTTTCTCTATGGAAGCTGCCATTGCGAGCGCCGGAGTACCGCTTCGGTAAATGGTCGTGCTGGTTCCGCCATGAATTAAGGGCTCCAATATTACCTTATCCCGTTTTATCAGGATACCGCAACCGTTTAAGCCATAAAATTTATGAGGTGCAAAGGTCATGGCATGGACCTGTTCAAAGGAAATCGGTATTTTACCGACAGCCTGGGTTGCATCCGTATGAAAATAGCAGTTTGGATATGCTTTTAAAATCTGTCCAATATCTTCGATCGGCTGCCTTATTCCTAATTCACTGTCGACATAGCAGATCGAAACTAACACAGTATCCTGCCTTAAGAGTTCCTTTAGGTGATCAAGGTCTACTAAACCATCACCGGTCACATCAACTAGATCGATTTCATAACCGAGTGTCTGCAGATAGGTTAAAGCTCCGCTGACAGAGGAATGCTCTAAAGCAGTTGAAATAATATGTTTACCGTTTTGCTTGTAAGCCCTTACAAGGCCCTTCACAGCCAGATTATTTGCCTCACTGGCTCCGGAGGTATATATGATTTCTGTAGACTTAACACCAAACATATCAGCGATATGCTCCGTGATTTCATCCAGTCGTCTATTTGCCTCTCTACCAAGTATATGGGACGAATTCGGGTTTGCAATATAACGGCTGTTCTCCTCACAGAAATAAGCCAGAACCTCACGGTCCACCGGAGTGTTCGCCGCATAATCAAAATATATCATAAATTTGCTCCTTATCATACCGTCGATTGATCCATTGGTGTAAAAATACTGCGATTGAAAATAACGATAACTGTTTCGTATCCACAAGTACCCCCCGTTGTCCAGACGGGGGGTACCTTAATTCATAACAACATAATATATGCAATGCTATAGGAACATTCATTCAGGAAAGCTTTCATCCAGTTAGCTTTCAACCAGCAAATTTAATAAAGGTTTACCTGAATGAATGTGAACGCGCACGCGAACTATTATAATTCTTAAATCCCACTATGTCAATGGATTATGTATGTTAAATATGATTTTATAAATAACTCTGGTAAAATAACACAAAAAGATAGACTGCTTACGATCACTCTAACTCATGAGATGACGGAAGCAGCCTAATGCAATCTTATTGCTCTTCAAATTCGTCCTTGCTTACTCCACAAACGGGACATACCCAATCTTCCGGTACATCTTCCCATTTTGTTCCCGGAGCAATTCCGCCATCCGGATCACCTAATTCTTCATCATAAACATAACCACAAACGGTACATACATATTTTTTCATATAACAACCTCCATAATTAAGTAGTTTTTACATGCTGTTACATTAATATGTATACCACAAATTGGCACAATTCTCAATTATTATTTCTACAAAATCCATTACATATTCAAAAATCATATGATATAATAAAAAAGTAAAAATACAGATGCCAATAATTGTCATCTGATAACTTACAGGTAATATAGAATTATGAATGGAGGTACTGAATTATGAAGGCAATAATTGACCGTGATGGATGCATCGGTTGCGGACTCTGCACAGATCTCTGTCCTGAAGTTTTTCGTATGACGGATGACGGATATGCAGAAGTCTATACGGATCCGGTTCCTGCAGATGTAGAAAATACAGCTTCTGAAGCTGCTGACAACTGCCCGGTATCTGTGATAAGCGTAGAGTAGATCAATACATAAGGTTAAAAATAAGGCTGTATCAATTTTTAGGGAGGAAGATAAAAATCATCTTTTTAAAATTGAACAGCCTTATTACATATTTACGAATACAGTATAGTTATTATTTCACTTCAAATATATATTGATTTAAGATGCTTTCTAACATTTCCTGTCTACCGGAGGTATTCTTTGTTGCACCGTTCTTTAATGCGTATGCTTCTAATTCCTTAAAGCCTACCTTACCTTCAACGATGTCTTTACCAATTCCGCTATTGTAGCTGGCATAACGTTCTGCTTTAAAATTCTCTAATACTTTATCTTCGAGTAATTTAGCAGCTACCTTCAAGCCTTTTGCAAATGTATCCATACCTGCGATATATGAATAGAATAAATCGTCGTCCTGGAAGGAAGCTCTGCGAACCTTAGAGTCAAAGTTTAAACCACCCTTTGTAAAGCCGCCGTCTAATAAGATTTCATACATTGCTAAGGTTGTGTCATAAATATTGGTCGGGAATTGATCCGTATCCCATCCCAACATCGGATCACCGGTATTCGCATCCACACTGCCGAGAACTCCGTTGATACGGCTCATATTCAGCTCATGCTGGAAGGTATGCTGAGCTAAGGTTGCATGGTTAGCTTCTATGTTCATTTTAAAGTAATCCTGTAAATTGTATTTTCTTAAGAAGGAAAGAACAGTTGCAGCGTCAAAATCATACTGATGCTTTGTAGGTTCCTTCGGCTTAGGCTCGATTAGGAATTGACCGGTAAAACCGATTTCTTTAGCGTAATCAACAGCCATCTGAAGTAATCTTGCAAGATTATCAAGTTCTAATCCGGTATCGGTATTTAATAAGGTTTCATAACCTTCACGACCACCCCAGAATACATAGTTCTCACCGCCAAGCTCCTTGGTGATTTCCATTGCTTTTTTAATCTGTGCTGCAGCATATGCAAATACGGTTGCATTGCAGGAGGTTCCTGCACCATGAACGAATTTGTCATCACTAAATGCATTGGTAGTACCCCAAAGGCACTTAATTCCGGTGCGAGCCATTTCTTCCTTAATAACAGCAACAATTTCATCAAGATTTTTGTTGGTCTCTTCTAAAGTATTCGCTCTCGGTGCAATATCTGCATCATGGAAGCAGAAGAAGGGAATCTGCATCTTATCCATAAATTCAAATGCTGCATGAACTCTTTCTTTCGCCTTGTGCATTGCATCTGTTGTCTGATCCCATTCACGATTCATGGTAGTACCACCGAAAGGATCGGTTCCCATATATGTGAGTGTATGCCAGTAAGACATTGCATAACGAAGCTGCTCCTTCATTGTTTTACCCATTACTACTTCCTCAGGGTTGTAGTACTTAAAAGCAAGCAGGTTTTTACTCTGCGGCCCTTCGTAGTTGATTTTTCCAACTTTAAAATATGACATTCTACTTTTCCTCCTTAAAATTAATCATCCCAACGTCATCACTTTAGTAATAGTTCGTTCACAAGCCACCTCCGTGGCTGGTAAATCTGGGAATTGAATACTCTTTCTTATTTAATTTTATTAAAAGCTTAAATAAAACAGGAAACGGCATCTCACTCAATCTGCTTCCTGTTTTTATTATAAATCTATTTTGAAAATATTTCAATCATAATTTGTATATTTATTAAACTAATTAAATAAAAAAAGTGTTTATAGTTGCTACGCACATATCCGACTAGAGTAAATCACTATGCACGCTTGCTTGCAATGGCAATATATTTTAGCCGGAAAGCACCAAAAAGTGCATTTGACACTTTCTTCCTTATAGACATATTTAAACTTCTAATAATCTTCTTACATTTAAAAGTCCCCACCCCTGTTTTTCCCAGTGTTGTCCAAGGTCGACCGCGCTTTCACGAAGCTTTAGCTTTACTTCACGGTTGGTAAGTTCAGGATGCAAAGACAATAATAAGGCAATAGCTCCGGATACTACCGGAGTTGCCATAGAGGTTCCGCTTTTAATGGTATACATCATTGGTGAATCATTTGCATTCATTCGGAGATTATTGCTTTTTCCTCGGGTGGCAATGCGGCTGATGTTGCAAGAAATAATGTTGGACCCAGGAGCTACAATGTCAGG
>JARBTJ010000059.1 GCA_029240245.1 Herbinix sp.
TGGGCGACACATGGGGCACCTTCTGATACGAACTCCCATCCTCATTTTAATGCAAATGAATCGATTGCGGTTGTTCATAACGGAATTATTGAAAATTACATGAAAATCAGAAACCGTTTGAAAGAAAAGGGGTATCATTTTCAGAGTCAAACGGATACGGAAGTTATTGTACAGCTTCTGGATTATTACTATGTCGGTGATCCTTTGGCTGCTATAACCAAGGTGTTGCATAACTTGGAGGGCTCTTATGCTCTGGGTATCATCTTCAAGGACCATCCGGATGAATTGTTTGCAGTCCGTAAGGACAGCCCGCTGATTGTCGGAGTAGCGGATGATGGTAAATTTATAGCCTCCGATGTACCTGCCATACTAAAGTATACCAGGGACGTCTATTACTTAAATAATGGAGAGATTGTTCAGTTAACCAGAAAGAGAACAATCTTTTACAATGCGGATGCCGAGCCAATTCAAAAAGAAATTACGCAGGTAAAATGGGATATTTCCGCTGCGGAAAAAGGCGGCTTTGAGCATTTTATGTTAAAGGAAATTCATGAGCAGTCGAAGGCTGTCCGGGATACGATTAATCCTAGAATTCGTGATAATGACATCGTGATTGATGAGCTTAATTTGAGTATGGAAGATATTCTTAAGCTCAAAAAAATCAATATTGTTGCTTGTGGTTCCGCATATCATACCGGTGTTACCGGTAAATATGTCATAGAGGAGCTGGCGCGCATTCCGGTTGAGGTGGATCTTGCTTCAGAATTTCGTTACCGTAAGCCAATCCTTGAGGAGGGCACTTTAACCATTATTATCAGCCAGTCCGGGGAAACTGCAGATTCCCTTGCGGCACTTCGGGAAGCAAAAAAACTGGAGGGAAAGGTGCTCGGAATTATCAATGTTGTTGGAAGCTCCATCGCCAGGGAAGCCGACAATGTGATTTATACCTGGGCCGGTCCGGAGATAGCAGTTGCCACAACAAAGGCTTATTCCACACAATTGGTAGCCTTATATTTACTGGCACTGCATTTTGCAAAAATACGGGGAACCATAACAAAAGAAGAATTCGAAGATTATTTATCCAAACTACGCAAACTGCCGGAGCAGATTCAAACCATTCTCGATACGAATATTACACAGATTCAATATATCGCATCCAAATTTGTAGCTGTTAAGGATAGCTTTTTCATCGGAAGAGGAGTGGATTACACGGCAGCGATGGAAGGCTCCCTAAAGCTGAAAGAGATTTCCTATATTCATTGTGAGGCTTATCCGGCAGGAGAGTTAAAGCACGGACCGATCGCTCTAATTGAAGACGGTACATTGGTGACTGCGCTGATTACCCAGGAGGAGCTTGCTCCAAAGACCATCAGTAACATTGTTGAGGTCCAGTCAAGAGGTGCCTTTGTTCTAACAATTGCTAATGAAGGTAATGAGGAAGCGGCTAAGGTTTCTGATATGACAATTTATATTCCAAGGACTGTGAAATATTTTACTACATCTCTTGCAGTCATACCACTACAGTTGATTGCTTACTATGTGTCCATAGGAAAGGGACTTGATGTAGATAAGCCGAAGAATCTGGCGAAATCAGTAACGGTGGAATGAGCATATATCCTAATGATGAATTGTTGTTGGAGTGAACTTCTGTATGTGTTGGGATTCTAAGAGTATTGTCTGCTGTTACAAATAGTCGGGAGGTTTGATAATTTCATAACGATATCAAACCTCCTAGTAAATGGTCTTAAAAGGCGATTGCGAAACTCAAAACCTGTATTAATTGCGCACACAACATATACTACTCTGGAGCGGAAGTTAAGCCCGAAGGAAGCGTTGGAGCGGAAGAATAGTATGTGTTGTGTGTGCAATAGCAAAAACAATACTGTTTCGCAAACGCCTAAATGGTCTTAAGTAAATCCCAAAGTTTTCGTGTTTTTATCATGACGATAAATTAGGCTTGCCTATAGCTGCATGGATGATTATGATATATGAATGGAATTTATCATTGGATGATGATTCGAATAAAATTATTAATAAGAAGAAAAGCAATTAAAGCAATTAAATAAGAATGAATCAGGAGGTTGCAGCATGACAGATATGCTAAAAATCAACGAATTATTGGATCTGAAAGAAACCATTGCAGCAGATATTTTTGAAAATTGTACCTTTCCCTGGGAGGTGCTTGGTAAGATTAAAGAAGGAATCTTAAAACTAGGTGCAGAGCTTCCCGAGGAGGAATATGAAAAGAAGGGTGAGGATGTCTGGATAGCAAAAACAGCAAAGGTAGCTCCCACCGCTTACATAAACGGTCCCGCTATCATCGGCAAGGAAGCAGAGATCAGACACTGTGCATTTATCCGGGGAAATGCAATCGTCGGTGAAGGTGCAGTTGTAGGTAATTCTACCGAATTAAAAAATGTAATCTTATTTAATAAGGTTCAGGTACCGCATTATAATTATGTCGGCGATTCTGTCCTTGGTTATAAAGCACACATGGGGGCTGGCTCCATCACTTCCAATGTAAAATCAGACAAGACTCCGGTGACTGTTTCCACAGGTGATGAGAAAATAGCTACCGGACTTAAAAAATTCGGAGTTATTTTAGGTGATCATGTAGAGGTCGGTTGTAATAGCGTGTTAAATCCCGGTAGCGTTATCGGTAGAAATACGAATATATACCCCTTATCCATGGTGAGAGGTTACATTGAGAAAAACAGCATTTATAAAAATGCTGGTGAAATATGCGAAAAAAATAGATGAGAATTAAGTTAAAGAATCTTTAAGTGACAAGGATTGTGGTAAATACCGGAAGACGTATTCACAGATATAGGTTAAAATAATTGAAAAAACTATGGACTTATTTCTGTATTTATGCGAGAATATGTTAAGTAAATAACAAAATGAATTTACTGCAATAGTTTACGCTATTGTATCCATTTAGAGCATTATCTTTTATCTGCGGGATATGGGTATGGGACAAGGTCTGTCAGTAAAAGGAAAACCTGCTCACATGATTGAGATGTAAGGGCAGATACATAAATTTATGACCGTGCAAATGTCTTGTTAGATACAGGAGGAAAATTCGTTATTTCTTCCTGTCTGTGATAGAAATGATACATGCTATACTATGTAGATTGAAAGGAGTTTCAACAACATGATTTATTCACATGAAGTAAAAATGATGTGTCCGGTTACACAAGGCGTACACCATGGCGCGGCACCTATTCCGGAAGAAGCAAAATGGGTGAAAGCAAAGGAAGTTAAAGATATTTCCGGTTTGACTCATGGTATCGGCTGGTGTGCACCTCAGCAGGGAACTTGTAAATTAACATTAAACGTTAAAGACGGTATCATTCAGGAAGCATTAGTAGAAACCATCGGTTGCTCCGGTATGACTCATTCCGCTGCTATGGCATCTGAAATTTTACCTGGTTTAACCGTTCTTGAGGCTTTAAATACAGACTTAGTATGTGATGCTATCAATACCGCAATGAGAGAGCTGTTTTTACAGATCGTTTACGGTAGAACTCAGAGTGCTTTCTCCGAAGATGGACTTCCGATCGGAGCAGGTCTTGAAGATTTAGGAAAAGGCTTAAGAAGCCAGGTAGGAACCATGTATGGTACTCTTGCAAAAGGTCCTCGTTATCTTGAAATGACAGACGGTTATGTAACCGGAATTGCTCTTGATGAAAACAGCGAGATCATCGGTTACCAATTCGTTAACTTTGGAAAGATGATGGATCTTATCAAAAAAGGTGAAGATGCCAACACAGCATTAGAGAAATCCAAAGGCCAATATGGTCGCGTTGCCGATGCTGTTAAGATCATCGACCCGAGACACGAATAGTAAAGGAGGATACATACAATGGCTTTATTTGAATCATATGAGAGAAGAATTAATCAAATTAATGCTGTATTAAACAGCTACGGCATTGCTTCCGTCGAAGAAGCAGAGAAAATCACCAAGGATGCCGGACTTGATGTATATAATATGGTTAAAGGTATTCAACCAATCTGTTTTGAAAATGCAAGCTGGGCATATATTGTCGGAGCAGCAATCGCTATCAAAAAAGGTGCAAAAAGAGCAGCTGATGCAGCTGCAGCAATCGGTGAAGGCTTACAGGCTTTCTGTATTCCTGGCTCCGTAGCAGACCAGAGAAAAGTTGGTTTAGGACATGGTAACCTTGGTAAGATGTTACTGGAAGAGACTACGGAATGCTTCGCTTTCTTAGCAGGTCATGAGTCCTTTGCAGCAGCAGAAGGTGCGATCGGTATCGCAATGTCTGCTAACAAGGTTAGACAAAAACCGTTAAGAGTAATCTTAAATGGTCTTGGAAAAGATGCAGCTCAGATTATATCCCGTATCAACGGATTTACCCATGTTGAGACAGATATGGATTATTATACAGGAGAGGTTAAGGAAGTATTCCGTAAATCCTACTCCAAGGGACCCAGAGCAGCTGTAAATTGCTATGGTGCGAATGATGTTACAGAAGGCGTGGCAATCATGCATAAGGAAGGTGTTGATGTTTCCATTACCGGTAACTCCACCAACCCTACCAGATTCCAACATCCAGTTGCAGGTACCTACAAAAAAGAATGTATCGATCAGGGCAAGAAATACTTCTCCGTTGCTTCCGGCGGCGGTACCGGTAGAACTCTTCATCCGGATAACATGGCAGCAGGTCCTGCTTCCTACGGTATGACGGATACTATGGGTAGAATGCACTCCGATGCACAGTTCGCAGGTTCCTCCTCCGTTCCGGCTCACGTTGAAATGATGGGTCTGATCGGTATGGGTAACAATCCGATGGTTGGTGCTACCGTAGCTGTAGCAGTGTCGATCCAGGAAGCTGCTGACGCAGGAAAGTTCTAAGAAACGATAGAAAGTTTTAATATGTGCCCCAAATAGGGTATTCATACTTTATTTATGAATTTAAAAATGAGATAACGTTGTAATAGACTTATCTCCAAAGCTATTAGAAATTGATAAGGACAGTTATTTAGCTATAATGGCGTAAATAATGGTATATAAAGATAAGAGGAAGCTAACAGGTTCTGGACTGTAGGCTTCCTCTTTTTATGGGTGCGCGTGGCGGGCGCACGTTACATAATTAACATTTCATATTGTTAGAGCTAGATACTAATATTAACAATAAAGAATAATTAAAGCAAAGACTTTGTCATCGTGTTATTTATATTAGCATAATAAGGTTGAGATAAAATTCCAGAAAAATTAAAATGTGACAAATAATTATCAGAATTGACAGACAACATGATTCAAAGTATAATATTGTCATAATATGACATAGTTCAAATGGACTAGTAGTAAGTATTTAATAAGGCGGTGATTTTACGGATGAAGAAAAGGTTAAGGAATGGCTGCTCCGGAGCGGATAATACGACCGGAGGTAGAAAGAATGCAGAAGCAGGTAATACACATTTTATAGGAAATAACATAAAGAGTAATGAAGCCGCTATGATCACGGTAATATACTGCGTTTTAGGCGTGCTCTGGATACTGTTTTCTGATTTAACCATTGAATGGATTTTTCAAGGGGAGACAGCCTATCAATTGTTCCGTCCGGTTCAAACCTTAAAAGGATGGTTTTATATCTTCATCACTGCTTTACTCCTATATTTCTTGATTCGTAAGCGCATGGAACTTCTAAAGGATGAAATCTCTAAATCCTCTAATGCCTATGAGGAGCTGCGCACAGCTAATATTGTATTGATGAAAGTTCAGGTAGAGCTTCAATACCAGAAAAAACTGACGGATAATATTATTCTAGAGGCACCCGTAATTATATTTACTCATAACGAAGAAGGCTGGATTTTAAGCGCTAACCCATTTGCAGGAAAATTATTTGGTTTCCCGACGGACGGAATATGCGAAACAATCCGTATGGATAAAATATTTCCGGAGGACAGCAAAAAAAGTATACATAAAATACTGGAGGCTATTAAAACAGAAGGTCAGATTCGCAATTTTGAATCACCGGTCGTTACCGAAGACGGTCGGAGATTAAATATTTTGTGGAATTGTAACCTTTTGGCAATCAATGATGATAAGGAAGGCGCAATCATTGTTTCGATAGGAACTGATATCGATGAAAGGAAACGTTTTGAAGACAGAATAAAATATCTGGCTTTTTATGATGCACTAACCGGCCTGCCAAACAGAACATTGTTTGAAAATGAGATTAACAAACGGTTAGTTAATAAAAATGCCAACTTTATGATTGTTTACATCGATATTGATAATTTTAAAAACATAAATGATTCTATGGGTCATCAGGTCGGTGACATATTTATCAAATATTTTACGGATTGCCTGAAAGTTCTGGTGGAGGAGCCGGATATGGTTGCACGTATGGGAGGGGATGAGTTTGCTATCCTCTATCCGGAGATAACAAAGGAGCAGCTGATTGATAAAATAAATATCATTCGTAAGCGGATTAACAGAACCTGGTCCATGCAAAATCATCAATTTTACATATCTATGAGTATCGGCGTCGTTATGTATCCACAGGATGGTATGAGTCTGACGGAGCTTTTAAAAAATGCTGATATCGCTATGTATACAGCAAAAAGAGAAGGAAAAAACCGTGTATTGTTCTATAAGGAGGATATTAAGGAGCATAATTCCTGGCAGGCTAAGATGATTAATAATCTGCAATATGGTATTGAGGAGGAGCAGTTCACTTTATATTACCAGCCTCAATATAAACTGGTTTCCAATGAAATTATAGGTATGGAAGCCCTTGTACGCTGGATTCACCCGGTAGAAGGTTTTATCGAACCTGGTGTATTCATACCTCTTGCGGAGGAAACCGGTCAGATTTACAGCTTAGAAAGGCTCATTATTACAAAGGCCTTAACCTATAAAAAATTACTTGAGGAGAAGGGGCTTAACCATATTGTCCTATCGATAAATCTTTCCGGTAAAACTCTAACCAGTGAAATTAATTTCAAAGAGTTAGAGGGAATATTAGAAAATTTTAAAGTGGACTATTCGAGGGTAGTAATTGAAATTACTGAGACCGCTAGCATTTCAGATGTCGACAACGTGATTAATCATTTAAACCGACTAAAGCATCTCGGACTAAGAGTGGCTTTGGATGATTTCGGGACAGGTTATTCATCTTTGAATTATCTGAAAAAGTTTCCGATCGACATTATTAAGCTGGATAGAAGCTTTATCAGTGCTATTACAGAAAATGGAATTGATACCCTGCTCATAAAAAATATAATCTACTTGGCGCATGATTTACAATATGAAGTAGTTGCGGAGGGCATAGAGACACAGGAGCAGCTTCTGCTGTTAGGTAAATATAATTGTGAAGCAGGTCAGGGTTATCTGCTCAGTAAGCCACTTCCGGAGGATAAGCTTTTTGAAATATTACAGAAATAATTCTTGTTAGGTTAACATAATAAAGAAAACTGCTGCAATAGATAATTTCTAGGTGCAGCAGTTTTCTATGTTATCTAGAAAGTAAAATGAACATAATAGCTTTTTTGATGTTTGTGTACGTATACGCAGATATCTGCGAAGCCATCTTTACCGAATCGGTTATTTTTCGTCTTCGTCATCTGCTTCTTTCACAATTTTATCCAACACATTAATTAAATCATGAATGTTATTTAGTTCGACATTACGTTCTAGAATAACATTCTTTAAATCGATGGAAAGAGATTCGAATTTTTCCTTGATTTCTGGTGCAACATATGTCATTTATATCACCTCGTGTTTAGTGTAACCGTTGCTTTGTGCTTTCATACTTCCATTTTAGAATAGATTTTTTGAATTTGATTGCGTAAATGGCTTCATATATAGTTCATTTCCTGGATTTGTATAGGCGAAGAATCAGATATGAAATATAATTCAAAGAAAAGGACAGTAATGAGATTGCTGTGAATATAATGTATTACGATAAGTGTAATATAACCATATTAAAAATTTATGCATTTTTATATCCACATTTATATAGTTCCTTATATCTCATTATTACATACATTGACGCTAATATAAATTTATAGATTTTTTATAAATAATTTACTAATAATTTATTGATTTTCTGTTATACAAGTAGTATAACATATATTACAAAGCGAACAATAAACCAGTTAATCATTGAAAAGAAGGAGTGGTTATTATGTTAAGACCAGCAATATTTGAACCTACAGGACCTTTGTTCTTCGACAGTGTATTTCGTGATTTCTTCGGTAATGCCTTCAATTATCTTGATAAATTTAATACGGATGTTATTGATCAGGGAAAAAATTATCTGTTGAAGGCTGACCTTCCCGGTTATCAAAAGGAAGAAATTAATATTGATTTAGACGAGGACACTTTGACAATAACAGCAAGTCACAGTGAAGAAAAGAAGGCAAGCAAAGATTCGTATGTAAGACAGGAGAGACAATATAATTCCTACAGCAGAAGTTTTCATATCCCTGGTATTAGGAAGGACGAAATCTCGGCTACCTATAATAACGGTGTTTTGGAAATCACCCTTCCGAAGGAGAATATTCAGGGAAAAGAACCGAAGCGAATAGTAATAAGATAAGTAGCTGCACTTTTACCCATCCTTTTGCTTCCCGGAAGAAATTCCGGGAAGTTTAATGCCATTATATAACATAAATCCAATTGGTAGCAGTAGAAGGCTGATCCACTGGGATGTGGAGATGCCAAGGAGAAAGCCTCTTACGATATCTCCACGGAAGTATTCCAGAATAAATCTCATCAGGGAA
Organism: Herbinix sp.; assembly: GCA_029240245.1. Classification (GTDB taxonomy): domain Bacteria; phylum Bacillota; class Clostridia; order Lachnospirales; family Lachnospiraceae; genus Mobilitalea. Next base: position 8,755 of record JARBTJ010000059.1, read on the forward strand.
TAGTAAATTAAATAAAAGCCGAGGGCTTGTCCGTGTCTGTGAAATCTTTTCATCAGTAGAAATAGAAGGATACATATGATAAAATTAAAACAACTTTCGATTAGCTGTATCGGTAGCAGGGGTACATCATTGGGTGCGGCAGTTGATTTATGAAATACGATATGTAAGGGTCCTTTATATGGAATACCGTAACAACAGCCTGCAAAGAAACAGCCCAGACGGCCAAAGCCGTGTAATAAGGGTACCGATGGCGTCATTAAATCCAGAAGATCAATAAATGAAATCTTATATTGCCTACAGTATAGGTAATAACCGATAACAGCACCAATCAAACCGCCGTAAAAAACAAACCCTCCGGTGATTATCGGAAGTAATAAGGAGGGATCAGAAAAAATCTGCTGGCGGTAATCATATAATTCCGGCAGAATCGTGATGATGTATAATAGTTTTGCTCCTATGATTAATCCAATTCCTGCATAACAGGAGGCAAACAACACATCCTCCCGGGAAATATTATATTTTTTACTGCGCACTGCAGCAATAAAAACTCCTAACATCACACCAATCATGATGAAAAGACCATACATGGCGATGGTGCGGTTCCAAATCTGTATCGTTGGCAGCATTACATACCTCCGCGCTTATTATAAAAAGAGCTTTTGCAGAGATAATGCAGAAGCTCTTCATTCCTATCAATGAGTAAATCAAATAAATGCATTCTGTATTGATAATACAACGTAAAAATTAATACCAGGATAAACTAGCCAAGAAGCCGACACATGCAACACAAGCAATTAATGAGATAGCACAAAGAGCAAGACCGATGATACTAAGTACAATACCTGCTTTTGCTTTACCATCTGCAGGATTCTCTTTTTTAGCCTGGATACCTAAAACCAATCCGACAATTGCCATAATTAATCCGACAAAAGCAAAGTAACCAAAAAAGATAAAAACAAGGCTGATGATACCTAAAACTAATGATGCGACTGCTTTTCCGTTGTTTTGATTCTCCATTGAAAAATCCTCCCTATTATAGAAAGTAGTAGATAAATTATGTCCTTACAAGGACATGATATTTATTTATGAAAATTATATCAAATTATTCCATTATAGTCAATTAATGTATTGAATCAGGTGCAACTTTGTAAAGAATTCATAAAAATTATTAATATTATATAAAGAATTCATTAATATTATAGTTATAATTAATATTTGATTAATGCGCTAAAGGAATCTGCTGTGCTCGCTGGTTACAATAAATGCGATGGGAGCTTATTTGCGTATCAATATTGTATAGCCGGAAATGTGCATAGCACCTTTTGACTCTGTAATCATATGTAAAGATAAATTAATAACTCAAAAAGCATTAAAATGATATTGATGAAAAAGGTAAACTATGGTAGGATTAATTTAAACAAGCATTTTACTATTAAATAATAGGGGGTACCATATGGGAGATTATAACAATCAAGACAATAATCAGTCTCAGCAGAATACGAATCAGCCGCAAAATCAGCCACCGCAGAATCAACAGCAGCAATATCAACAGCAGCCGTATCAGCAACAACAATATCAACAACAACCGTATCAACAACAACCATATCAGCAGCAACAGCCTTACCAACAGCCGGATTATCAATATCAGCAGTATCCGAATAACCAGGATCCCACACAGAAACCGAGTGTAGGAATGGCCGTTACCAGTATGGTACTCGGTATTGTCAGTGTCGTATTAAGTTGTCTGTGGTTTTTGGCTATCCCGGCAGCAATCGTAGGACTTATCTTAGGTATCATTAATCTTAAGAATAAAAAGGGCGGTAAGGGTATGGCAATCGCCGGTCTCATTCTGTCAGGCTTAGGACTTTTAGTAGGACTATACTTTGCCATATTTACAATATTTTTAATGGACACTGTTAAAGACTACAGCAATCCGAATTCCTGGAATGATATCTTGAATGATCTCGATTACGATGATTGGAACTAATATGTATCATATATAATGAACAAAAAATTAAGGTTGTTGTATCATGGTGATATACTATGCTATAGCAACTTTTTTTGCGACTTTATGGCACTTTGTGAGTTACGTTCTAGTAATTGTACATTCATTATTAATAAAGTACCTTTGGTCTACTATTGTTAAGGGATACTTCGATCATGCTACATAAATACACTTTATCTCATAATTAATAAATCTTCACGGTGTCAGATAAGGGATAAAGTTCCTGAAAATATAATATAGTACCAGAATGATTGATGTTGTAATATAAAACTTATTACTCCGCGGTACTAATCGAAGATGCTTCCCGAAGCTGTAAGTGACAAGCTCGATATAAGCGATAAGTACAAAAACCCCAAGTAAAAACGGTACGATATTAAAGCGTAGTGCCTTAAGAATATCCCCATTTAATAACGCGGCGACGCTTCTGGTATTGCCACAGCCCGGGCAATAAAGATGATGATATTCGTAAATCGGGCAAGCCGGTAAATTACGTAAAATAATAAAAGCATAGTTCTTTAAAAGAATCAGTAAAACTCCAAAAAGTGGAATTGCTACTGTGATTATTCTACCTATAATTTTTCTGTTAATCTTATGATCGGATGGTTTTTCTCTTTGTTTTGATTTTATCATGAAGGCTACCCCTTATAAAATATATCCCATTATATCATAGAAGGAATTAATAAAAAAGATTAGAATCAGCGAGGATAACTGATTATGATTAATACTGATTTAATGCTTGTCGTGAACTGGAGAATGATATATAATGGGGAAAATATTAATTCCGTATAATTATATATGAATACTTATAAATAATCAGACAGTAAGATTGTGAGGTTATCGAATGCTTATTAAGGAATATCTTAAAACACATAGATTGATACCGGATGGTTCCATGGGAACTTATTATTCCAAGCTGATGAATCAACCGGGAGCTGTTTCGGAGTATGCTAATCTGTCCGCACCTGAGATGATCGAACAGATTCATATGGATTACCTTTCTTCCGGTGCTAGATTATTACGTACCAATACGTTTGCTGCCAATAGAGCTGTACTTCATATCAATATAGATGAACAACGCCGGTTGATTAAGGCGGCCTGCGATAACGCCAGGAATGCAGCCGTTAAATCAGAAGTGGTTAACAGGGAGGGCGAACAAGTCTGGATTTTCGGTGATATCGGACCGATTCTGCAGGATGCCGATACGGACGAAGAGGACCTACTGGAGGAATACCGGTTATTATGTGATATCTTTATAGAAGAGGGTCTTGACGGTATCCATTTTGAGACCTTCTCTAAGCTAACTCATATAGAAAAGCTGTTTTCCTATATTAAAAGTAAGAATAAAAATATGTTCATCCTGGTTAGTTTTTCCATCAATAAAAATGGTTATACCGTTGCCGGTATCAGTGCAAAACGGTTAATGGAAAAGGCGGGTCAGATTGATGAGATAGATGCCTGCGGCTTTAACTGCGGCGTAGGTTCCGGTCATATGGTGCAGCTAATGCAAAGGGTAGCATTTCCGGTGAATAAAATCAGCTATGTTGCGGCGAATGCAGGATATCCGGAACAGATGCAAAACCGTATGATTTTCATGGATAATGTGGGGTATTTTACGAAAAACAGTGAGCGGATTGCTGAACTCGGAGTAGATATTATCGGAGGTTGTTGCGGTACGACACCTGAATACATCAGTAATATGGTGGAACGTATCAATACGAAAGCGACAGCATCGGCTCGTAATATCACAGGAACAACAGCTGTTTTAGAGAAATCTGAGATGAAAGGAAATGCTTTTTTTGAACGCTTACAGAGCGGTAAAAAGGTGATTGCGGTTGAACTGGACCCGCCCTATGATGCCAATACAGATCAGATTATGGAATGTGCACATATCCTAAAATCACTGGGCGTTGATATCATCACCTTCGCTGACTCTCCCATGGGAAGAAGTCGGGTGGATTCCATACTGATGAGTGCGAAGATAGCTGCTGAAACCGGGATGAAGGTTATGCCTCATATCTGCTGCAGGGACCGGAATATGATTTCAATGCGGGCCTCCTTATTGGGAGCATATATCCATGACATTAGGAATTTGCTCATTGTGACCGGTGACCCGGTGCCTGGTGATAGCAGAGTCTCAACCACGGGGGTTTTTGATTATAATTCTGTTCAGTTAATGGAATATGTCCGAGAAATGAATATGGAGCATTTAACAGCGGAGCCGTTTTATTTTGGGGGTGCTCTCAATTACGGCAGGGGAATGCTGGATAAAGTCATAGACCGAATGAAACGCAAAATCGAAGCCGGAGCCACATACTTTCTGACGCAGCCGATTTACTGCAGAGAGGATGCTGAGCGGATCCGCGGTATTAAGGAACGACTTGATACCAAGATTCTATGCGGGATTATGCCCTTAGTCAGCTACCGAAATGCCACCTTTATCAAGAATGAAATCAGTGGAATTCATTTACCGGAGGAGATTCTTAACCGGTATTATCCGGAGATGTCAAGGGAAGAAGCGGAAAATGTAGGTGCAGCGATAGCGATAGAGATGATGGAGTTATTGGATGGGATTGCAGACGGTTATTACTTTATGTTGCCCTTTAACCGCGTAAGCTTAATGGATAAGATTATCAAAGGAGGAGTAAAACAATGACGAGCCAGGAATTTAGAGCCTTAGCAGAGTCCAAAATAGTAATAGTGGACGGAGCCACCGGTAGTAACCTTCAAAAGAAGGGGATGCCCATCGGTGTGTGCCCGGAGCTTTGGATACTTGAAAATCCGGAAAAAGTGATCGAACTGCAGAGAGAATTTCTGGAGGCCGGTTCGGATATTCTGTTTGCACCTACCTTTACAGCGAATCGTATCAAGTTAGAAGAATATAAGCTTGAGGATAGAATAGAGGAAATAAACAGGGGTCTTGTGAAACTTTCAAAGAAGGCTATTGAGGACTACCGGAAAAAGACCGGAAGCAACAGAAATGCTTTTGTAGCGGCGGACCTAACCATGACCGGTAAACAGGTATATCCGCTCGGAGCACTCACCTTTGAAGAACTTGTGGAGGTTTATAAGGAACAATTACAATACATCCTTGCGGAGGGTGTCGATCTGGTAGTTATAGAAACAATGATGAGCCTGCAGGAATGCAGGGCAGCTCTGCTTGCCGTTAAGGAAAGCTGTGAGCTGCCGGTTATTGTATCCCTTACCTACAATGAAAGTAATCGTACCATCTTCGGAACAGATCCGAAAACGGCGGTTATTGTTCTACAGAGTATGGGAGCGGATGCGATCGGCGTGAACTGCTCTACCGGACCGGATAAAATGCAGTATATCATTCGTGAAATGAAGGAATATGCGTTTGTTCCGATCATGGTAAAGCCAAATGCAGGAATTCCGAAGCTGGTTGACGGACAAACCGTATTTCCGATGGAAGCGGGCGAATTTGCAGTTGATTTAGAAAAATTGGTGGACTTAGGTGCGGATATCATCGGTGGCTGTTGTGGAACAACACCGGAGCATTTAAGCTGTATGGTGGATAGAGCTGGCGGAAAAAAACCTCTGCAAAGAAAGGAAAAGCATATCCGGGCTCTGACTACAGAGAGAAGAACGGTTGAAATACCCATGGACGGCAGCTTTATGATCGTGGGAGAGAGGATTAATCCCACCGGGAAAAAAGCAATGCAGGAGGAGCTTAGAACCGGAAGCTTTGATATCGTAACAGCAATGGCAGAAGAGCAGGCAGAGCTGGGAGCGGATATCCTTGATATCAATATTGGTATGAATGGTATTGACGAAAAAGAAATGATGCTTCAGGTAATGCAGGAGGTAATCCAGGTGGTGGATCTTCCCCTGTGTATTGATTCTAGTCATATCAGTGTCATTGAACATGCGTTAAGGCTCTATCCTGGACGGGCGTTGATTAATTCCATTTCCTTAGAGAAGGAGAAGCTCGAGAGACTGATACCAATTGCGAAAAAGTATGGTGCTATGTTTATCCTTCTTCCCCTTTCCGAGCATGGTCTGCCAAAGGATATGGATGAGAAAAAACAGATTATTCACACGATTCTAAAACGGGCTTACGAACATGGCTTAACAAAGGAAGATATCATTGTGGACGGACTGGTGAATACGGTCGGTGCAAATAAAACGGCAGCAATCGAAGCCATAGAAACCATTCGTTATTGCAAAGACGAACTTGGACTGGCGACTATCGTCGGTTTGTCCAACATTTCGTTTGGCCTACCGGAGCGACAGTTTATCAACAGTACCTTCCTTGCTTTTGCTATACAGGCAGGATTAACGATGGCAATTGCTAATCCTTCCCAGGATTTACTCATGAATACCTCTCTTGCGGCAGATTTATTACTTGGCAAAGAGGAGGCAGCCGAACGTTATATTGAACGTGCGACCAAACGTCCGATGGTGATAACCGGAAATTTAGCAAATAACAGGACGGTTAATGAGGCCTTCTCAAACGGAACAACCGGAGCAGTAGCAAATAGCGATCTAGGTATTTCGCAAACCAGAGCGGTATCAAATAACGATCTAGGTATTGCGCAAACCGGAGCAGTAGCAAATAACGATCCAAGTGTTTCGCAAATAGGTGCCAATCATGATAATTCAGCTGAAAGCGGATATTCAAAGGTAATTTTCGATGCAGTTGTGAAAGGAAATAAGAAGAATATTCTATCTTTGGTTCAGAAAGAACTGGAAAGCGGTTCTGAACCCGGAGCAATCATCGATCAGACTTTGATTCCAGCCATCAATGAAGTGGGCAGTTTGTATGACCGTCAGATCTATTTTCTTCCCCAGCTGATTTCCGGAGCAGAGGCGATGAAAACAGCGATCGACTATCTTGAGCCGATGCTAAAGACAGGTGATCAGGAGAAAAGTAAGGGAACCGTGGTAATAGCTACAGTTTCAGGTGATGTCCATGATATCGGTAAGAATCTGGTATCCTTGATGTTGAAAAATTATGGTTTCCGGGTGATTGATCTGGGTAAAGATGTACCCTCGGATAAAATCATCCAAACGGCAGTCGATGAAGCAGCAGATATTATTGCATTGTCCGCTCTTATGACTACCACAATGGTTGAGATGAAACGTGTGGTGGAGATGGTGAAGGAGCGGGGAATGAAAACAAAGGTTATCATTGGCGGAGCAGTCATCACAGAGAGCTATGCAAATGAAATCGGTGCGGACGGATACTCCGAGGATGCACAGGCAGCGGTGAAGCTGGTAAAACAGTTATTAGTAAAACAATAACTGTAGAAAGTATAGCTATATAATTAGTAAGTAAATATAGTAAGTTATATAGTAAGTTAAATATAGCGAGCTAAATATAGTAAATATTAAAAGTATGTTACTATTGCTATTAAGTTGTGTTGAAGTTGTTGGTGAAGTTGTTACTATACAGGTGCTGAATTGAAAAGTTAAATTCCAGTCCATTCTGCCCAAGACTGGAACTTAGTATTGCAAAGTTACTGCCAGAAATTACTCTTGCAAACCATTCTGGT
>JARBTJ010000015.1 GCA_029240245.1 Herbinix sp.
TTCCTATGAAAATGGGCACACTTATCCGTACGGGAGTTCAACTAAAAATCCTAGAAGAAAAACTGAATGGGGCTTTGCCAATAAGTACTTGACACAAACTAACAAATCACTGTAATTTACATATGCTCTATAAAATGGTATAATAATCAAGTAAATGATAAGAATACTTAAATGGATAAAGCAGATTTATCCACAGGATATTTCGAGATCAGAGATTGAAATTTCAATGATTAGACTGTCAATTAGGTGTAACGAACTGCTGCTGAAAAGAGCAGTTTGTAACACCTTTTTCATAAGAAGAATTCAGGCAACTTAGAAGGAGTGTGTCTGTTGCTTTAATAGGGAAAGGAGACCAACTATGGAAATCTTTACGGGTATCGGAGGGAGCGGAGGATTTTCTTATGGTAAGCTCTGCCTTCTGCGGAGAAAAACAGAATTGGTAAATAATCCGCGAAAGATTGAACCGGATATGGAAATACTTAGGTTTGAGGAAGCCAAAGCAAGGACGGATCATCATTTAAAGCAGCTCTATGATAAAGCTATACAAGAAGTTGGGGAAGCAGGCGCAAAAATTTTTGAGGTACACAGGATGATGCTTCAAGATGCCCAGTTTTCAGAGGCAGTGAAGGAATTGATAAGGTTCGAGGGGTTAAGTTCGGAAGCGGCCGTGGATCAGACGTCTCAAAAGCTATGTGGTATTTTTACGGTCATGGATAATGAATATATGAAGGATCGGGTTTTGGATATCCTTGATATCACAAAAAAATTATTGTTATTTCTGCAGGGGGAGGAACAATCCCTTATGAAGGTTTCACAACCTTGTATCCTACTTGCAGAGGATTTGGTGCCGAGCGAAACCATATCACTGGAACGGGATATGATCTTAGGATTTATAACACAAAAGGGATCTGTGTGTTCCCACACCGCGATTATTGCACGTACGCTAGGATTACCGGCAATTGTAGGTGCGGCGATAGATTTACTTCCCGAATATGAGGGAAAGGAAGTTTTCCTCGATGGGTTTGACGGAAAAATATATCTTGAACCGGATGAGAGTACCTTTGCATATTTGATGGATTTAAGGCAAAAGGATAAGGAAAGAATGGAACTGCTTCGACAGTTTCGGGGAATGGAAAGCATTACTTTAGATGGTAGGAAAATATCCATCTACGCTAATATGGGAAGTCCGGAGGATATGATGCAGGTGATCGCTCATGATGCGGAAGGAATCGGACTGTTCCGCAGTGAATTCCTATATCTTAAAGACCGCTATCCAACGGAACAGGAGCAGTTCGAGGCCTATAAGGCTGTTGCAGAGGGTATGTCGGGAAAGAAGGTGGTCATCCGGACACTCGATATCGGAGAGGATAAACAGGCAGATTATTTTAATCTTCCAAAAGAAGATAATCCGGCACTTGGGTACCGGGCAATCCGGATTTGCCTGGATCGTATCGAATTATTCAAAACACAGCTACGGGCTATTTACCGTGCGGCAGCTTACGGCAGAATCGCTATCATGTTTCCGATGATCATCTCAATGGAGGAAATACTTCGTATTAAGGAAATTATCAAACAGGTCAAAGAGGAATTAACCAACGAAGGGATGAAGTATAGGGAAGCAGATCTGGGAATTATGATTGAGACTCCGGCAGCAGTTTTCATCAGTGACCTACTAGCGAAGGAGGTTGATTTTTTTAGTATCGGAACCAACGACCTGACCCAGTATACGCTTGCTATAGACCGGCAGAATCAGAAACTTATGCAAAGGTATGATGCTCATCATCCGGCGATTCTGCGTATGATAAAAATGGTAGCAGAAAATGCACATACGAATGGTATCTGGGTAGGAATCTGCGGTGAACTGGCGGCGGATTTGTCATTGACAGAAACATTTTTGGAGATGGGAATCGACGAATTATCAGTAAACCCCGGAAAAGTACTGGAGCTTCGGAAGAAGGTTAGGGAGATAAACATAGAATTAACGAAAAGTTACTTGAAATGATGATGTAAATCCGATATGATATGTTATATAATATTTTACCATTTTATCATAAAAGTGTATTGCATAAACCAGACTATTACAGAGGAGAGCGAGTATAATGATTAAAGACGAATATATCAGCTTCACGATTGAAAAACAAAAGCATATCGCATTAATTGCCCATGATAGTAAAAAACAGGAAATAGTGGAATGGGTGGAGGCTAATAAAAATATATTAAAGAACCATTTTCTATGCGGAACCGGTACCACCGCACGAATGATTGCAGACCGCACGGAGCTTCCTGTTAAGGCATATAACAGCGGACCGCTCGGTGGGGACCAGCAGATTGGTTCCAGAATTGTAGAGGGAAATATCGATTTTGTGGTGTTCTTCTGGGATCCGTTGGAGTCACAGCCTCATGACCCGGATGTAAAAGCGTTACTTCGTATTGCTGCGGTTTATGATATTCCAGTAGCCAATAACAAAGCCTCCGCAGATTTCATGATTACCTCAAGATACATGAACGAAGAATATGAAAGAAAGGTTATTAATTATAATAGGATCATACAGCAAAGAATTAAGGACTTAAGTAAATAATAGAGACGTACGTCAATAATTTATTGTAATAGTATAAATAAAATTAAGCTGCCTTTGTTGGTTATTCAACGAAAGGCAGCTTAGTTTTTCTCATCTATTCTGACAATATTAAATTCAAGTTAATATTTTCGGATGACCACTGGACAGTCATCTATTCTCAATTATTTGCCCGTGAAGTTACTCTTGCGTTGTCAGACAATTAACATCCCTAACTGCATCATTCGTAGCCTATATTTTTAGGCTATCAATAAAATATCTTGCACCATCGGAAAGCGGGATATCATTATTATAAGCGGCTACCAACATACGGGTCGGAATTTCCTGCGTGGTATTGATTACAGCCAGATTACCCAATTCTTTAATACTAAAGTCCGGTATAAAGGCAATACCAAGTCCAATTCTGGCCAAATCAATCAGCAGGTCATTGCTGCTTAGCTCGATGGCAGGAACTAAGTCAAGGGAGTGTTCCAGAAATAAATTGTGAAGGAACATACTGGTGGTAGAACGTTTCTCAAGCATCAGAATCGGATGTCTCTGCAGCTCCTGCAGGGTAATCGCATGGTCATTCAAAGGGAAGGCATCCTTGTTGGCAATAAAGATATCACGGAACTCCTTGACCGGAATAATCTGCATCATATTATTAAGGGCGGAGTTCGGTGAGTTGGTTATGATGACATCCACCTCATTTCGCTCTAAAAGCTTTGCACACTGGAGGGAAGTACCGTTTGTTACTTTGATATGAATATTTGGATACTGTTTATGGAAATTATTTAAGTAGGGCACCAGATAATAACGGCAAATCGTATCGCTGGCACCGATTCTTAACTGTACACCGCTTTTCGGATCGGCACAAAGCTGGTTTTCCCCCCGGCTGATTAAGTTAATAGCAGGCTCGATATGCTTTAATAATAATTCGCCCTCTTTCGTTAAAGCCACCCGTTTGGTACTGCGGATAAATAAGGGCTGGTTTAAGCGCTTTTCCAAGGTCTTTATGGATTGACTGACCGCCGACTGCGAAATGAATAACATATCGGCAGCCTCTGAAAAGCTTAAACTTTTTGCTACTTGATAAAAGACTTTATATAATTCGTAATTAATATCCATGATTGCTCCTTTTAGGCATAACTTATTAGTTAGTCTAATAAAAAGATTTACATATATTAATTATGATTATAAGATATGCTATGCTATAATGCAAGTACATACTGGATCAGAAGTATTTAAATTCGATTAATAACTCTATATTTTTATATATGTTAAATAGGTTTTTCCATAGTAATAATAATCTATCAAAGCAGCATTTAATCTAGAATTTCCACACAGTGTAAATTTCATCAGAAGGATAAGGAGTATTGAAATGAGTATTGTAAAAAGAATTTATGTTGAAAAGAAAGCACCATACGCGGTCAGAGCCAAGGAATTATTGACGGAGCTTAGAAGCTACTTAGGCATGAAGGAATTGGAAGCAGTACGGGTCTTAATTCGATATGACATAGAAAATGTAAGTGAGTATACTTATACAAAAGCACTCGGTACCGTATTTTCCGAGCCTCCGGTGGATATTCTGTACGAGGAAACCTTTGATAATAGGAACAGTGATAAAGTGTTTTCTGTAGAATTCCTTCCGGGACAGTTTGATCAGAGAGCAGATTCTGCTAAGCAGTGTGTTAAGCTGTTGAATGAGACGGAGGAACCGGAGATTCATACAGCTACCACCTATATTTTATCAGGTAATATCTCTGAGGAAGATTTTGCACGAATTAAGGCTTACTGCATCAATCCGGTGGATTCCAAAGAAACGGATGAAGTGAAACCGAAAACACTGGTGACTGTCTTTGATGAACCGGAAGAAGTTACAATCCTTGAGGGCTTTTGTGAGGAGAAGGAAGAGGAATTATATCAAACCTATTCCTCCCTTAATCTAGCTATGACCTTCCGGGATTTTTGCCATATCCAGAATTATTATAAGAAGGAAGAGAGACGCAATCCTTCCATGACAGAAATCAGAGTACTTGATACCTATTGGTCCGATCATTGCCGACATACTACATTCTTAACGGAATTAAATGATATAAACTTTGAAGAAGGTTATTACTCAGAACCAATCAAAGCAGCTTATCAAAGCTATGTTACGGAACGGGATAAGCTGTATAAGGGAAGAGATGACAAATACATTTCCCTGATGGACATTGCTCTGCTTGCCATGAAGAAACTCAGAGCCGACGGAAAATTAGAGGACATGGAAGTATCCGATGAAATCAATGCCTGCTCCATCGTTGTACCGGTAGAAATAGACGAAAAAACCGAGGAGTGGCTTGTATTCTTTAAAAATGAAACCCATAATCATCCGACAGAAATAGAACCTTTTGGCGGTGCTGCCACCTGTCTGGGTGGTGCCATCCGTGACCCGCTTTCGGGCAGGGGGTACGTGTATCAAGCAATGCGTGTGACCGGTGCCGGTGATCCGACAGTAGCAATTTCGGATACCTTAAAGGGTAAATTGGCGCAGAGGAAAATCTGTACCGGAGCAGCTGCGGGCTACAGCTCCTACGGTAATCAGATTGGTCTGGCTACCGGCCTTGTGGATGAGGTATATCACCCGAATTATGTGGCGAAACGAATGGAAATCGGTGCAGTTATGGGTGCTGCTCCAAGAAAAAATGTTATCCGTGAGAATTCCGATCCCGGAGATATCATAATTTTAATGGGTGGAAGAACCGGCCGTGATGGCTGTGGCGGTGCAACAGGCTCCTCCAAAATCCATACAACAGAATCCATTGAGACCTGCGGTGCAGAGGTTCAGAAGGGTAATGCTCCGACGGAGCGTAAACTTCAAAGATTATTCCGCAGAGAAGAAGTAAGCAGATTAATCAAAAAATGTAATGACTTTGGAGCCGGTGGAGTGTCCGTAGCAATCGGAGAGCTCGCGGCAGGCCTTAGAATAGATTTGGATCAGGTTCCGAAAAAGTACGCAGGTCTTAATGGAACAGAGCTGGCAATTTCCGAATCCCAGGAAAGAATGGCAATTGTTGTGGATTCCAAGGATGTTAACCGTATGCTTGCTTTTGCGGAGGAGGAGAATTTAGAGGCAGTTGTCGTTGCTCAAGTTACCGAGTCCCCAAGACTTGTAATGACTTGGAGAGGCAAAGAAATTGTTAATATTTCAAGAGCATTCCTCGATACCAACGGTGCTCATCAGGAAGCTGCGGCCGTGGTTACCATGCCTTCCAAGGAGGATAACTATTTCGCAAAGGGTGCTTTTGCAGAAAAGCTATCAAAGACAGATGTAAAGACCAAGTGGTTATCAGTTTTATCCGATTTAAATGTATGCTCCAAGAAGGGCTTAGTTGAGATGTTCGACAGCTCCATCGGAGCTTCCACCGTAACTATGCCATATGGAGGTAAATATCAGCTTTCACCAATCCAAACGATGACGGCGAAGCTTCCTGTGCTTTCGGGCAAATGTGATACCGTATCCATGATGAGTTATGGATTTGATCCGTACCTTTCCAGCTGGTCACCCTACCATGGTTCTGTATATGCTGTGATTTCGTCAGTAGCGAAGATTGTGGCGGCCGGTGGTGATTATACAAAGATCCGTTTTACCTTCCAGGAGTTTTTCCGTAGACTCGGCAATGATCCGAAGCGCTGGGGTGAACCGTTGGTAGCGCTGCTTGGAGCTTATGATGCACAAGTGAAGCTTAGTCTTCCTTCCATTGGCGGCAAGGACAGTATGTCCGGTACGTTCAATGATATTGATGTTCCGCCTACCCTGGTTTCTTTTGCCGTTGATATAGCAAAAACCGGAGATGTGGTTTCTACTGAACTGAAAACACCAGGCCATGTGCTGGTGAAATTCGATATAAATAAGGATGCTTTTGATCTACCGGATTATCAGCAGATCAGTACACTTTATTCGATGATAAATCAATTGAATCAAGAAGGAAAAATTGCAGCTGCATTTGCGGTTGGTTTTGGCGGAATAATTGAAGCGGTCAGCAAGATGGCCTTTGGCAATAAACTGGGTGTACAATTGAATGAAACTATATCGGAGGAAGAATTAATCCTGCCCGGATATGGTGCAATCCTTGTTGAAATGACACAGGAGGATGCGGCTTCCATAACGGAATATGGAAAAGTTATTGGTGATATTACCGAAGAACAAGTATTCCAATATAAAAATACCGTAATTGAAATGGAGGAAGCAATCGCTTCCTGGATGAGTAAGCTGGAAAAGGTTTACCCTACTCGCACCAATGAGAAGAATGTATCGCTTGATATAAAGTTGTTTGAAGATAAAAATATTTATATAGCTAAAAATCGTGTTGCCAAGCCAAAAGTATTTATTCCTGTATTCCCTGGTACCAACTGTGAATATGATTCTTTAAAAGCATTTGAAAATGCCGGTGCAGAGGTTAAGACAATCGTATTTAAGAATCTGACTGCAGAAAACATTCGGGAATCTGTAGAGGCTTTCACAGAGGCGATTAAGGAAGCTCAGATTCTTATGTTCCCCGGTGGTTTTTCCGCCGGTGATGAACCGGACGGTTCGGGTAAGTTCATTGCTACAGCATTCCGTAACGAGAAGATTAAGGAGGCTGTAAATCAGCTGCTGAAGGAAAGAGACGGACTTGCGCTCGGTATTTGCAATGGTTTTCAAGCATTGATTAAGCTTGGGCTTGTTCCTTATGGTGAGATTACTCCTCAGAAAGCGGATTCGCCGACCCTGATTACCAACAGCATTGGTCGCCATGTCTCTAAATCAGTTTATACGAAAATTGTATCCAATAAGTCGCCTTGGTTAAAAAAGGCCGAGCTTGGCGGAATGTATACCATCCCAACTTCCCACGGGGAAGGACGTTTTGTAGCCAGTGAAGAATGGATTAGGAAGCTGATGGAAAACGGCCAGATTGCGACTCAATATGTTGATTTAGGTGGAAAACCTACGATGGAGGGTGATTTTAATCCGAATGGATCTTATTGTGCAATTGAAGGTATCACAAGTCCGGACGGAAGAGTACTTGGAAAGATGACTCATTCCGAACGAAGAGGTGACCGGGTTGCAATTAATATAACCGGTAATCAGGATCAGCTTATCTTTGAGTCCGGTATAGCATACTTTAGATAATATTTAGATAATTCGATTGATTATTAACAAACTTTCGTGCTATAATAAAGCGAAGTAAGAAAGTGCAGCATGCTTGCAGCATACGAGCGAAGCTTAAGATCGCGAACGAAGTTCATGAGATAATGAAAAGTGTAGTGAGCATACGAGCGGAGCTTAAGATTTTGAGCAAAGTGCATGAGATAATGAAAACGTATTAAACTGAGTTTAAGATCATGAATGAAGTTCATGGTATAATGAAAACGTATTAAACGGAGTTTATGATCATGAACAAAGTTCATGAGATAATGAAAAGTGTAGTGACCGGAGTATGATTCAATAGATAGATCGAACAGATATAAAGTAATAAAAGATGAATATGCTAATTTTCTTATTATTGGGGGATTGGGAAAAGGTGTTCTAAATAAAATTAGGGCACCTTTCTCGTTGCCCCAATTTTGTCTATTTGAAATTAATACTCGGGTCCATAAGCCTATCTATTGTAATGGATAGGAATATTAATATATTTATAAATGATTTAGGTAGGATTTGGTATCCGAACCTTTATTATTTATCATAATCATTATACCTACATAGTATGAATTCAAGTAATTGCAACCTGACAGTCCAAGGGTTCCTTATCATTCCGAAAACCCCGGAATACCGGTTGTCGTAAGGTACCCTTATCATTTGGCATATATTGTACAATACAGACAAGCTCCGGATCTAACCATACCGCGTTTTCGTTGCCGGGTGGGGTGACTTTAAACGGAGAATGGTCTATTGTTTCCTGATTCTTTAAATCTCCGTACTTTACCCCGAATGTGACATGACCCTGATAGATCAGTTCCGATCCTTTGTATTGGCCGAGTACGACACTGGTGATTCCCTTCTCTTTTACGATATATCCGCATACAACAAAATCCTGATCCGCCAGAAATTTAAATTTAATCCAGTCCTTTGTCCGCTTATCAAAATAATATTTACTATTGTTCCTTTTCGCTACTACACCCTCCAAGGATTGTTGCTTCGCAACGGCAAATAATTCGATGCCCTTCTCCGGAAGGTATCTGCTGACTGCAAGTTGCGGATACTCAATTACTATGTCCGAAAGGATCGCTTTTCGGTCCAATAAGGGCAAGTTGGTTAATTGCGTATCCTTTCGGTACAGGATATCATAGGCAACAAAGCAAGCAGGAAACTGCTCCGAGGATAATTGGATTTTAAATCGGTTCGTGGTTAATGCACGTTTTTGCAGTTCAAAAAAATCGGGGACGCCATTTTTTAAGATGACCAATTCGCCGTCTAAGATGCAGCGATCCTTAACGTGCTTATAAATATCGGTTAGTTCCGGTACCTTAGGAAGCAGCCGGTCATTTCGTTTGTTTCGAAGTTCAGTATCCTCTCCGAGATATGCAATACACCGAATACCATCCAGTTTAAGTTCATAGATCCAGTCCGGATCGTTAAATGGTTCTGTCATTTCGGAAATCAACATGGGCTTAATATTTTTTTCCTCAAATAAGTCCATCAGGCAGTACCACTCAGCTTCTGATTCTGTGTCATGTCAATGGTGCGTTTCAATGCCTCCATTAGATCTATCACATTATTTGGAGCAGAGGTATCCACGGCAACAATATCCTCCCCGCGGATTTTCTGCAGAATGGCGTCCCGAAGTCTTTCCTGGTATTCATCCTTATACACAGCTGCATCGAAGGGTTTCGTCATGGAATCAACTAAGGTTTTAGCCATTGTGACCTCGGCCTCGCTTAATTCCACAAGAGGGAGCTGTTTTGGAACCACCATGATTTCATCGTGATAGAAGAGGGTTTTCGCAATGATTCCTTCCTCAGTTGGATACAGGACAATCAAGTTTTCCTTGGTTCCGATTACGGTCTTCGCAAGTGCAACCTTCTGTTCCTTAAGCATTGCACTGCGAAGTAGTTCAAAGGCTTTTTCTGCACCCGTTTCCGGAATCGCATAATAATTGCGTTCATAGTAAATTTGATTAATTTCAGACAGATTTACGAACTGAATGATATGAATGGTTTTATCTTTTTTTGTTTTTATCTTCTCAAGTTCTTCTTCAGTCATGATAACATACTTATCATTTTCATACTCATAGCCTTTGATAATTTCATCGGCTTTAACTTCTTTATTACAGCTGGGACAGATTTTTTTATATTTTACTCTTTCTCTGGTATCCTTACACAACTGATTAAATTTAACATCATTATCCCTTGTCGTAGTATAAAGTCCGACCGGTATATAAAGAAGCCCCAGGGAAATAGCGCCTTTATGGGAAACGCCCATACAATCACCTCCGTTTAAGATGCAGCTTGATCTGTAAAATTGGTACCTATTTGGATATATTTAACCGTAGAATAAAATTAAGAAAATCATCAAAAATAGCCTTGATCACCAAGACTTTCTTCTTTTGAATAGTATTGTTAATGAAGGAAGGAAAAATTCTTAAATTTGAAAGAGTTTTTTATTTATGCGAAAATAAATAAACATTCCTTTAATAAGCCTTAACAAGGCGGACATAGATGATTATAATCTGGAAGGAATATAAGTTTTTACGCGAACCGGAGAGCCCGCGAGGCGTGTAACTTAGGCTATCCACCTAAGGTTACATCCTGTCTGCTATACCATTCCAGGGCTTTTTCAAACTGCTCCGGGCAAAAATCTGGCCACAGCTCTTCAACCACATAAAAATCCGAGTAAACGGATTGAATGGGTAGGAAACCGGAAAGACGGCGCATATTGCCCCAGCGAATGATTAAATCAATTCTTGAGATATCACTGGAATGTAACCGGGATAAAATCGGGTTGTTGTTATCACCGGTCGATACTATATGAGAAACATCCCATTCCCATCCGTAATTAACCAGAAAATTTACCCTAATTCCACCGCCGTTGATATCAGTTCTTTTCGTATAGGGTAACAATTCCTTGGGGAAGCATTTGGATTCGGTGTTACCAACCACCAATAGGGAAGTACCTTCTTTTGCAATTAATTTTACAGCATCAACGCATGCTTTCTGAAAGGCATATTGTTGCAGGGAGGGTCTTTTACAGTTATCTACGGTAAATCCATAATAGGTTAATTCTTTAATGTCATAGGTTTTTGCAAGACGTAATAATTCTAGTCCGGGCTTTAATCCAGAATCATAACCTTTTTCAGCACCTAGACCCTTGTTTTTTGCCCATCTTCGATTTCCGTCGGGTATGATTCCTATATGGTTCGGAAATTTCAATAATAGCACATCCTTTCTTGTCAAACATACTGCCCATTTATGGTGTGATTATACGGTTTATACACGATTAGTTAAGGATAACTCCTTCGCTCGCCTTTCTAACGTACAGCTAAAAAAACCAACCTATCAAACAATCTGATAGGTTGGTATATAGGAAAACGGGATATTAAAAATTTACGGTCATTTGAGAAGCGGCATATTCGATGCAAAATTCAGTGACAGCCATGCCCATCGCAAAGAAAGACAGGAGGATAATTAGTGCAAAGGCCGTCTTATCATAAACCATTTTATTGTCTTCCTTTAATTTGAAATTCGCAGCTAAAACTTCAATTCCTAGAAAGATAAATACAACCGGCCATAGCTTAAAGATGATATCATAGGATAGGTTTGGCAGGAAGATCCGAAGGAGAAACAGTAGTCCGAATACAATCAACATACCTCCAAAGGTTAGTGTGCCTACGCGATGTGTTTTCATTACTGGCTACCTCCTTTATCTTCAAGAAATATGTTCTGTTCTGCAGCATCCAGCTCCTTCTTTTTCCCCCGGATTAAGTAAAATCCAAAAAGGATGATTGCAGATCCAATCAATAACTGAGGGAAATAATATCCTATATCATATAAAATATTGTCTATGATATTAGGCAGATAATCATTAAATACTTTATAAATATTGTTCCAAAGAATTGAAAATCCAATGACAATTAATATGATTGCAAACACATTACGGTATTTGCTTTGCAGCATTCTGACATGGTCTTTGTTGATATCTGGAAACAGGATGTAATCATCCTCTAAAGCATAAAACTCTTCATCCGGTGTGGACCTCAGATTATGGGTATCGAAAAAGCTATAAAACCATATGAGTGGGAGTGGTAATAATAAAAGGCCCATCGTTAGCCAAGCTCCTATAAATATGAAGAAGAAAAAGGCTGCCATCAAACTCAAACCTCGTTTCATAAAGCCCATATACATTTCCCCTGCGCCGGGCATTAATGAGAATATAAATGTTAAAAAACTACTTTTCTTTCTAATCATCTTCTTTAACCTCCGTTTTGATTATTGTGTTGGAAAAATCCAAAATATTGCTGCTTAAATGATTCATGTTGTCCCTGATTGCCAAGGTCAAGGAGAATTTATCTTCGTTGTCTTCCGTGCTTTTCTTGGGAATATCTGTTGTTTCCGGCCCGGAATTTACCATATTATTATTAAAATTCATAGCAAATATCAGTACGGCGAGAGCTCCTAGGGTAGCGGCTCCAACTTTTAAACTGTACAAAAGTAGCTGCATCTGCTTTGATGTTTCGTTAATTTTTTTAGCAATCTGTATTTCCGGTCGTCTTACTGCAGCTAATATATTTGCTTTCATATCGGCGGGGGCGGTGAATGACTCGTCAAGCATACCTTCTGCAAATTGTTCGGCACAATAATTACAGGTGCTGATATGTTCCAGGAATAAGGTTTTCTCCTGAGGATTCATGAGATTGTTTTGAAACTGAAGGATTTCTGCATGGGTAATGTGATTGTTTTTGGTCATTGTTATCTGCCCCCTTTCTATATTTTTTCTGAAGCATTGCCTTCGCCCGGTAAATCTGCGTCTGGACCGTTTTTAAGTTTTTCCCGCTGCTTGAAGCTATTTCAACCGCCGACAGCTCGTGATAGAAATAATCCAGTGCAATTTCGCGGTAAGGTGGTTTTAACAGGTTACATCGGTCAAGCAGCTGCTTTTTAACCTCGTTTTCCAGAACATTTTCCTCGGGTGAAGGTTCCTTATCCTGTTTGCTAATAAAATAGTCATCTTCTGTGGGTATACTCTGTCGGTCTGCTCTCTTAATATAATCAAGGCATTTGTTTGTTGCAATCCGGCAGAGCCATGCTTTTTCGTGCTGCCGATCGAAGGTGGATAAATGCTTATAGGCGGAAAGGAAGGTTTCCTGGGCAAGATCCTCTGCTTCAAAATAATCTCTTACGATTTTAAAGCAGATCGAGTATATTAAATTTTGATACGTATCAATTAAGTGTTCATAATATTGCTCGTTACTAATTTTATCCGCCTCCCTTCACCCTTCATTATTTAGAACGAAATGAAATTCAATTTGTCTTCAACTTTTTAATTATTTTTAATTATTATCAATTTCTGTAGTCAGAATTGTTTATTTATTCGGTGCGGGCTATAAAATCGTTCTTATAATTTAGCTTAATGTAATCCTTAATAGCATACACCATTGGCGAATAGGTCGTCCAGTGCAATGATACTATGCACGGTTATCGTAGGTTGCAAAGTTGGGTTTATGAAAGAAGTGATAAAAACATAAACTCATGAATAGAAATGTGAGTATAGCAAAAATAGTTTTAAAACATTTCCATAGCTTTTTCATAGGGTACCTCCTTTCGTTTTGTGATTCAAATAATAAAAACGATCGTCCATGAAGTTTGTCTTCAATAATTTATAAATACATAAATTAATTGATTAGCCATGTGTTAATTCTTGACAGAGGACCCATATTTATGTTTATATTGAGTTGTTTCGTAATTGCTTAAAATGAGTAAAGCGAAATTAAGACAGTACTTAGAATATGGAGTCAAAAATATTTAAATTAAAGTGGGGGAGCTAAGATGAAGTTAATTCTTAAATCAAAGAAAGTGTGGATTGCGGCTGTCATTTTATTGCTTATAGTCACAGGGATCATAGCAGCAGTCACAATAACAGGAAGCGATAAAGCAGGGACCGCATCAAAGCAGTTATCCTTAGGGGAAAAGTATCTATCCGAGTTGGATTACGAAAGCGCTGTCATTGCCTTTAACGAGGTAATAAAGATTGAACCAAAAAATGTTCGCGCTTATCTTGGTGGTGCGGATGCTTATCTGCATTTAGATAAACAAAAAGATGCCGCTGATTTACTCACCAAGGGGGTTGAAGCTACAGATAATAGTAATTTAAAGAGTGCTTTGATCGGAGTTGAGAAATCTATCATTGAAGGTTATATTGCTATATCTGAAGCATATGAAGCCGAAGGCTGGCACGATAAGGCGTTAGAGATATTACAGAGAGTATATAAAGAAACGGGCGAAGAGATGATCGGGAAAAAGCTTGGGATTATAATAGCAAGTAAGATTGAGTTCCGCGAGGATTATATTATTCAATGGAAAGATGCAGAATTTGAACGTCTAATCCGTCAGTATCTTGGAAAGGAGGACGGTGGAGATATTCACTATGATGATGTAAAACTCATAGAAAAAATTGAAATATGGGGTGATATCATTGCCAAGCAGAGTGATGCCGAATGGGATCCCTCCTGGAATTCATTAATAAGGATGTATTCGGAAGATTCATTTGGATTAAGTAATGGGGAAAACCATGATAAAAACGGTGCTATAAAGACATTGGATGATATCGAGCACTTTACAAGTCTAATCAGGCTGACCGTTTGCCACCAAACTAATCTTGATATTTCCGCTCTAGGGGATACAGAGAGCAGTGAGTGCTTGCAGAGAATTGAACACCTTACTCTTATTAGTAATAACATTACTGATATATCGGTAGTTTCCAATCTGATTGCATTAAAAACCTTAAATCTTGCTTATAATGGTATTAAGAATATTTCGCCAATTTCAATGCTAATAGAGCTGACGGACCTTCATATAAACGGTAATGGTGAACTATCCTCTATTGATGAGCTGCGCGGATTAAGAAAAATGACAAATGTAAACCTTTCAAATTTTACTACCGCTGATTTGAGTATCTTTCTGGCTATGCCGGAGTTGAGTAGCCTGCATCTAATGGGACTTGGAGATGCTGATTATAGCGTTTTACCGCAACTGCCAAAACTGAGTTATCTCGAAATCTCATGCGATGATGAGATCTTCCAGTTCATTAAACAAATAAAGACCCTGAACAATCTACGCTTGCATGGCTTTGGTACGTGGGATAATGAAACAGGTAATAATACCGGTGGGCTGACTGATATAGCAGGGATAGGTGCACTTTCAAGTTTAGTGAATTTAGACCTGTTAGCTCCGAACTGCTATGACATCTCCCCTTTGGCCACGCTTGGTGTTGAGACACTTGAAATCGATCTTCCAAAAGATTGTGACCTAACACCGTTAAAGAGTATAACAAGTCTTAAAACGGTGATAGTGAATGAACATAATTATGATCCTACTTTGTCAGAAGGTGAGAGTCTTTTGGAGACAATTAAAGGCCTATTACCGAAGGTTGAAGTGAAAACGGATAAGTACTGATCTATTAGAAAGCTTTTCTAAGAATAACTTATACATTGAATTCTTTCATTCTATAATAAAGCATGAAGGTTTGGGTCGCTATAAATAACGAAGAAAATATTGTTCATATTGGAAAAGCAGAGAAAAAAGAAAAGAATCACCAACATACCACGTAATGTAATGTAAAAGAAAAGGCGATTGCGAAACTCAAAATCTGTATTAATTGCGCACACAACATATACTACTCCGGAGCGGAAGTTAAACCCGTTGGAAGCGTTGGAGCGTAGGAATAGTATGTGTTGTGTGTGCAATAGCAAAAACTATATTGTTTCGTAAACGCCTATAATGTAAAAGAAGAGAAGGAGAATTAAATGGATACCTTGGATTATATGATAAAAACTTTAGAAACCCTTGTGAATATACCAAGTCCGTCAGGATTTACCAAGGATGTTATGGATTTTGTTAAGAAAGAGGCAGAAGGGTTTGGGTATTCAACGGAGTTTAGTAATAAGGGCGGATTAATCATTACCGTGGAAGGCGAAAAAAACGATACTCTGGGGCTGTCAGCTCATGTAGATACTTTAGGTGCTATGGTGCGATCCATCGACAGTGATGGTTATTTAAAATTTACCCTAGTTGGCGGATTTACCATGCACAGTATTGAGGGCTGTTACTGCAAAATCCATACGAGAGAAGGAGGTACTTTTACCGGAACGATATTAATTAAAAGTTCCTCCGTACATAGCTATGATGATGCCAAAACGATTGAACGCACTGACCGGAATATGCTGGTACGAATTGATGAACCGGTAAAAAGCAGGGAGGATGTGCTTGCACTTGGGATTAACAGTGGTGATTATATCAGCTTTGATGCAAAGTTTGAGTATACCCCCAAGGGTTATATTAAATCACGACATTTGGATGACAAAGCCTCCGTTGCAGTTTTACTGGGGTTGCTTAAGGATATGTCAGAGGATCAGGTAAAACCGAATCGCAGAATTAAAATAGTAGTCAGCAACTATGAAGAGGTCGGCTTTGGCGCAAGCTGGATACCGGAGGATATTACTGAATTTATCGCAGTTGATATGGGAGCGATCGGGGATGATTTAAACGGGAATGAGTTTGCAGTATCCATCTGCGCAAAAGATTCCACCGGTCCCTATGATTATGAATTAACGAATCAATTAATCACCCTTGCCAAAGAACATCAGCTTGATTATGTAGTTGATATTTTCCCTCATTATGGTTCCGATGTCTCTGCCGCTTATCGTGGTGTAATAATATTCGAGGTGCGCTCATCGGCCAGGGTATTCATGCTTCACACGGAATGGAGAGAGCACATGAAAAGGGCATCGTAAATACCTTAAAGTTAATTAAAGCATATGTAGGGGTGCCTGTTAAATAGCCTTGACTTCTTACGGAAGAGTAGATTCTATCAATTTACAGAATTAATGTTAACGTAATTTGAGGGGATGTACACCGATTATCATCCGGATGGAAAAAGCTTTATGTATGCACTCACATTCAAATCATGAGATTATCTATGTATATTATTAAAGTTACCGGGATGAAGGTTCACGTATGTTTGGCGCGAATAAAAGGGACATTCCGATGTTAAAATGAACCTACTAGGTTAGACAATAAATAATCTAGCCTAGTGGTTCACTTCATAATCACAATGCCCTTTATCATCCTTCACAGGAGGTTTTCATCCTGTTGTAGGGTTTGTTTATATCCTGTTGGATTTGTTATTAGTTTGTAAATAACTGAGCCCAGTAGATGGTTCCGTTACTTGCCTGATATACACCAACACCTAATTTGCCGAAGTTGCCATTTAAGATATTTGCTCTGTGTCCCGGAGAATTCATCCATGCAGTTACTACTTCTTGAGGAGTTCTCTGACCGTAAGCAATATTTTCACCTGCGGATCGGTAAGAAACACCTGCCTGCTGTAATGCTGTGGAGAAGGAACTTCCATCCGGTCTTGTATGAGAGAAGGATTGAACTGTTTCTTTTGCACGCACATTTGCGGCTGAAGTAAGTGTTGAATTTGTTGTTAAGGCAGATAATCCTGCTTTTGCACGTTCCTGGTTTACTAACTGAAGTACCTGGTTGGCATAGCTGCTGATACCGGTATTGTTGGTCGGTGCTTTCGTCGGGGTCGGAGCCTTAGTCGGGGTCGGAGCCTTAGTCGGAGTCGGAGCCTTTGTTGGTGTCGGAGCTTTTGTCGGAGCTGGAGTCTTTGTCGGAGTCGGAGCCTTTGTCGGAGCTGGTGTATTCTGACCGCTGTTACCGGTGTTGGTTCCCTGATTTTTATTTATTATAGCTAGGATGTCCTTTAAGCCAGTGAACTGTTGTATATTTCCACTGTTGATATTAATTCCGTTTTTCTGTAACTGGTTGATAACATCATTGGTGGACTTGCAGTTAGACAAGTTTACATTCTTATAAACAATAGTCTGACCGTTGTTAGTATTAGAGGTATTGTAGTTCTTTGTGCTATTTGTATTAATAGAATTCTGAGTTTGACTGTTATTTACTTTAGCTTTGGGAGCAGTATAGGCTACTGTTTTTGCAGTTGCCATGCTTTCCGGCTGGCTTGTGATATCAGTTCTTTCTACCTCTGCCTTAACAGGTTCCGTTTTTTCTGACTTAGTATCGTTGGTAGCTTCAACTACTTTAGTATCCGTAGTCTGGGGTGCCATATTATTGGTGTCTTCTTTGCTGACCTGGTTAGGGGTCACCTCTGCCTTATCAGTATCGGTTGCTTTTTCTATTTTATCTGTTACAGTAGTTTCGGTTTTAACCGGAAGATTTTGATCTTCTGTTTCTGTAACAACTTGTTCTACGCTTGTAGTATTAGGATTTGTATTTAATGCATTACCCAAATCAAAAGAATTTGCGTTTGCGCTTAAAGCACCGATAAGTGACAACACTAGTGTACATGCTGATGCAATAATGTATTTCTTCATTGTTTGTACCTCCTTAATTGGTATCTGTTTGCTGCTCCCTAAGACTAACATATAGGCTATAGGGGTTCAATAGTTAGATACTGGATGTTCTACCTAAGTATTCATGTATTTTGTTATAATATGTAAGTTAAACTTCCAAAGAATGTATTAATAATTTCATATTATATCCAGGATTTTATTCTGCTGATAATAAGATAAACCTTATAAAATAAGCATTTTACATGATATATTAATAATATAATTAAAAATTCCATTGCATCTAAAGGTGCTAAAAATCGTAGGGATAACCCTTGAAAACTGTTGCAAAAAATTTAATGAAATATTACAAAAATATTAAATATTCATCAAAATATGAGACCATAAAGCCATTTTCGAGGAGAAAAATCGTAATGCAAATATAAAAGTAACACAAAAGGAGACCTGATTGACCTGTTGCATCACATTCTGATAGAAAAAGCTTAGTATCACATTATAGAAATAATACTTGAGATATTATGACTGAGGGCAGTACTTAGAGCATATACTCCCAAAGAAGAACGAATCATCCTGTTACGCGATGCAGTTGCAATACCCTTTTTTCTTGCGGCTGCTGCATTTTATAATAGTTTAGAAAGAGAGTTTACATTCCGCAACCGTTTGCAGATTAGAATGACAGGTTATGATCCATGTTGAGATAGATGGAAGTTAAGAAGTTATGTTAAGTGTTTAGTGAGAAGGAGGCTTTATCATGAAGATAGACGGTAATTATGCAATAACGGCTAAGTCACCGATTGGAATACAGAAAGGTATACTCACATTAAAGACAGAGGGTAATCAATTAAGCGGTAGTCTAAATAATGGATCGGACCATCTGACTATCCTAAATGGAAAGGCAAACGGAAATGAATATGAATTTACAGTACATATAAAGGGACCGATCGGAATGCTTAAAATCGTTGTAAAAGGAAGGGTGGATGGTGATAAAATTACCGGATCTTCTAAGATCGCGTTTGGTAATATAACAATGGAAGGGGTTAGGCAGTAACTATATATAAACGATCGGAAGGAAAATGCGGTTAATTTAAGAAACGGTGAATAACGGATTAACACCATATAAAAACCATATAAAAACCTTATAAAAACCATATAAAAACCATATAAACACTATATTAACATCATATAAAGACCATATAATTAGCGGCCGGTGATTCATTCACTTTCTCAGATGTATTGAAACATTTGATGAAAGAATGAAATCACCGGTTTTTTATTTGCTGAAGGGGATAGTAGAATGGAACTTACCATAGTCTGAGCTACTGTTGGATAATAAAAAGATTAGAAAATTTTAGTATTTCATATTGACACCTGCGTATCTAAATGCTATAGTGTATATAGTTAATATATACAATATTGATATTTTAGAGGTGAAGGGATGAATATACTGATTAGCAATTCCAGTGAAAAGCCGATTTACGAACAAATCACTTCCCAGATGAAGCAAATGATGATCAGTGGTGAGCTTGCACCGGGGAGTATGTTGCCCTCGATGAGGACACTTGCTAAGGAGCTTCGGATCAGTGTCATCACTACAAAAAGAGCTTATGAGGATTTGGAACGCGACGGATTTATTTATACGGTTGTTGGCAAAGGTAGCTTTATTGCTGAAAAGAATATGGAGTTTGTTCGTGAAGAGCAATTTCGTATCGTGGAGGAATATCTCGGTAAAGCCGTCGAGGGGGCAAAGGCAGGCGGTATTGGACTCGATGAAATTCAGGAAATTATAAGGATGTTATATGAGGAGGAGTCGTAAACATGGTGAATACAGCAGTACAGAACGCAATTGAAATTAAGAACCTTACAAAACATTATAAGAATTTTTCTTTAGATAATGTTAATTTTACAGTACCAATGGGCTCAATCATGGGCTTTGTAGGAGAAAACGGAGCTGGTAAAACCACAACGATCAAAGCACTTCTTGACATGATCCGAATAGACGGTGGTGAGATTAAGGTTCTGGGTGGAAAACCGGTGGATTTGAGCAGAGAGAAAAAGGCGGAAATTGGAGTTGTGTTTGATGGCAGTAGTCTACATGATAACATGACAGCAAAGAATATTAATACCATAATGAAACATATATATCCTAACTGGGAAGTTAATGTATTCTTTGGATATTTAAAAAAGCTCCAACTTCCCGAGGATAAAATCATCAAAGAATATTCCCGTGGTATGAAGATGAAACTTTCCATAGCGATAGCCCTGTCTCATAATTCCAAGCTATTGATTTTAGATGAGGCGACCAGCGGTTTGGATCCGATGGTAAGAGATGAAATTCTGGATATTTTTCTTGATTTTATTCAGGATGAAGAGCATACGATTCTGCTTTCCTCGCATATTATCAGCGATATTGAAAAAATAGCGGATTATGTCACCTTTATTCATGGCGGAAAAATCATATTTTCTGAGAGTAAGGATAGTTTGATTTATCAATACGGCGTCCTTCACTGTCGAAAAGAAGAGATTGCGGAGATAGACCGATCCTATATCGTGGGAGTAAGGGAAAATAGTTTTGGCGCTGAGCTTATGATTCGTAATAAGGAAGAATTCCAGAGGCGTTTCCGCAAATTCGCCGTAGAAAAGACTTCGATTGAGGAAATCATGCTGTTTATCAGCAGGGGGAAGGAGAGGTAATATGAAGGGATTGATTATCAAGGATTTTATTAATCTTAAGAAAAATATTAAAATACTGGGGGCTTTGACCTTGCTCTATGGTTTTATGTCATTTGCGCAGGAGGATGCAAGTTTTTTTGCCAGTATATTTTCCATGTTGTTTGCAATCTTGCTTTTAAGCACGTATTCGTATGATGACATGTCAAAGTGGGAGAGTTTTGCATTAACCATGCCTTTTCAGAGAGAGATGATCGTGCGTGGTAAATATTACGTAATGCTGCTTCTAACTTTGTCGGGAGCAGCATTCAGTGCGATTTTTACAGTTATATTAAATGTGGTATTAAAGAAAGAGGATCTGCTAGGAGGAATACAGGTAAGTGCAGTAGGAGCTGCTATTGTCGTTCTGTATTATTGCATCTTAATCCCGTTTATCACGAAGCTAGGAGTGGAAAAGGCCAGATATGTATTCTTTGCGATTTATGTGATACCATTCATAATCGGATATATGATTAATAAGAATTTACAAAATAATAGTCTTAAGATACCCGAAGCCTTGCTGGAGCTGGGCGACCTCATCATGAAAAATGTATATGTGATAGCTCCTCTGGCATTGATTGCTGCACTTTTGATATCATATAACATATCAGTTAACATTTATAAGAAGAAAGAGTTTTAGTGATCGGATGACAAAGATAAGATACTTGTAATATATAGGGCGTTGCAGACTTTATTAAAAAGGGAGACTGAGATATCATTTGCATGGCAAGCAGATGAAATGTTATAATTGATACAATTAAAAAACAGGAAAAGAGGAAAATACATTGAGCGAAATAAAGATAGCAGCACCTTTATATATTGTCCGTAAGGAATGTGAAACGGATTTGTTTGCGGTGTTAGAAAGAATAAGTCAATTAGGATTTGAAGGTGTGGAGTTTCTTGGTTTCTTCGGGAAAGCTCCGGCTGAGATTAAAGATAAAATGAAGGAGCTTAACTTAGTACCTGTCGGAAACCATGTTGATTATTACGAGTTTTTACAGGACTCGGCATCCGTAATAAAGCTTCATAAGGAGATTGGTTGCAAATATATCACAATCGGAGGACTGCCGGAAGATATGATAAAGGATCGGGAAGAGCTCTCGGTTTATCTGGACAATGTTATCCGAATTGGTAGGGAGTGCCGTGAGCAGGGGATCACTCTTTTGTATCATAATCATGATAAGGAACTTAAGTATAATTTGGATGGAATATCTCTTCTGCAATATATGATGGATCGTTTACCGATGGAAAGTATTTCTTTGGAGCCGGATTTGGGTTGGATTATGATAGGCGGCGGAGAACCGAAGCTTTTTCTGGAGCGCTACATGAACCGATGTCCAATTGTTCATCTGAAGGATTTTTATGCTGAGGATATTACGAAAATTGGGAATGTATCCGAATTAAACTCGCAAAAGGGCGATGAGGCACATAGTTATTTTGAATTTAGACCGGTTGGTTACGGAATAGGAAATCTGCCTGCACTTATGAAAAGAATTCTGAATTGTAATCCGGAATGGATTGTGGCGGATCACGATTTGGCCTATGAACGAGACAGTTTTTTTGATTTGAAGGTTAGTTTTGATTATATCAAAAATATGCTGGCGATTGTATCATAGGAATAAAGTGTCAAAAGCACCTTGTGACACTTAAATCATCATAGCTTAGTGATGCAGCGGTTGCTGTGTTCATGCATCTTTGAGAAAATTAATAATTAACTTCTGGGTAATCATACACCGAATTATCACCTTTCATTATAATGTTCATAAAATGATATATGAAAAATTATGCTGAAAGGAATTAAAAGTATGAACAATGATAATTTCATACCGGACAATAAAGATGGCGAGCAATCCAATTCTTTAAAAAGCCAGCAATTTACTCCTGGCGGTTTTCCGAATATCCCACCGGGTAGACCTCCGATGGGCCGGGACCCTGATGGCAGAGATAGAGATGACAGAGACAGAGATAGAGACAGAGATAGAGACAGAGATAGAGACAGAGACCGGGATAGGGATGATAGAGACGGTAGGGACCGGGATGATGGACGCAGACCTCCGTATGGCAGACCGCCGATCGGTATACCACCGATCGGTATACCACCGTATGGCAGACCACCGATCGGTGTACCGCCTGCGGGCAGACCCCCGGTTGTTGCTCCCCCTAGAACAGCTCCGCCAAACTTTACGCCTCAGTTCTCGGCGTGGCAGGGTGGACCAAGGGAATTCAGAGGATGCTTGAACCGCTTCACATTTATTTGGCTGGAAAATGGCAATAGTTTTTGGTTCTTCCCTATTTTCGCATCCAGACAAACAATAGAAGGCTTTCGCTGGAGACAGAACGGCTGGAGGTATGACAGTATTAATATAAGAAGAATTGCTTATTTCCGCTGCTTCTAATAATCGGCTAACTTATTTACCCATAGATACGAATACGATAATTAAAAAATCCCTTGGTCAAATTCAAGGGATTTTTCATTATGTTAACTATGAAACAAATACGAACGGATGGCAAAAAAGCGAAGACTTCCCCCTTAGTAGAAAAATGTGATTTATGGACTTAAGCGGGATATAGTGAAAAGTATACCGGATACCTGACAAAGCTTTACTTATCTAAGAGGAATGATGAGAAATTAGTTGAATCTTAATTCTATACATATTGACATATTTAATATATTTAATATATAATAATGTATATAATAAATACATTATGAACAAAAAATAAAACAATTTATACCGATAGTACTATCGGTTCATATCATACTAACTAATTGCTCGTTCCTATGGATGAATTCAAAAATACGGAGTACTATTTAAAGACCAGAAATGGATAATAATAATGAAGAAAAAATTACAGAATCCAAAAAGTATTCAAATTTTTGTGATGGTTTGCTGGCTCGCTTATTTTACTACATATTTGGGAAGGTTGAATTACTCAGCCTCCATGAATGAGATTGTACGTGTCGGCTTTCTGACAAAACCGGAAGCCGGTATGATAGGGACGGGCTTCTTTTTTTGCTATGGATTTGGACAGCTGATCAGCGGTTTTTTAGGGGATAAAATTCCTTCGAGATATATGGTGTTTGCTGGTATTGCAGGCTCTGCGTCGGTTAATTTCATGATGGCCTTTGCATCGGGAGGAAACACCATGCTTTTATTATGGTGTATCAACGGTTTTATCCAATCGCTGATATGGGCTCCGATTATTAAGATACTGTCGGACCGTTTGACGAGTGAACGATGCAAGAAGGCTTGCGTATTCATGTCTACAACGGTGGCTGTTGGAACGTTAACAGCTTATGTTATGTCGGCAGCAGTCATTGGATTGTCTGATTGGCGCAAAGTGTTCCTTGTTTCCGCGGGTGTGGTGGCCTGTATCTCCCTAGTATGGTTTTTTGGTATGGGGAGATTGGAAAAAGAAGCTCAGGAGAATGGTATCCAGCCGGTGACTCCGGTATTGTCTGACTCGGTCAATACGGTGCAGCTTGGCTTATGGAAAGCTTTTCTGGTAATGGGGCTAATACCGGTGGCGTTCAGTGTGTTGATACAGGGCATACTAAAGGATGGTGTAACTGCATGGGTTCCTTCCTATATCTTTGAGGTGTTTCATCTGGGTTCGGTTGCCTCGATTTTGACAACGACCCTGCTTCCAATCGTCAATATTATGGGAGTGTATGCAGCAAACTATTTAAATAATCGCTTTTATAAAAATGAAATCAAAACCTCGGGCGTATGCTTTCTGGTTGCGTCCTTGTCGTTGGCGCTCATGATATTGTTTGGTAGATATCATGTCATTATAACAGTGCTTCTGCTGGCTCTAATGACAACGGGCATGACGGGTGCCAATACCATGTTTACTTCGCTTTTGCCACTTTATTTTACCGGTATCGGTAAGGTTGCCTCAATTACTGGAGTATTAAACTTTATGGCTTATGCGGGTAGTGCGGTATCCACATATTCGATTGGAGTTATATCGCTTTTGTATGGTTGGGATACAACGATTGTGATTTGGCTGGTACTCGCAATGACTGGATCGAGTATTGGCTTTATTATGCAGAAAACATGGAAAACAAATCGAAATATGTTGAATTTACATGAAATAGAATAATTCTTTTCATTTTATTAACATTGATGTATAATCTAAAAAGTATACTTAACATATAAGGGGTGTGGGACATTGGCGAGAGATAATTTTTTATATATGCAGTTATATGAGGATTTGAAGAAAAAGATAGAAGATAACGTATATGGGGAAGGAACCAAAATACCATCGGATGAAGAGTTGATGAATAAATTCGGTGTAAGTATGATAACGGTAAAAAAAGCGTTAAGCATGCTTAAGGATGAAGGATTGTTGCAACGCATACCCGGAGTTGGTACTTATGTCATTGAGAGAAATCCGGTAAATGAAGCAATTACCAGAGTAAACAATGGATCTGTGACTAAAATGATTGGGCTTGTACTAGAGCATGTTTCTAGTTCGTTTGGACTAGATCTGCTGTATAAAATAGACCGTGAAGCAGAGGCAAACGGATATAAATTAATCACTCGATTTTCTTATTATAACAGAGATAAGGAAACGGAAGAAATTGATTTTCTGGTTAAATCACAGATAGCTGGTCTGGTAGTTATGCCCTGTCACGGAGTGTATTATAATCCGAAGATACTTAAGCTTATATTGGAAGGATTCCCGGTCGTGGTAATTGATAAAAAACTGGAGGGTATTTCAGTGCCTTCTGTTAGAACGGATAATAAACAAGCAATTAAAACCCTGGTGCAGTACCTATATGAACAAGGCTGTCGATGTCTCGGTTTTTTTTCCTCAGAAATCGTTGGCACTTCCTCCTTACAGGAGCGTAAAAATGGATTTTATGATGAGGCAGCGGAACTTGGTATTGAGACTTTACCGGAATTTACACTTGCCTTTGATGAAAATATATATGAACATCCGCCCTGCGAAGAGAATGTGGAAAAAGCAGCGAAATATTTAACGTTGAATAAAGACAAAATTGATGGGATTATATGTGCTGAATATAGCCTGATGCCCGCCATCATGGAGGCTTCAAAAAGAGTATCCGCAGGCGTGGGTGAGAGTATAAGGATTTGCTGTGTAGATGGTCCGGAGGGGCTAGCTATATCCCATATGAAACAGAATGAGATAGAAATGGCCAGTAAGATTGTAAATCTGCTGATATCCCAGATTAACGGAACGAGTACAGAGACAGACTTTATGGTACCTGCTATATTGAGGATGGATCAGAGTTGCTAAAGAATATATAGAATGGTTGCTATAACAAGGCAGCTTTGGATGAGAAAACAAGCTCATGCCAAAGCTGCCTTATTATCATTCGGGGAAGCCGAGAGAGGATTCCCTCAAGTAATAAACATTCTATCTTTAGATCTGTTTCAAGAAGGATTTAGTGTGGAATGCGTACAGACACATACACGATTTGGAGAAACTTGTGAAGCGCGTTTCTCCGGGTTTGGAAAGAATTATAAAAAGTATACTTAATATA
The DNA here is from genome assembly GCA_029240245.1 of Herbinix sp. Taxonomy (GTDB): domain Bacteria; phylum Bacillota; class Clostridia; order Lachnospirales; family Lachnospiraceae; genus Mobilitalea. The sequence goes on from JARBTJ010000015.1 coordinate 26,328, forward strand.
ATTAGTTTTAACATATAAAAAAATATAGATAAATATGCGAAAAATTGTATATAATGACGGTGTTGGTACATATACCACTATATAAAAGTGCTAATAATACACCGAATAAACAATAATTTTACATTAATATTACAATAATTATGTTTACAAAACATAATTGATGTGATAATATGTATTTGCAGATAAATATATTTAATATAATATTATGCTTTACCGCCTGCTTTTCATGGGGTCATTACAAAGAGGCGGACAAAAAAAGGGAGGATTGATTATGGGAAAAGTAAAAAGCATCAAAAAAGCAGTCGCATTATTATTAATTCTTGCATTGACGGTTGTAAGCTTTGCTGGTTGCTCCAACAACAAGAAAGATGGAGCAGATGACGGGAATAATACCGGGAATAATTCCGGTAATACCGACACCGACGATACTGACGCAGGTAACGATGCAAACGATGATACGAATTCTGATGCAGAAATTGTTAAAGAGGCACCGATGCTCGCTGAGCAGGTAGCAGCAGGAACACTTCCTAAATTAGAGGAGCGTTTACCAGTAGCAAGCGATGTAATGGTAGAAACCGATATTATGTCACTTGGTGAGTATGGCGGTAGTATTACAAGTAGTAGCAATGATTCCGCTCGTTGGGGCTGGGGCCCTTGGACAGAGCAGAGTATGTTCCGTTTCAAACAGGATGGTTCCGGTGAAGTGGAAGCGAATGTTTGTAAAGATTTCTATTCCAACGATGATGCAACCGTTTGGACCATCGAACTTCGTGAAGGTATGAAGTGGTCAGACGGACATCCGTTCACAGCGGACGATGTTATTTTCTATTATGATCATATGTCAACACCTGCATTAAATCCTGACCGTACGCCGGTTGCAGTTGATGCAGAGGGATACTATCCGGCCTATACATCAAAGCCTTATAACTGTTATCAAGTTATTAAAGATGGTGTTACATATTGGGCAAAATTTGATAAAGTTGATGATTATAAATTTACAGTAACTTTTGCGGCTCCGAAGCCGAACTTCTCGGTGGCTGCTGCTGTAGATAACAAATGGATGTTTTTACCGAAGCATTTCTATGTTAATTATGTTGCACGTAAAGATGGTGTAGCGGATGACGCTTCCTTCCCTCTGATTACACAGGAGCAAGCAATTGCGAATGCAAACAAAGATTTTGGAAGACAATGGGAAGATTACAGCACTATGGGTAAAGATATTGGTTATTATAACTGGGATTATGCAATTGTTCCTCAGTTAAGAAGCTTTATCGCTGTAAAAGATAACTGGAATACGGTTGGTGAAACCTACGAGTTAGTAAGAAATCCTTACTTCTGGAAGGTAGACAGCGAAGGACGTCAGCTACCTTATCTTGATAGTTTAAAATTCGTTATCATCAATGATGGTGACCAGGTAGTATTAAAACAGACCGCAGGTGAAATTGATATTTCAACCGTTGATGCAGCAAACTACTCAACCGTTGTATCTGCAACACAGTCTACGCATTCCGTTGTTCCGTGGGTAAGACCGGAATGGCAGAGTGGTCCGGCACTTGCTTTATGTCAGACCGTTATGGATTTAGACAAACGTGCGTTATTCCAGGATTTACGCTTTAGAGAAGCGCTTTCTATCGCAGTTGATAGAAATCTTGTAAACAACACATTGATGAACGGCCAGGCAGCTCTTTCGCAGGCAGCACCAATCGAAGGCGCCGGTGGTTATGATCCGGAATGGACATCAAAATGGACCGAATTCAATGTAGATAAAGCAAATACATTACTGGATGAAATTACTGAGCCATGGGATCGTACAGAAGGTACCTACCGTAAGATGAAAGGTACAACAAAGGATGTAGAAATCGTTATTTCAACCTCCGATATAGCTGCTGACGGCGATGCAATTGCATTACTTCAGACAGCATACAAAGCAATTGGTGTTAAAGTATCCGATAAGGTTGATGCTGAAATATCGAAATCAATCCTTGTTAATAATATAGAAGCAAAATTTGAAGGTGTTGGTATCACCTCACCTGCTATCCGCCCTGATATTATTGTTCCTATGCGTAACTTCTCCTGCTGGTACGGTGCATATGGTAAATGGTATGAAGACGGAAAGACAACAACAAATGGCGGAATCGAACCTTCAGGCGATATGCTTGAACTAATCAATGCTTATGATGCTATCAAGACTGCTGCCGGTGCTAACAGGGACCAGGTCGTAGCTGAAAATGTTGAAAAGATTTATGATCTTCATCAGAAAAACATTTGGATCATCGGTTTCCTTGCACCGTTGCCTTTGGATTGGGTTGTTAATAATAGAGTTAAAAACTATCCTTCCAATATCATATGGGCTGACGAATACAGATTCGCAAGCATGATGCGTCCGGAACAGTTATTTGTAACTGAATAAGTCTTTAAAAGATAGTAGGGCTGCTGCAAAATATCAACCAAAAAATTGAAAAATTTGCAACAGCCCATTTAGTAAATGAAACGTGAGAAGGGTTTTGATGGTGATGAATAATGGATAAATGGAAATATGTCGGGAAGAGGTTAATTCTGGCCTCTTTCACATTGTTAATGATATCCTTTGTAGTGTTTTTTGTAATACAGCTGCCCCCCGGAGATTATGTAGACAGTCTGGTAACGGATATGATAGCTCAGGGTGAGACGGTAACAACAGCAGATATTGCGAATTTAAGGACGATGTATGGTGTGAACCGGCCTTTTATCATTCAATATGCTGATTGGCTTAAGGGCATCGTTACCGGAGACTGGGGTACTTCCTTTTATTACAACCAAAGCGTTCTGGTTAAGATTGGTGAAACCTTAGGCGCAACTTTAATGATTTCCCTAATAACCTTATTGGTAACCTATATGATTGCTATACCGATTGCCATCTATTCGGCAAAGCACCAATATTCCATCGGTGATTATATCTTCACCTTTATCGGCTTTGTTGGTATGGCCATACCACACTTTTTGCTCGCTATATTATTGATGTTTATGTCTTATAAGATAACTGGTAAACCAATCATGGGTTTATTCCCGGAGGGTGGCGTTACCGATTGGGCGAGTTTCTTAGAATTTTTAAAACGACTGATCATACCTACCATAGTAATAAGTTTATCCGGAGCTTGCGGTTTAATCCGTAGTGTCCGTGCACAAATGCTTGATGAACAGGAAAAACCTTATGTGTTATGTACAAGAGCTAAAGGTGTCAGTGAACAGACAATTACTAATAAATATGAAATGCGTGCGATACTTAATCCCATTGTCAGTGGATTAGGAGGAATGATTTCCGGTATTTTCAATGGTTCTACCATAACAGCTATCGTGTTGATGCTTCCGACCCAGGGACCTATCCTGTTGAAGGCGTTGCAGTCACAGGACGTATATCTGTCCGGCGGTATCCTGTTAATATCTGCTACACTTGTTGTATTGGGTACTTTAGTTTCAGACTTACTGCTGGCAGTATTAGACCCAAGGATTAAATATCTAGAGGAGAGTAAATAATGAGCCAAGAGAAACAAACTATGAATTCTGCTCTTGAAAACTCCAATTTAAGCGAGAAAGAAAAAAGAGCCTTAGAAAAAAGGAGAGCGAAACAGGAAAAGTATTATACTTCCTCCCAGTGGCAGCTGATGTTAAGAAAGCTTATTAGGCACAAGCTGGCAGTCATTAGCTTTATTTTATTGGCTTTCTTATATACAGGAGCAATATTTGCGGGTTTTATTGCCCCACAGGGACTGGAAGATTATTCAGCTACCTATTCAAATGCGCCGCCAACAAAAGTTCATTATGTACATAACGGCGACTTCATAGGACCTTTTGTCTATAAATATGATATCACCTATGATAAATTCCGTAATAAGGTTTTTGTGGAAAATAAAGAAACACCGTATAAAATTGAATTCTTTGTTAAGGGTACTTCCTATAAAATATTAGGTTTTATTAAAGGCAATGTACATTTATTTGGTGTAGATAACTCAGATACACCGGCAGGTACAGATAAAGTCAGTGTCATGATTTTTGGAGCCGACCAGTTAGGCCGTGACCTATTCTCGCGAATACTGATCGGTAGTCAGGTATCCTTAACAGTGCCTTTAATCGGAACTGTATTATCATTTATATTAGCGATCATCATTGGTGGTATTTCAGGATTTTATGGAGGCTTTATTGATACAGTGATACAACGTATTATTGAGGTAATCTCCTCCTTCCCGACACTGCCGCTGTGGATGGCACTGTCAGCAGCGATACCGGCAGGTATTTCGGTAACGAAGGTGTTTATCTTCATCACCATTATCATGTCGCTACTTAGCTGGCCGGGTTTGGCAAGAACGGTACGAAGCAAGTTCTTATCACTGAAGAAGGAAGACTTTGTTATGGCTGCCAAACTGGCAGGTGTTTCTGATTTTAAAATTATAGTAAAACATCTGGTTCCCGGCTTCATGAGCTATTTAATCGTAAGCCTGACACTGGGAATTCCCCACATGATTTTGGGCGAGACTTCCATGAGCTTTCTTGGACTCGGTATGCGAGCACCGGCTACCAGCTGGGGCGTATTACTCCAGGAATGCCAGAGTATCAGCAATATTGCAAACTGTCCATGGAAATTGATACCCGTTCTATTTGTTGGCGCAGCTGTATTAGCATTTAACTTTTTAGGTGATGGTTTGCGTGACGCAGCAGACCCTTACAAGTAAGCGAGGTATTGAATGGAGAATAAAGTAGTTTCAGTTGAAGATCTTAATATAAAGATAAAATTGGATGAGGGCATCCTTACACCGGTTCGAGGCATAAGTTTTGCTATACGAGAAAACGAAACTCTAGGTCTGGTAGGGGAATCCGGATGCGGAAAGAGCCTTACAAGTAAAGCAATTCTGGGTATCAATGATAAAAAGTGCCTCACCTCAGGCAAAATCAATTTTAATGTGGATGGAAAGGTCATCAACCTTCTGGATTTAAAATTCGGCGGTAAGGAAATAAGAAGTATCCGGGGTAAAACAGTTTCCATGATATTTCAGGAACCCATGAGTTCCTTCTCACCGTTATTTACCATTGGCCACCAGATAACAGAATTCGTACGTCTGCATCTGACTAAGGATAAGAATAAGGCAAAAGAGATAGCAATCGAAGCAATGCGAAGAGTCGGTATTGCTAATCCGGAGAAAAGATATAAACAATATCCTCATGAATTTTCCGGTGGTATGCTCCAAAGAGCGTTGATTGCCATGGCACTGGTATGTAATCCGAAGCTGTTAATTGCCGATGAACCTACCACTGCACTTGACGTTACGATACAGGCGCAGATTTTGGAATTAATGAAAGAGCTACAAAAAGAATATAAGATGGCCATTCTTTACATTACACACGACTTAGGAACGGTTGCTAAAATCTGTGACCGGGTTGCGGTTATGTATCTTGGTAAAATAGTAGAAATAGCTCCGGTAGTGGATTTGTTTAAAAATCCTCAGCATCCGTATACAATAGGTCTATTAGGGTCGGTGCATAAAATCGGAGGAGGCCATGATCGTTTGTTCTCCATCGAGGGAACCGTGCCGCTGGCTATGAATCTTGAGAATAAATGCGGTTTTTATGACCGATGCATTTACCGTGATACGAAACTATGCTGTCAGGAAGAACCTGCCTTAAGAGAAGTAAAGGAAGGGCATTTTGTTGCCTGCTACCGGGATGCTTCTACTTTTGAGAAGCAGAATAAATGAGTAAGGAGAGATTGTTATGCCGGATATAATTTTAAAGGTTAAGGAAATGAGCAAGACATTCTCCTCAAAAAAAGTAGACGTAAGAGCAGTCAATCATGTCAGCTTTGAAGTTAAAAGAGGTGAGACCGTAGGAATTGTTGGAGAGTCGGGCTGCGGAAAGACAACACTCGGACGTTGTATCGTGCGCGCCATTGAAGCAACCTCGGGTGAAGCTTTGTATGTTGGAGAAGATGGTAAAGAATACAATTTGCAATCCATAGATAAAAAAGATATGAGGTCCATTCGTAAGGAGATTCAAATGATTTTCCAGGATCCTTACTCCTCTCTGGACCCTCGTATGACGGTATATGATATTATCACAGAGCCTTTAAGAGCTAATTTTAAATTAACAAAAAAGGAATTGGAAGATAGAGTGAAGGCAATAGCAGTGAAGGTTGGTTTGAATCCGAGTTACCTAAAACGTTATCCTCATGCATTTTCCGGCGGACAACGACAAAGAATTGGTATTGCAAGAGCCTTGGTTCTCTATCCGAGAATTATCGTTTGTGATGAAGCTGTGTCTGCGCTGGATGTTTCTGTGCAGGCTCAGGTAGTTAATCTTTTAAAGGATTTACAGGAGGAACTTAAATTAACCTACCTTTTTATCAGCCATGACTTATCCGTTGTCGAACACATTTCTGATAAAGTAGGCGTTATGTATCTCGGTAAAATGGTTGAATATGCGCCTACAGGGGATTTGTTTCGGAATCCGCTGCATCCTTATACCGAAGCTTTGCTTTCGGCTGTACCAGTAGCAGATCCGACCATTGTGATCGAACGAATTCCTTTGGAGGGTGAGATTCCCAATCCTGCGAATCCACCATCGGGATGCTTTTTCCACACCAGATGTAAATATGCTACAGACCAATGTAAAACTCAGGATGTTGAGTTTATAGAGAAGGAGCCGGGACATTATGTAGCGTGTCACCGCGCGGATGAATTAAAACTTAAGGGCATTATAACAGAATAAGCGGACGGATAAAGGAGCGGAATAAACGATTATGATAAAGGACTTAATTATTTTTATTGACAGCGGTGATACTTTAGTGGATGAATCCACAGAAATCAGGGATGAAACCGGTACCGTTATTCATGCCAGCTTATTTTCCGGAGCTCATGAAACAATGCTTGAGTTATATGAAAGCGGATATAAAATAGCTTTAGTGGCAGACGGGACGAAGGCCTCCTTTGATAATATATTTAAAGAGAATAATCTGGAGCACTGTTTTGCAGCCAGAGCGATCTCCGGAGAACTTGGCAAGGAAAAACCATCAGATATTATGTTCCTTCATGCAATGAAGGAGTTGGGTCTCGGTGATACAGATAAAAGCCGGATCGTCATGATTGGCAATAACCTAAAGAGGGACGTAGTCGGTGCAAACCGGATGGGAATTATCTCGATACTAGCCGGTTACAGTCCTCGATATGACATGCAGCCGAAAAATGACGAGGAAATACCGGACTATGTGATTGCGAACCCCAGCGAATTAATCGGATTATTAAATCAATTAGACATACAGGTAAAAAACAGACGAATTTTAAACAATAATTGACAAGAAAAATGATTGAGGAGATAGAACATGACGGACAGGGATTTAGCATTAAAATATGCTCCACATCTTTATTTTGATATAAATGAACCCATACCGATAAATAAAATCGGATTTCACATCATCCACAATTCGATGAAAAGCCCTTCCTCTGACCGTGACATATGGATTGACCCGGATCAAACTGCCTATGTGATTGAATATCAACTTTTTTATGATTTTGATATTCAACATATGTATGATTTAGAACATTTCTGGGTTTATGTGGATCATAACGGCAGTGTAGTCGATGGCGAGGCAAGTGAACACGGTAATTTTAAAAATTGTTACCGTTACACGATGACCTTAGAGGATGAAACTCATATTCCACTATTTGTACAGCCTGGCAAGCATGCCATGCTGCCTGAGGGTAATATGTTTAAACTGTTTAGTAATTACCGGACAGTATGCAATAAGCTGGCCGGAATCGATGGCCTATTGGTTGCCGGTATGTTTCGGGACAGTATTTATAAGAATTCCCATATCGATTATCAGGTATGCAATTATATCAGGGAGCATTTCACCTTTGAACCGAGCCTCGAATTTCAACTTATCCGATATTCGGAAGAAATTATTGTTCCCTGGGAAGAGCTTTATCGCTATATTCCGTTACGAATTAATAAACTGCTTCAAAATCTGGATATAAAAGCTTGAAATAGAAACGATGGGATGAAACAGTTTTAGTTTGAAAGCGAATGGATAAAGAAGTGAAAAGAGAGGGTTCTATGGTTAAGAAAATAATACTTGTTTTTAAAACACATTTTGATATCGGCTTTACTGATCTTTCGTCAAAGGTAATTGAAAAATATGCAAACTCCATGTTGAAGGAAGTAATCGCCACATGCAAAGCTACTGAACACATGGGAAGGCAAAAATATGTGTGGACCATGCCGTCATGGCCTCTTAAGATTATTACCGAACAGTGTGATACGCAGCTTAAAAAAGAATTGGACTATTTGATTGAAAATGATCAGATTGTTTGGCATGCGTTGCCTTTTACTTCCCATACGGATTTTTGCAGTGCGGAGGAATATATAGAAGGTCTTCGTTTTGGACGGATACTTTCGGAAACCTATCATAAACCATATCCTATCTCAGCAAAAATGACCGATGTTCCGGGGCATGGAATCATGCTACCGGCAATCCTAAATCAAGCCGGTGTAAAGTTTCTTCATCTGGGATGCAATGAATTTGCCAGTCCTCCTAAGGTACCGTTTTTATTCCAGTGGGAAGCGAAGAGTGGGGAACGCATATTGACCATGTATAGTAAGGGTGGTTACGGAACCTCGCTTTTACCTCCGGATACCTGGGAGTATCCGGTGTGGATGGCTCTCATGCAGACCAGTGATAATTGTGGACCACAGTCCGCTGCTGTCATTGAGAAAATGGTGAAAAGCATTCATAAAAAATATCCTGAGGCCGAAGTGGTATGCGGTACGATGGATGAGTTTTATAAGGAACTAGCAGAATGTGATTTGAGCACACTTCCTGTGATTACAAAGGACTTAGCAGATACTTGGATTCATGGAGTAGGTGCATATCCGAAGGAAGTAGGCATCCTCAGAGAGGATAGAGAAAAAAGCAGACGTCTGCAGGCACTTTATGCTAAAAAAGTTCTGGAAGAAGAGAAAAACCAGGACGGAGCAATGGAAGTTCTGGACCGGTATTATGAGAATATCAGTCTTTTTGAAGAGCATACCTGGGGAGCAGATGTGAAAACATGGTTGGGCCCTGACCGGGTATACCGGAAAAAAGACTTTATCAAAGCAAAACAGACAGAGAAGTATCGCTTTATGGAAGCCTCCTGGCAGGAGCAAAGAGACAGAGCGACACAAAGCAATAAGGCTTTGTCTGAAATGAAACTACTTCTTGAAAAAAATAATGATAATGAAATTTTATTGTTTAATCCAAATAGCAGTGAGTTTACTGGTTGGGTTAAGCTTGGTGAACTGAATATAGACTTTGTAGAGCATGGCTTACAGCTGGCAGGGGATTATCTGCCAATGACTAGGATTGACGGTGAATGGTCCTGCTATGTTAAGAATTTACCGACCTTCGTAACGGTATCTCTGCAGATAGCGGATAAACAACCCGCCACAAATCAACTGGTTATAACCGAAGAGGATTCTAATATTCGGGTAGAAAATCATAGGTACTCCCTTAAATTTTCGGCAATCACCGGCTCTATTACTGAAATTTTTGATAAGAAATTAGAAACGGTACTTTTACAGGAGCGAAATCATAAATCGGTCTTTTCTTATCAATATGACCGTTACGGCATAGAAGAGGTAACTACCTATTTAAAAGATTACGCTTATCGTTTTTCAACCTGGGGAATACAGGATTACGGAAGAGAGGCTTATCCGGAATGTAAGCATAAGACCTATCATCCGAAATTCAAGTGCTATTCCATTGAAAATGATACGGTGCTATTCCATTATGAAGGCTCTGAGAGCACGGACAGATACGGCGATGCGAAACAGATTAAAATCGAGGTAACCTTGCCGCCGGAAGGAGATGAGCTGTTTGTAGGTATCAACTTATCCAATAAGCAGGAAACCCCCTACATAGAATCCGGATCTATATTATTCCCGGTTGCAGGAGACGATCATCAATTTTTAATAAATAAATCAAATGCAGTTTTAGATCCGGAAAAGGATATAGAAGTTGATGCAAATCATGTGTTCTACTGTCTGGAGAATTATATATCGACGATGAAGGATAACATAGGATTATGTATAATTACGAAGGATTCTCCGTTGGTTTCTTTGGGTAACACGGGAATTTATAAATATCAAAATGATTATAAGACACCCGAGGAGCCAATCATATATTTTAATCTCTTTAATAATATGTGGGGTACTAATTTCCCGCAGTGGATTCAAGGGGATTTAAGTTACCGTTATATCCTGTACGGTTATGACAAAGCGGATCAAGCTACGGTTACGGAACGGGCGGCTGCATTAAAAGAAGGTATTGAGATTACGCACAATCATTTAGCGAAAGAGATTGGCAAGTTCCCAGAGCATATGCAGCTTGTGAATGCACGAAAAGAAGGAATGGGAATTGTATTAAGGTTTAAGGATTTAGCCGGTGCAGTGGCTTTCAGAAAGCTTAGGGTCGAGGGTTATTCTATTACACCTGTTGATTTTCATAACCAGACGGTAGGGAAAAGTGTTCCTACAGAGCTGGAATTTGCGGTAAAGCCTTTTGGTATTTATTCGTTCCTTATAACGAAATAAACTTTATAACATAAGATTAAATTATCATAGAGGCTGTTGTAAAAGCTACTTTTACAGCAGCCCTATCATCTAGTGAAAGGATTGGAAGTAAATATGAAATTAACATATTATGGAACAGGAGCCGGGGAGGGCTGGCCCGGTTTATTTTGTAATTGTGAGCTATGTAATGAGGCACGTAAATTAAAGGGTAAAAACATAAGAACGAGATCACAGGCAATGGTAAATGATGATTTATTAATCGATCTGACACCGGATACCAATATGCATAGTTTGGTATATGGAATGGATTTAAGTAAAATAAACCATCTGTTGGTTACTCATAGCCATTCCGATCATTTTAATCCGCCGGATTTGGAGCTGCTTAGAGATCCTTTTGCACATAACCGCCCAGAGGTATTTCATATATATGGCAACCGCAGGGTGAAGGAAAGAATCTGGGATGATGTGCCGGATGTTATGAAGGTAGCAGACCGTTTTACCTTTCATGATGCAAAGCCGTTTCAGCCGGTTGTGATGAAGGATTATGTTGTTGTTCCTCTCAAGGCACTGCATGACAAAAGGGAAGAATGCCTGATTTATCTGATTACACAGGGAAATAAAAGTATTCTGTACGCACATGATACCGGAGCATTTCCGGATGAGACCATCGAATATTTAAAATCAAGCAAAGTTCATTTGGATTTAGTGAGTCTTGATTGCACCACACAAAGTTCCGAGGATGGGAAGAATCATATGGGTCTTGTAGACGCGGTGAAGGAAAGAAAACGCTTAACGGACCTTGGACTAGGCGATGATACTACGGTTTGGGTAGTAAATCATTTCTCCCATAATGGCTTGTGGCTGCATGATAAGATGGTGGAGGAAGCAGATAAATATGGTTTCTTGGTTTCCTATGATACCATGACAATAGAAATTTAATTATTATTAATATACAGAAAATTAGGTACACACGGAGGATAGTATGGGAATTCAATATAATGAAAAAAGCAGAGTGTTTAAACTGGATACACCGAAATCATCGTATATGATCGGTATCGTGGATGAAGAGAATTTTATTGGTCATATCTATTTTGGTAAAAAGATAGCAGACTCGGATATGCGTTATTTAATGCGTCTTCCGGAACAGTTACCTTCCGAAAGGCCCAGGGACCGTGTTTCATTTTTGGATACCATACCTATGGAATACTCCACGCATGGTGTGGGGGATTTCAGAGAGACCTGCTTAAGGGTAAGAACAAATTCAGGGCATTCGGCTTGTAGTCTATCCTATGTATCTCATGTAATCTATAAGGGGAAACCGACACTTCCAGGACTTCCTTCCACTTTCGGTAAGGAGGAGGACTGCACAACACTGGAATTAATCTGCGAAGATGCTGTTTTGAAGCTTCGCGCGGTTCTGGTATATACGGTATTTGAGCACCTGGACGCTATTACAAGAAGTGTGAAGGTGATCAATGATTCCGAGGATACGATTTACTTAACAAAGGTACTCTCAGCATGCCTTGACCTGGATAATAAAGATTATGATTTAATTACGCTCTACGGCTTATGGTCAAAAGAACGTATGATTAACCGCAGAAGAATAACGGACGGAAAGCAACGAATATCATCACTGCGGGGAGTGTCCTCTCATCAGGAGCAGCCGTTCATGGCAATCATGGAACATGATGCCAACGAAGACCGCGGTGAAGTTTATGGAATGAATCTTGTGTATTCCGGTAACTTTATGGCACAGGCGGAGATAACCCAGCTCACTCAATTGAGAGCGGTCATCGGAATAAATCCGGAGGACTTTACCTGGAAACTGGAATCCAGCTGTGAATTTGTTGCACCGGAGGCAGTTCTGGTTTATTCCGCGGAAGGCATCGGCGAAATGACCAGGACTTATCATGATTTATACCGCAATCATTTAATACGCGGTGAATATAAGGATAAGAAACGTCCGATTTTAATCAATAATTGGGAAGCTACCTATTTTAATTTTAATACAGATAAATTACTTGACATCGCGAAAGAGGCTGCAAGACTCGGTATTGAAATGCTGGTCATGGATGATGGTTGGTTCGGTAAACGCGAGGATGATAACAGTGGTCTCGGTGACTGGTTTGTGAACGAAAGCAAATTAAAAGGCGGCTTAAGTTACCTGGTGAATGAGGTGAACAAACTGGGTCTGAAATTCGGTATCTGGTTTGAGCCTGAGATGGTTTCCCCGGATTCTGATTTATACCGGGAGCATCCGGATTGGGCGATTCATGTGCCCGGTCGTACCGGTGCTTTAGGCCGTAATCAACTTGTACTGGATATTTCAAGAAAAGAAGTCAGAGACGAAATTTATTCCCGTATGTATCAAATATTATCGGGTTCTAACATTGAGTATGTCAAATGGGATATGAATCGTTCCCTTACTGATATCGGAAGTGTTAGTCTTGATGCAGATACACAGGGAGAATTGTACCATCGTTTTGTTCTCGGCTTGTATGATTTGCAAGATAGGATGATTACAGATTTCCCGCATATCTTACTTGAGAATTGTTCCAGCGGCGGAGGACGCTTTGACCCGGGTATGCTTTATTACAGCCCTCAAATCTGGACCTCGGATAATACGGATGCGATTGACCGTCTGAAAATCCAGGAGGGAACCATGATGATTTATCCGTTATCTGCAATGGGGGCTCATGTGGCGGTCTGCCCGAGTCATTCCAATGGACGCATTACTCCGTTTGAAACAAGAGGCTATGTGGCATTAGCCGGTACATTTGGATATGAACTCGATGTAACCCGATTACCGGAAGAGGAAAGAAACCTGATTCCGGAGCAGGTTGCAATGTACCATAAATATAACGATTTAGTCCGCACCGGTGATTACTACCGAATTGCTTCCTATCAAAACAATCAGGAGTATGACTGTTATGAAGTCGTATCCAAGGATAAAAAGGAAGCACTAGTTACTTTCATTCAAGTTCAGTGCCGCCCGAATTACAGAGCCAGAAGGATTTATGCAAAAGGTCTACTAGATGATTGCTTATACCGACTTGAAGAGACAGGAGAGGTATACAGCGGCGGAGCCCTGATGTATGCAGGCATTAACATTGATAATATGTGGGGTGATTACCTAGGTAAGCTGCTTCACATCATGGCTGTAAAATAACGATATACTGAATGCCTATTCTGTCATAGGACACCTTACTGTTACCTAAATTTTGCCTGTATAGACAAAAAGTAGTACTTACGATAACTTAAATCCTCATTTATTATGCTACAAATTACCAGTGAAACATGTAAAGTATAATTAAAAAGGAGAGGTCGAATATGAAGAAAAGGAGTATAAAAAAAGGTATAACCTTATTCATGGTTTTTGCATTGTCTATGATAATGCTTGAAACAAATGTAAAAACAAAAGATGTGGATGCATCATCACAGTTTCCTGTCACCGTTTATACTAACTCATCCTTTACCGGAACAGCACAGGATTTTACGGTAGGTGAACATAATTTGGAGGCGCTCAATGTTCCCGGTGGAGTCGGGAATGATTCCATTGACTCCTTACGCGTAGCACCGGGATATAAAGTAACATTGTACTCGGATCGAGATTTTTCCGGTAATACAGAAGTTATTACGAATAACCGTCCCGGCATTTCGTTGTATAACAATGTCTCCAGCCTTAGGGTGGAACAGTTACCGGAACACCTACCCGTTGTACTTTATGCGGATGCAGAATGGAATGGTGCTTCAAAAGAGTTTGGCCTTGGTGATTATGACTGGGATGATCTTGGAATCGGAAATGACACACTAACATCTCTGCGTATTACACCGGGCTATCAGGTTACTCTGTACTGGGATGCAGGCTATGGCGGCTCTAGCGTGGTACTTACTCAGGATATAGTGAACTTAAAAAGTATTAATTTTAATGACAGAACCTCAAGCTTTAAGGTTCAGGCAATTTCACCGCTTGATTCCTCGTGTATCGCCGTAACTTCGTTTGACGATACCACGAAGGCCTCTCTGCTGTCTGAATTTGCTCCGAGAATCTGGATGGCACAGGGAGAAACTTACTGGGCTTCCTCGGTTGAGTGGGCAATGGATTATATGGAGAGGTATTATGATTACGGATGGGGTAAATATTGCTTACGTACCACAGAACCACTAAACACTCCGACGACAAAATTGCCGTTCTTTAGCGGTAATCAGGCAAGTGCACGCTGCTATGCCTTCTGGTCGGAGAAAGACTTTAATAATATAGATTTAAGCTACTGGCAGTATTGTCCTTATAATTACGGCAAGGTCGTATTGGGAATGGAATTTGGTGATCATGTGGGTGATTGGGAGCATGTAACGATTCGTTTATCGAAATTTACCTATCAGGGCACTACCTATGTAAAGCCTACGATGGTAGCACTACCTTATCACAGTAGTATCAGCCTATACCGGTTTGATGAGATGGCAAAGGTTACGGGAACGAATCATATTATCGCATATAGTGCGAAGGAATCCCATGGTATGTGGAAGGATGCGGGAAATCATGTATATCAGAATATCGTAATTGCACAGCTGACGGATGTCTGCAGCGCAGGAACAGCAATGGATTGCTGGAATATTCTAAATACGTATGAATTCTCTCCGACTTCCTTAACCGGCAGAGGACTTGGCTCTACCGCATGGCCCTCCTATTTTGATATCGATTATGAAAATTCATATAGTGACAGCGTATTCCGCTGGGGTAATCCAGGTCAGGGCACTGCTTTTGGGCAGCCGATACTTTCCAATGGCCCGGCAGGACCGGAAGGGCACGATGCCCTATATGATACAGTTATTTTAAGATAACGGATAGCTCAGATCGATTACAAAAGCGATAACACTGAGTGTGAATTGGGTATTAGCCAGGTTATCTGAATAATCACTGGAAAATGAGGATTCTAAAGTGATCGTTTTATAATCAATCATATGACACCGGATTGCAGGCATGTTTTATAAGTTGTTTGAGGATTAGAATATGGGGCTCATGCAAAATTGAATTTTAGAAATGATAATTTTGCATCAGCCCCTATTTAAGAAAATAAAGCAATCGTACCTAGTTAAGTTATGAAATTTACTTGAACATACGAAAGGAGTCACAGCACGATGCCAAAGCAAAAGAACGATAATTTAACCTTATGGTATCAGAAGCCGGCACAAAAGTGGACGCAGGCATTACCTTTAGGGAACGGACGGATTGGTGCCATGATCTACGGAGGTGTCTTGAAGGAACGGATCTGCATGAATGAGGATACGTTGTGGTCGGGTTATCCCCGGGATACCGTAGATCCGGAGGCAGGGGAATATGTTACAGAAGCTATGAAATTAACGAGAGAAGGAAAGGCGGACCTGGCACAAAATTTATTGGAAGATAAGGTGTTGGGAACCTGGGGACAGTCTTATATGCCCCTCGGTGATATACACCTAGCCTTTGAATATAAAGGTCCTTATGAAAATTATCATAGAGCATTGGATTTGACCCGTGCGGTATCCTTGGTAAAATATGATGTAGATAAGGTAACATACCAACGGGAATATTTTGTATCTGCTCCGGATGATGGTCTTGTAATCAGACTGACAGCTTCTGAACGAAAAAAGATTAATTTTATGGTGACGGTATCAAGTCTTCTTAAGAGTAGTGTCACAACGGAGGGAAATCACATGATACTAAGTGGGGAATGCCCCGGTCAGGCTGCACCCAATTATGTCAATATAGAAAACCCCATTATATATAGTGATAAGGATGAGGAAAGAGGTATTTCGTTTTATGGCATTCTTAAAGTTACCCATCAGGGAGGTGAGCTGAGAGTAAGGGAAGATAGCTTACAACTTATGGATGCTGATGAAGCGACACTTTATTTCACGGTTAAAACAAGTTTTAACGGTTATGATAAGCATCCTTATCTTGAAGGGAAAGAAATAATAGCTCCTTGTATCAAAAATATGAAAGTACTTTCCTCAAAGGAGTACCAGAAACTGATGGATATTCATGTGGAGGATTATCAGAGTTTCTTTGACAGGGTTGATTTTAATTTATTCAGTAATCAAGAATCACCCATTCCTACGGATGAACGGCTCCGGAGGTTTGAGAATGGAACTGCGGATGACGGCATGTACCCATTATTGTTTCAATTTGGCAGATATCTATTGATTTCCTGTTCCCGCCCAGGCACACAGGCTGCGAATCTACAGGGAATCTGGAATGAAGAACTACGCGCTCCCTGGAGTTCGAATTATACGGTTAATATTAATACCCAAATGAATTATTGGCCTGCTTTCTTATGTAATCTCGGTGAGCTACAGGAACCATTGCTATCCTTGGTGAAAGATATTCGCCAAAACGGCAAAAAAACGGCAGAAGTATATTATAATGCACGAGGCTTTTGTGCTCATCATAACATAGACTTATGGAGGATTACCACACCGGTCGGACCCAGAGGAACCAGAGGGTCCGCTAATTGGGGCTTCTGG
Source organism: Herbinix sp. (assembly GCA_029240245.1). Classification (GTDB taxonomy): domain Bacteria; phylum Bacillota; class Clostridia; order Lachnospirales; family Lachnospiraceae; genus Mobilitalea. The sequence goes on from JARBTJ010000015.1 coordinate 43,407, forward strand.
AATATGGGCGGTGTCTGGTTGTGCCGTCATGTGTATGAACAGTTTGAATTCACGGGCGACAGACAGTATTTAAAGAATGAGGTTCTGCCGATTTTAAAGGATGCTAGTTTGTTCTGTCTTGATTTACTTACTCCGGATGGACAGGGAAACCTATGGGTTTGCCCCTCGACCTCACCGGAAAATTGCTATGAGATAAATGGCAATGGGTATGGCGTAGCGGCTACATCTACTATGACTATGACCATGGTTCGCGATCTGTTTAAGAATACAATTGATGCGATTACCATATTGGGTGAGGAAGATGAGTTAAAGGAGCAGCTCACAGATATTCTGTCAAAACTGTATCCTTTCCGTATCGGAAGCAAAGGGCAGTTGATGGAATGGAATGGCGATTTGGAAGGAATAGATCCTCATCACCGCCACGTTTCCCATCTATATGGTCTGCACCCTGCTAATGAATTTACTTATGATAAAACACCGGAATTAGTAGAGGCTTGCAAAACTACCTTACAGGAGCGTGGGGACGACGGTACCGGTTGGAGTCTCGGTTGGAAGGTATGCCACTGGGCGAGACTTAGGGACGGAGATCATGCACTCAAGCTAATCAAACGCCAACTAAAGCCGGTTGGAGATGATGCGGTCAATTATGAAAATCATGGTGGCACCTATGACAATCTATTTGATGCACACCCACCTTTCCAGATTGACGGTAATTTTGGAGTGTGTGCCGGAATGGCTGAGATGTTCCTTCAGTCACATGAAGGATTCCTGCACCTTTTACCCGCGCTTCCAAAAGAATGGAGAGACGGACACATCACCGGTTTGGTGGGAAGGGGTAATATTTTTGTTAGTCTGTACTGGCAGGATGGAATACTGCAGAAGGCCATACTGAAAGCAAATCTGGATGGAGCAGTTAATATAAAATATCAGGATAACAAGATTACATGCTCAGTAAAAGCCGGGGAAACGATTACCTTAAATGCGAAACTACAAAGAGATTAAAAGTCAATTGTGAATTTTGATTCTATGGAAAGTTAAATTTGATTGATTGAAAATGATAAAGGAGTACTCAAATGAATCAATATTTTGAGCTTTCGTGTACCTTATGCGGTGGAGGCCTATCCGGAGGGTGATAAACGCCATCTACAGAATAGAATCAAACGGTAAGAAAATCAGCCGTGGAGATGCAGGTAATCGTGTGACTGTCAGTTTTTAATGCAGGATGGAGGTAATGGTTTGCTGGAGGAAATATTAAATTTAAATATTTTAACTACCTGTTTACGTCTGGTATTGGCTCTTCTATGCGGGGGTGTCCTGGGCTTTGAGCGTGGCAGGAAAAAACGGCCGGCAGGGTTTCGTACCTATATGCTGGTTTGCCTGGGAGCAGCGCTGGTTATGATGACGAATGAATTCATCTGTGAAAAATATGAATTCGGAGACCCTGCTCGAATGGCTGCACAGGTAATCAGCGGTATCGGTTTTCTTGGAGCAGGTACCATCATTGTCACCGGTCATAACCGGGTAAAGGGATTAACTACAGCAGCAGGACTATGGGCGGCTGCCTGTATAGGGTTGGCAATCGGAATTGGCTATTACAGTGGAGCATTGATTGGCTGTGTTATGATCTTTTTAGCGATGGCTGCTCTGCATAATGTAGATGAACGGGTTATGTCGGTTACAAAGGTTTTGAATATTTATATTGAGTTTGAAAAGTTATCGAATATCGGCCGTTTTATTGATTTTATCAAACAACGTGATATTAAGGTAAGTGATATAGAAATCGTACGATCCAATGCGGTGAATGAGGTGGGGGTGGCTGCTTTAATTACTTTGAAGCTGCCGAAAAAGCAGGCGCATTCGTCGATTATGACATTGCTTAATAATGCCGAAGGGGTTAATTTTATTGAGGAAATCTGATCGGCGTAAATCGGATAAACCGAAATCGAATACAAATTTCATACGGGGAATGAAAGGGAAATTTATTCAGGGAATTAATAAAAGTGATTTACACAGAAATTTATGAAGAGATGATACAGGAAATTAATCAGGAAATTAATCTGGAAAATAATCAAGAAAATTGTCAAGAAAATAATCAAGAAAATAATCAGGAAATGATCCAAGAAATGATCTAAGAAATTAATCAGGAAATTAATCAGGAAATTAATCAGGAAATTAATCAGGAAATTGATCAGGAAATTAATCAGGAAATTAATCAAAAAATTATCCATGAAATTATCCAAAAAATTAATCAAGAAATTGATAAAGGAAATTTGCATAGGAATAGAATAAGAAATTGATGAAGTAATTTAATACAAAGAATTATTACAGGTATTTAATGCCGGGGAATTTATAAATAAAAGATCAAAAATTACGAAAGAGGTATCATGTAATGTGAGATACCTCTTTCGTAATAATTTAAGAAAATTAATATTTTTGGGCATTAGGTAAGGGTACCTTAAAATTACAGGTACCCTTTATTAGGGGAATATAGGAGATGAACGCTAATAAATGTAGTGCTATAATGGGAGAATTCTCTTAAAATGCAATCTCGGATAGTAATACCGGGCGACCCTCATCAAGAGATTTTTTTGCTGCCTTTGCAATCAGGACAGGCTGTAGACCATCATTGATATTTACCGGAACCTCAGTATTTTTTATGATTGCTTGAACGAATAAGGAAACCTCTTTGGAGAAGGAAGCCATATAACGCTCTAAGAAGAAGTATAAAGGTTTTTCACCGGTAACACCCTCGGAGGTACTGATAACAGCTGTGGAGCTGGCATCGTTCGTTACAGCAACCTGGCCTTTGGAGCCGAAAACCTCGGCACGCTGATCGTAACCGTAGTCTGCTTTACGTGAATTGTCAATTACAGCGAGTGCGCCGTTAGCAAGCTTCATAGTAATGATCGCAGTATCAACATCACCGGCGTCTTTAATAGCAGGATTTACTAAACAGGTACCGTTTGCATAAACCTCGACAACATCACTTGCGGTAAGGTAACGAACCATATCAAAATCATGAATGGTCATGTCTAAGAACATGCCGCCGGAAACCTTAACATATTCAATCGGAGGAGCAGCAGGATCTCTCGAAGTAATCTTAACGATATGAACATCACCGACTTTACCAGCTGCTACAGCATTATGAACTGCTTCAAAGTTATGATCGAAACGACGGTTGAAACCAACCTGGAATTTTACATTTGAACCCTTTAAAGCCTCCATAACCTCTTTGATTTTAGCTAAATCTTGAGAAATAGGTTTTTCACAGAATACATGTTTGTTCGCCTTAATAGCTTCAATAGAAATATCAGCGTGTGTATCTGTGGAAGAGCAAATTAAAACCGCATCAATGCTGTCGTCTTTTAATATTTCTTTATAATCATGGTATACTTTGTTAATTCCTAAGTTGTTAGCCCAAGAAGTAGTAGCTTCATTCATTAAGGGATCTGCGATGGCAGCCACTTGAGCGTCTTTGATATGATATGTAATACTTTCAGCATGAACTTTGCCGATTCTTCCTGCCCCGATAATACCGATATTTAACATAATTTTGATATCCTTTCGTTATTATATAGTATATTTTTATTAGATTGATAGGATTATAACATGTTTATCTAGCAATTTCAATAAGAGTTAACAAAAATATATGCATAATTTAATAAATAATTCGAATGTGTATTGATTTTTCGTTGGATTATGGTACTATAGTTGTATAGTGTTATCAGTTTGGATGACTACCTGTTATTATTAATGTAAATGGAGGAAGCTTTCGTGGGAATGAAATCATATCGGATCAAGGAAATGGAACAATTTATTTTGGAGCACGATATCGTATCCATGGAAGAATTACGTGATACTTTTCATATATCCATGAATACTGTTCGTCTAGATGTCGCACAGCTTGTCAGTAAAGGGGCAATCCGGAAGGTCTACGGAGGCGTATGCAGTATTCAGAAGGAAAATTTAGTTCCCTTTAATGAAAGACAATTAAAGAATACACAAGCCAAGAGAGCGGTTGGAAAAGCAGCGGCAGCTTTGGTTGAAGATGGTGATATTATTTACATAGATTCCGGTACAACAACCATGAATATGATGGATTACCTCGGTGAATGCACGAATGTAATCGTACTTACGAACAACCTGGATGCGATTAACCGTGCATTGCCATTGCCGAATATTAATGTTATATGCCTTCCTGGAACCCTAGAGCGGAAAACGAATTCCTTTGTTTCTGCTGATACTGTGCGAACCTTGGAAAAATACAATATAAAGAAAGCATTTATGGCTTCCTCCGGCATTGCTGACAGTGGGATTGTAACAAACTCCTCCCCGTTGGAATATGAGATCAAGAAGGCTGCACTTACAAGCAGTAAGGAGGTATATCTCTTAATTGACTCTACCAAATATGGAAAAAGTGCATTGCTTACCTATGCCAATATTGTAGAGATGAGTAAAGTTATCGTTGATGATAGAGCTGATACGGGACTGGTTTCACTTTGTGAAAGAAACAATGTTGAGATTATTCTTGCGAAAACCTCGGATCTTTAGGTACACAAAGCCTTTCCTAATAAAAATCAAGAAGCTCCCCTGACAACCTGACGGTTTTTCGTTTGTGCGTCAGGGGAGTTTTCGTTTGCCTTTATATTAGGCCTGTAGTATAAAGAGCGTTTAGCTGCTTACATGAGATGAAGAATCAGGTGCGACATAAACTAAGAAAAGGAAACAATAGTAAAAGAAGATGAGTAATAGTGACCAGAAGTATTTGACTTAAAGTGATATTTATGTTAAGTTATTGTTAAAAGATGAATAAGTTTTAAATAAGTTTTAACAAAAAGTTAACTAGTCTATTGTTAATGATGAAAGGTGAGTGTTTGAGTGCCATTAATTAATATGAAGTCTCTTTTAGAAGGAGCTGTTCAAGAAAATTATGCCGTTGGTGCTTTCAATGTTGCGAATATGGAGATGATTTTAGGAGCTGTCAGAGCGGCAGAAGAAACGAATTCTCCGATAATTTTACAGATAGCACAGGTACGGCTTCCCTACTCACCACTTGATATCATTGGTCCGATGATGATTGCCGCAGCCAAGAAGGCAACCGTTCCGATTGCTGTACATTTTGACCATGGTAAAGATAGTTCGGTCATCATGCAAGCTTTGAAGCTTGGCTTCACCTCGGTCATGATTGATGCGTCTCATCTTCCCATTGAGGAAAATATTGAGATTGTACATAAAGTAAAGGCGATGGCTGATGAGTACGGTGCTTCCATAGAAGCAGAGGTTGGTCAGATCGGTGGAAGTGAAGGGGGTACAGAGGATAACGGAATGTTTTATTCGAATCCGTTGGAGGTAAAAAGGCTCTATGATAGTACAAAGGTTGATGCAATCGCTCTTTCCATCGGAAATGCCCATGGGTTATATAAAATGGAGCCGAAACTTAAGTTTGATCTGCTTACGGAAACGACACGACTTGTGGAGGTACCATTGGTATTGCATGGCGGTACGGGTATTTGTGATGAGGATTTTAAGCACAGTATTGCACTTGGAATCCGGAAGATCAATATAGCAACAGCAAATTTCCTCGCAGTTGAAGAGGAAGCAAGAAAATATTGCAGCGGTGAAAAAAGGGATTATTTTAAACTTAGTTCCGAAATGGAAGCAGGTATGTATCAAAATGTTGTTAAGCATATCCGGGTTTTTGGCAGCAGTGGTAAAGCAGGCAGCCGGGCTACCGATGAAAAATTAGAGATGGCTTGCCACAATGCTTAGTCGGCAGCCAGGAAGAAAGGTGCAGGTAAACAATGTCATATATAAAATTTGAAGAGGATAGACCCCTTGATATTATACCAATCGGAAGAGTAGCCATTGATTTTAATCCGGTTGATTATTACAAACCACTTTCGGAAAGTACCACCTTTAAGAAATACCTGGGAGGGTCACCGGCTAATATAGCAGTAGGAATGGCGAGACTGGGAAGAAAGGTTGGATTTATTGCCAGAGTATCGGACGATCAGTTTGGAGAGTTCGTAGTGAATTACTTTGATAAGGAAGGAATTGATATCAGCCAGATCAAACGTTGCACAAACGGAGAAAAATTAGGGCTTACCTTTACTGAAATATTAAGTGAGACACAAAGTAGTATATTAATGTATCGGGACGGTGTAGCGGATCTACAGCTTGACGTTGACGATATTGATGAAGAATACATAAAGAAATCGAAAGCAATATTAATCTCAGGAACCGCACTATCTAAAAGTCCCAGCAGGGAAGCCACTCTTAAAGCCTTGGCACTGGCCAAGAAAAACAACACGGCGGTTATATTTGATATCGACTACCGTCCGTATAGCTGGAAAAATAACGATGAAATAGCAATTTATTATAATGCGGTAGCCATGCAGAGCGATATTATCCTTGGCTCCCGGGAGGAATTCGACTTAACACAGAAATTAACCTATCCGAATCAGAAGGATGAAGCTACGGCTGCCTACTGGTATGGTTACGGTGCTAAAATTGTTGTCATAAAACATGGAAAAGAAGGCTCAACGGCATATACAAGTGATGGAAATCATTATACAATCAAACCATTTCCGGTGAAGTTGCTAAAATCCTTCGGTGGTGGGGACGGGTATGCTTCCGCGTTCTTATATGGCTTATTCGAGGGATGGGAAATCATAGATTGTCTGGAATTTGGTAGTGCCTCCGCAGCACTTTTGGTCGCCAGCCATGCTTGCTCCGAGGATATGCCTTCCGTTCAGAAGGTGAAGAATTTTATTAAGGAAAGTAAAGAAATATATGGTGATATGATAGCCAGAGGATAGGTATATAATGGGAGGTTCTTATGTTTGAGTATTTAGAATTTACTTCTAACGGTAAAAAGGTAATATCCTGCATGGATGGTATCAATAAAGATATGCTGATGGATATCACAGCTTACCGTATGAAACAGGGAGAGGTATTGGAATTCATCCAGTCGGATAAGGAAACCGCAATTCTTCTGTTAGAGGGAAAGATTACTTATCAGTGGCTTGGGTTTACGGAAACGGCAGCAAGAAAGGGTGTATTTTTGGAGCCCCCGTATTGCCTGCATTCCTGCAAGGGCATTACGATGAAAATAACCGCCATTGAAGATAGCGAGATATTATATCAGTCAACCGAGAACGATAAGCTATTTGAAAGTCATTTTTATAAACCCGAGGAATGTAAAATTGAACTTATGGGTGAGTCTCAATGGGAGGGTACAGCAAAAAGGGAAGTGCTTACCATATTTGACTACAAGAATGCTCCTTATTCCAACATGGTAATCGGTGAGGTAATCACGAAAGCTGGCCGCTGGTCCAGTTATATTCCTCACAGTCATCCACAACCGGAGGTTTATTATTATAAGTTTGATAAACCGCAGGGCTTTGGAGCAGCCTTTATCGGAAATAATGTCTATAAGGTGGCAGACGGAAGTGCAGCCTCCATTCCAGGAGGGTTAACGCACCCCCAGACTGCTGCTCCCGGATATAATATGTATTATTGCTGGATGATTCGCCATCTTCCAAATAATCCCTGGACGACCCGCGACAATGATCCGGCTCATGAATGGTTATTAAATGAATCGAGGGAGGAAAAACAATGAATAGATTAACAATAACGGTAGGTCAGGCATTGGTTAAATTCCTGGATAACCAATATGTCAGCTTTGACGGTAAGGAAGAGAAATTTGTAGATGGTATTTTCACCATCTTTGGCCACGGTATTGTCTGTGGCCTAGGCCAGGCGCTCGATGAAAATCCTTATGGATTAAATATATATCAGGGTCGTAACGAGCAGGGAATGGCCCATGTAGCTGCGGGCTTTGCGAAACAGAGCAATCGCAGAAGAATTATCGCCTGCGCATCCTCCATAGGACCGGGTGCTGCAAATATGGTAACAGCAGTTGCAGACGCAACGGCGAATAATGTACCACTTTTAGTATTTACCGGAGATACCTTTTCAACAAGGCAACCAGACCCAGTACTTCAACAGATTGAACAGTTTCATGATGCGTCACTGACTACCAGTGATGCGTTCCGTCCCGTATCCCGTTATTGGGACAGAGTAAACCGTCCGGAGCAGCTCATGAGTGCCATGCTGAATGCGATGCGGGTATTGACCGATTCAGAAAGAACCGGTGGTGTATGCATTACACTTCCGCAGGATGTGCAGGGTGAGAGCTTTGCTTTTCCGGAGTATTTCTTTGAAAAGCGTGTACACAGAATCAGCAGAACAACACCCGATGAGCTGGAAATTGCGGAAGTACTTAAGCTGGTAGTGAATAAGAAAAAACCGTTGGTAATTGTGGGCGGTGGCGCAAGATATTCGGAAGCAGGGGATGACATACGGGTCTTCTGTGAAAAATATACGATTCCTTTTGCGGAGACTCAGTCGGGTAAGAGTGTAATTGCCTCTTCCCATCCGCTCAATCTTGGTGGAGTCGGAGTTACCGGTAACAGCGCAGCAAATTCTATTGCCTCAGAAGCAGATCTAGTCATTGGTGTCGGAACAAGACTGACCGACTTTACCACCGGATCGAAGGAATTATTCCGAAATCCCAAAGTGGATTTTGTATTGGTCAATGTATCAAGATTTCATGCGGAGAAGCTAGATGCTTATCCGGTAGTTGCGGATGCGAAAAAGGGTATTCAAGCGTTACAGCTGGGGCTTGAAAAGGTAGATTATCATTCTGCTTATACGAATGAAATAAAAGATGCAAAATTCCTTTGGAAGAAGGAAATGGATTACCTGACCAATACCGTATTTGATGAAAAATATGAATCCTTAGTAAAAGCAAAGGAACCGGGCGTAGAAGAGGAATTTGTTAAGGCAACGGGCGGTGTCCTTACCCAGACAACAGCAATCGGAATCATCCGCGGTATTATTGAGGAGGATGCTATCGTGGTAGGAGCCTCCGGAAGCTTGCCGGGAGATTTACAGAGAATGTGGACGACGGATGCAAAGGATTCCTATCATATGGAATACGGATATTCCTGTATGGGATATGAAATAGCAGCTACTCTTGGCGCAAAGCTTGCATTTCCTGATCGGGCCTGCTATTCGATGCTGGGGGATGGCTCTTTCATGATGCTGCATTCCGAGATTTCCACCGCATTACAGGAGAATAAGAAGATTACAGTATTGCTGTTTGATAATTGTGGTTTCGGTTGCATTAACAATCTACAAATGGGTAAAGGTATGGGAAGTCTTGCGACCATGTTCCGGTATCGCTCTGAGGATACGGGCAAACAAAGTGGTAATCTAATCGTTACCGATTTTGCTATGATTGCCCGAGGTTATGGCTTGACTGCGTTTACAGCCAAAACTCAGGAGGAGTTAAAGGCAGCCTTAGAAGCAGCGAAGGAGGAAAAAACATCCGTCTTAATTGATATCAAGGTATTGCCAAAATCCATGACGGACGGGTACGGCTCCTGGTGGCATGTTGGAATTGGAAATCATGATAAGAATGAAAAGATAAAGGCTGCATTTGAAGATAGAATTCAACACTTAGACCATGCACGGCCGTATTAGAAATGAAATGAAATGCTTCTCCCGATTAGGGAGTTCCTGTGTAAAGCCCGCAAAAAGACAGGGCGTTTGCCCAGGTAAATAAAAATATCATAGCGGAGGAACGTAACAATGTTGAATAAGGAAAAAATCAAATTAGGTATTGCACCGATTGGTTGGACGAACGATGATATGCCTGCACTGGGAGGAGAGAATACCTTCGAACAATGCATCAGTGAAATGGCACTTGCCGGCTTTACCGGGTGCGAAGTAGGCAACAAATATCCGAAGGACACAGCAGTCTTAAAAGAGGCACTGGACCTAAGAGGAATGAGAATTGCAAGCAAATGGTTCTCCTCCTTCTTAGCAACAAAACCCTATGAAGAAACAGAAAAAGAATTTGTGAAAGAACTTGACTACCTGGAAGCACTTGGTGCTGACCGTATCAATGTATCAGAACAAAGCTACTCGGTACAGGGAAATGAGGAACTATCCATTTTTGATAACAAGGTTTATTTTACAAAGGAAGAATGGGATAAACTTTGCGATGGTTTAAATAAACTCGGAAAGCTTGCGAAAGCACGTGGTTTTAAAGTATGTTTCCATCATCATATGGGAACCGGAGTTCAGACCGTGGAAGAGACAGAGCGGTTAATGGACAATACCGATAAGGAGTATGTGTTCTTATGCTATGATACCGGTCACTTTACCTTCTCCGGTGGAAATCCTGTTTCCATATTACAAAAATATCCCGATCGAATCGGACACGTACATCTAAAGGATGTTCGTGCAGATGTACTTAAAAAAGCAACGGAAGGAAAATGGTCCTTCTTGAAATCCGTTCGTGAAGGTACCTTTACAGTTCCGGGAGACGGCTGTGTTGATTTTAAGGCTGTGTTTGCTGAATTAGAGAAAATGGGATACGAAGGCTGGTTATTGGTTGAAGCTGAGCAGGATCCTGCGAAAGCGAATCCTTTTAAATACGCGAAAATGGCACGCGGGTTCATCAGAGAGAGCATTCAAATCTAAGTTGCACAAATTCAAAGGAGGGCATTATGGAAAAGTTAAAATATTACGCTAACGGTCAATATGTTGATTCAAAAACTGATAAATTCAATGAGGTATACAACCCAAGTACCGGTGAGGTTACTGCTTTGGTTCCCTGCTGTACACAAGAAGAAGTAGAAGATGTGATTGCGATAGCAAAGAAAGCATATGAAAGCTGGTCAAAGGTTCCGATTGTGAAACGAGTCCAGGTATTATACAAGCTACGTGGGCTCATCGACGAGCATATGGAGGAATTGACTTATCTGGTAGCACAGGAGCATGGCAAGGTATGGGAAGAAGCCATGGGTGATGTGCTAAAGGCAAAAGAAGGAACTGAGCTTGCTTGTTCCGCACCAAGCTTAATTTTAGGAGAGGCTATGATGAATACCTCCAACGGTTTTGACACCGTATTATACCGGGAATCCATAGGTGTCTTTGCGGGAATCGTACCCTTTAATTTCCCGGCAATGATCCCGATGGGCTGGATGTCACCGATGTGCATTGCAGCAGGAAATACGATTGTACTTAAGGTTTCCAGCTCCACACCAAGAACCGCACTACGTTTTGCCGAGCTTTACAAGGAAGCAGGGCTTCCGGACGGTGTATTAAATATCGTGACCTGCAGCAGAAAAGAAGCTGAAATTTTCTTGACTCATCCGGATATAAAGGGTATCTCCTTTGTCGGAACCACCGGCGTGGGCAAGCACATCTATTCGGTGGCAGCAGAGCACGGCAAGAGAGTTCAGGCCCTATGTGAAGCAAAGAATCATGCCTTGGTTATGAAGGATGCTCCGATTGATCGTACCGCAGCTGGAATTATCAATTCTGCCTTTGGTTGTGCCGGTGAACGCTGCATGGCATTGCCGGTAGTGGTAGCAGAAGAAGAGATTGCGGATGCGCTGGTAGCAAAAATTGTTGAGCTGGCAAAGGATCTAAAGATTGGGCCTGCTTACGATAAAACCTCAACACTGGGACCGGTTATTAACTTAGAGCATAAAAACCGCGTTTTAACTTGGATTCAAAAAGGCATCGAGGAAGGAGCAACCTTAGTTCTGGATGGAAGAAATGTTAAGGTGGATCAGTTTGAAAACGGTTATTACTTAGGACCTACGATTTTTGATCATGTATCTGAAGATATGACCATCGGTGCTTCCGAGATTTTCGGGCCCGTGTTATGTATCAAAAGAGTGAGGAATTTTGAAGAAGGTCTTGAGATCATGAACCGCAATCAATTTGCCAACGGTTCCGTTATTTATACACAGAATGGTTTCTTTGCCAGAGAGTTTACGGAAAGAACCCATGGTGGTATGGTAGGTGTCAATGTAGGTATTCCGGTTCCGATCGGCGTATTCCCGTTCTCAGGCCATAAGAATTCCTTCTTTGGGGATCTGCATTGCCTGGGTAAAGATGGCATCCGTTTTTATACGGAAAGTAAATGTGTTACCACCCGTTGGTTCACGGAGGAGGAAAAGAAAAACACCGTGGTAAACACCTGGGATGGTACGATTTAATAAGGATAATATCCTATAATTTAATACTGAATTGAGAAAAATACGCCAAGAATAAACATTTAATTACCCGACAAAAAATGGTATTATTTAGATGCTTCATAAAGGATAATTGTTGTTACTTTTGTAGCTGCCCAATTATATTAGGTGATTGCGAAACTCCGCAATAGCGATAACTATATTGTTTCGCAAACACCTAAAAATGATATGGTTGAAAGGAAAATATGATTTATCTGGCAGATAAGTCATAGGGTATCATGCATGGGGGATAAAATGAAAAAGAACGCTGGATTATTAACAAAGCAAAAGAAAGATAAGAAACAGAGCAAAATTAATACTATTATTAGTGGAAAAGTGAAACAAATTCATGGGAAAGATTTTCTTAAGATTTTTACTTTCATACGGGCGAAACTGATCCTGGCTTTTATGGTGCCGGTAATCTTCATTATTGCGTTGGGGATGGTATCCTATTTCAAATCTTCCAAAGGCTTGATTGGAAGCTATGAGAATAACACCTTATCAAATATGTCCAATATAACAAAGTATCTCAATTTTGGCTTTGAGGTAGTATCGGGGAAAGCAACCTTATTATCCTCCGATACGGTATTGCAGACTTATTATTCAGGCAATTACAAGAGTAATTATTTTGAGGAAAATAAAAAATTTCAAGAGGTCCAAACTACGGTTAAGAGAAATGTCCTATCGGAAGCATATATCGATAACATTTATCTTTTAGCAGATTACGGAACAGCTATTTCAGGTAATGGTACTTCGGGAGCCAGATTGCTTTATAAGGATTTTATGGAGAAGGGTGAAGGAGCAGTTCTAGCAAAAGAAGGTATCACAGACTTTTGGATCGGAACACATCAGTACCTGGATGCTCAAGCTCTTACCACGAATGAAGCATACGCAATCAGTTATATCAGATATTTATACAGCGCAACACATAAGCCAATCGGCAGTATTGTATTGGATGTTTCCTACGATTTTGTTTATGAATCCCTGGCCGACAGTGGTTTACCAGAAGGTAGTGTAATTGCTTTCGTCACAAAGGACGGCAGGGAAATTATTGATGGTACAGTCCCCGAAAACTTTAAAATTACAGATCAGAAATACTATACGAAGGCAATTGAGGCTGGGGAGAAAACTCTCGATTTTGAGTATGTAGACTTCAATAAGGATAATTATTTATTCGTATATTCGAAGGTAAAAACCGGTGACAGTCTTTTGTGCGCTTTAATTCCAAAGGCATTGATTGTAAAGCAGGCGAATGATGTAAAGAATATTACACTAATTGTAATATTGATAGCTTCCGTCCTTGCAATCGCATTCGGTACCTATATGGCTTCCGGGTTTAGTAATGCAATACATAAAATAATACATGTACTTCAAAAGGCAGAGGCAGGAGATCTGACAGATAAGACCTCTATTAAGAGAAAAGATGAGTTTAGCATCCTGGGGAAAAGCATCAATGATATGATCAGCAGTATGATGAAGCTGATTAAAAAGATGGCAAGTATCAGTAATACGGTATCACAGTCAGCGAATGTTGTTTCCGATACCTCGTCCATATTAGTAAGCGCTACGCAGAACATCACGCAAGCGGTGGCAGATATTGAACAAGGGGTAACACAACAAGCAGTAGATTCTGAAAACTGTCTGCATCGAATGGCTGATCTGGCAGACAAGATTAATGCAGTGTATGACAGTACTCATAATATAGAATTGATAGCCAATAATACGAAGGATATCGTAAACAATGGTATGAGTATTGTTGATAACCTTAGTCTGAAAACGAAGGATACGACGAATATTACAAGGAATGTTATCGAGGATATTGAGCATCTGGAGAAGGAATCCGGAGCAATTATCGGAATTATTCGTACAATTAATGAAATTGCCGAGCAAACCAATCTTCTTTCCCTGAATGCTTCCATTGAAGCTGCGAGGGCAGGGGATGCAGGAAGAGGTTTCTCTGTCGTTGCCGGTGAAATCCGTAAGCTGGCGGAGCAATCGGTTACAGCAGCTGCAGAGATTGGAAAAATTATTCACAAGATTGAAGAACAGACCCAAAAGACCGCGAAGACCGCAAGACATGCCGAGAGCATAGTCATCTCTCAGGAAAGTGCTCTAAACAGTACAGTTAATGTATTTACGAATATCAATAAGCATGTCGAGAATTTGACGGAAAACTTAAACCAGATAGCAGTCGGAGTTGTAGGTATTGAGCAAGCGAAGAATGAAACCTTAGGTGCAATAGAAAGCATTTCGGCTACGGCTGAAGAGACAGCGGCAGCAGCCGAACAGCTCAGTGTTACTGCAGAAAAACAACTCGAGGAAGTAAATAAATTAAATGATGTGGTAGGGCAGCTTGGCACTGATGCAAACAACCTGGAAGATTCTGTGAGTGTATTTAAGGTAGATTAAGCGATAATAGGAATAAGAATCATAATAGGATGTTGCATAACAAGGTTATTCGTATTATATTTGTTATGCAACATTTTTTATTTCATAGTGTGTTAAAAATAAAAATACGAAAACATGGAGAGAAATGATAATGAAATTAGAATTTTTTCATGAAAATCTTGATGTATTACATGTGAATACATGTGAGAACCGTAGTTATTACATTCCATATGATCTTAATAATAAGGAAAAGAGAAGGATGCTAAACGGAACATGGTTTTTCCGGTATTATCCTAATATAAATGAAGCTGAGAATTTCCTTGCTGAGGAATTTTCACCGGAGACCTCAGGCGAGATTGATGTTCCGTCCAGCTGGCAGTTCCAAGGCTTTGACCAGCACCAATATACCAATGTGCGTTACCCGATTCCCTTTGATCCGCCCTATGTTCCGGTGGATAATCCCTGCGGACTTTATATGAAAAAGGTGGATTTTTCGAAAGATGAGCTAGGTAAAAAGCTGTATCTTAATTTTGAAGGAGTAGATTCCTGCTTTTATGTATGGATTAATAAAACCTTTGCAGGCTACAGCCAGGTATCCCATTCAACAAGTGAATTCGATATCACGGATATGGTGAAGGAAGGGGAAAACTTTATCTATGTATTAGTATTCAAATGGAGTGATGGAAGCTACCTTGAGGACCAGGATAAGTTCCGTTTATCCGGAATCTTCCGTGATGTATATATAATGGAAAGACCGTTTGACAACATCCGGGATTATACGCTTAAGACGGAGCTTAACAATACGCTTGAAAGCGCTGTATTAACGGTTGATTTTGAATATGCAGGTCACCCTGAGGTTATGTGCATCGTTCGTGATGCTTCTGGAAATATCCTGGATCAATCCGCTGTATCGGAGGGGCATTACAGCTTTACAATGAATCATCCGATTCTATGGAATGCGGAGCAGCCCTACCAATACAATATTGAATTCAGAACAAACGAAGAGGTTATTACACAGAGATTTGGTATCCGAAAGATCGAGGTTAAGGATAGTGTTATCTATGTAAATAATACTCCGATTAAGATAAAAGGTGTTAATCGTCACGACAGTAGCCCGTACACGGGAGCCGCAATATCAAAGGAGCATGCGCTGACTGACTTAAGACTGATGAAGGAGCATAATATTAACGCTATCCGTACCAGTCATTATCCAAATTCACCCTGGTTCCTTGAAATGTGTGATGAATACGGTTTTTATGTGGTTGGTGAAACAGATTTGGAAACCCATGGCTGTTGTGAAATCTATGCAAATGGTGATCCGGATTCTGTATCCTTTATTGCGAAGGATAAGCGCTTTAAGAAAGCAATTATCGACAGGGTACAGCGGAATGTCATCCGTGATAAGAATAGAACAAGTATATTATTCTGGTCCCTTGGAAATGAATGTGGTTATGGAGAAAACTTTGTAGAGGCAGGCCGCTGGGTGAAACAATACGATCCTACCAGATTGCTGCATTATGAAGGAAATACCTGGCAGGAATGGCAGAAGCATGACCTTTCGATGTTGGATGTAGTTAGCCGTATGTATGCATCCTGTGAGTGGGTTCAGGAATACTGCGAAAATCCGGAGAACAAGAAGCCCTTCATTCAATGCGAATACTGTCATGCCATGGGAAATGGCCCCGGGGATTTAGAAGAGAATATGGAACAAATGTACCGTTATGATAATTATGTCGGAGGCTTTATCTGGGAATGGTGTGATCATGCGGTCTATATGGGTAAAGCGGAAAATGGTAAAGATAAATTCTATTACGGTGGTGATTCCGGCGAATTCCCTCATGACAGCAATTTCTGTATGGATGGCTTGGTATATCCGGACAGACGTGTTCATAAGGGATTACTGGAATATAAAAATGTAATTCGCCCGGTAAGAGTGAGCGAAGTACATTTTGATCAGAACCTGATTACTTTAGAAAATAAATTAGACTTTACGAACCTTAAGGACTATGTGAAGCTTTATTATGAATTAAAACAAGACGGTGAGCTTCTTGCAGCAGGTCTCGTAGAGGATTTAGATATTGAACCTCATCAGAAGGTTCAGATTACGCTGGATTATCCTATTGTTAAAGAAGGAAATGTCTACTTGAGGCTGGAATATGTTCAAAAGAAGGATGATACGTTAACCCTCGCGGGTAATGTTCTGGGCTTTGACCAGATATGCATATCAGAGACCCATGTCATACCGGAGGCAGACAATGCGCATGCGGATTCATTAACTCTGGAGGAGACCAATACCTTATTTAAGATTATGGGTAATGGATTTCTTTATGAGTTTTCGAAGATCAAAGGTTGCTTTACCACCATGACGAAAAAGGAGGTTAACCTTCTGGCAGCGCCGATGGAATACAATGTATTTCGGGCACCGACGGATAATGACAGAAATATTATACATGATTGGCGTAGAGCCGGTTATGACAGAATGATTCCCAGGGTATACAGCTGCGAAGCTCTCAAGGAGGAGATGGAAATATCAATTTCCTGCAGTATGTCGTTAGGCGCAATCTTTATGATGAATTTTATGGAATTTAAAACGACCTGGAAAATTGGAGCAGACGGCTCTGTACGTTTGAAGTTAGATGGTAACTTTAATACCGTATTCCCGTATCTGCCTCGTTTTGGAATAAAGTTAGCATTACCGAAGAACTACCGGAATGTTGATTACTTTGGTTATGGACCTCATGAGAGTTATCAGGATAAGCACCGTAGCAGCTATGTGGACAGCTTTTCTGCAACCGTTTCCGAATTACATGAGGATTATATCAAGCCTCAGGAAAATGGAAGTCACTATTACTGCAATTATGTAAAATTATCCGATGATCGGAATGTACTGAGTGTATATGGCAGCAAGCCCTTCAGCTTTAATGCTTCCAACTACACGATTGAAGAACTTGCTAAGAAGCAGCATAACTATGAGCTTGAAGAAGCAGATTATGTCACACTCTGCATCGATTATAAGAACAGTGGTATCGGCTCTCACAGCTGCGGACCTGAATTAATGCAGAAATACAGACTGAATGAAAAAGAGATTTCATGGGAAATCGGAATGTTTTTTGAATAAGATTTTATAAGGCGAGGGACTAACATTTAGTTCCTCGTTTTTCTTCGGTTAGCCAGAAGTTAAATTGGCTCTGAGTTATTCATGCGGTATCTTGCAGGTGTAATTCCTTTCTGCTGTTTGAAGGTTTTGATAAAATAACTTAGATCGTTAAAGCCACAATTAAAAGAGATATCAGTGATGGAGGTATCAGTACTCGTAAGAAGGAAGCAGGCACGTTCAATTCGGTAGTAATTAAGATAACTCATAGGACTTTTATGGGTCATCTGCATAAAGAACTGACAGAAGTATTTGGGTGACATCCCAGCAGCCTTGGATAACTGGCTTAAGGATAGCTGTGTGGCATAGGAATTTTCAATTAGTTCAAATACCTGCTTTAATTGAAGAATCCGTTTGTGATTCTGGGGAGTCTGCAGGGTATCGGTAATAAAGTGATTGCTCCCTAACAGTACGCCGAGCAGTTCATAAAGGCAGCCATAGGTGATGAGCTGATAACCGTGTTTCTTTTCCTCCAGGATATCAAATAAGCGCCATACGGTCTGGTGAAATTCTGTGGATTCCAGTGGGAAGTATTCCTTGAACAGAATGGTCTGATTTAAAATTGCTTGGATAAATTTATTACAGATGCTATCCTTCTTGGCAAGCATATTCATATCAAAAACGATGCATTCATAAATACAGTTTTCCGGGATACCGGCATGCAATATGCCGCTGTTAATGAAGATAATATCCCCTTCTTTTGCAAGTAACTCTTTCTCGTCTAAGGAAACCGCCAAATCCCCCTCTAAAATACGAATAATTTCATATTCCATATGCCAATGATAGGGCATCTCATAGCGAGGATGCTGGCTGTTCACATGATAGAATTCTATTGGAAAATCGAAGGTTCCGCGAATTTTACTCTCATTATATTCAATGTATTGCATAGGTCACCTCATTGTTAAGGAATCTGAATATTGTTATATTTTTAGCCATTATAACACAAGTATTCCCAAAACTTCAATAGTATACTGAAAGTGATTATAAGGGCCAACCCTTATTATAAAATAATATAGGTGATTGCAAAACGATATAGTTTTTGCTATTGCGCACACAACACATACTATTCCTCCACTTAAGCGTTTACTACGGGCTTAACTTCCGCTCCGGAGTAGTATATGTTGTGTGCGCAATTAATACAGGTTTTGAGTTTCGCAATCGCCTTTATAAAATAATATTTATGGAGGTAATTATTATGGCAAAGAGCAGATTAATTGGTGACTATTCGGTTATCGGAATCAGACCGACGATTGACGGACGCAGAGGAGTTCTTGGTGTCAGAGAATCCTTAGAAGTGCAGACAATGAATATGGCAAAAGCGGCAGCAGAGCTATTTACAAAGAACCTGAGATATTCCAACGGAGAGCCGGTAAAGGTAGTGATTGCCGACACTACCATCGGACGTGTAGCTGAAGCAGCTGCCTGTGCGGACAAATTTAGGAAAGCAGGAGTGGATATTACCCTAACCGTAACTCCTTGCTGGTGCTACGGTTCCGAGACCATGGATATGGACCCGATGACAATTAAGGGTGTATGGGGCTTTAACGGAACAGAACGACCGGGAGCAGTTTATCTGGCTGCTGTACTTGCAGGTCATGCCCAGAAGGGGCTACCTGCCTTTGGCATCTATGGACATGATGTTCAGAATGCAGATGACACCTCCATACCTGAGGATGTGAAGGAAAAACTATTACGTTTTGGCCGTAGTGCAGTTGCTGTAGCAACCATGAGAGGAAAATCTTATCTGCAAATCGGTTCCATCTGTATGGGTATCGCAGGCTCCATTATCAGTCCGGAATTCTTTGAGGAATATCTTGGAATGCGTGTTGAGTCTGTAGATGAGGTAGAGATTATCCGCAGAATGACCGAAGAGATTTACGATAAAGATGAATTCGAAAAAGCATATGCATGGACGAAAGCAAATTGTCCCGAAGGCTTTGACAAAAATCCTATAAGTCTTCAGAAGACATCGGAGCAAAAAGAAGAAGAGTGGAAATTTGTTGTTAAAATGATGTGTATTATCAAGGATTTATTTAACGGTAATTCCAATCTTCCTGATTATGCAGAAGAGGAAAAGGTGGGACATAATGCAATTGTTGGCGGTTTTCAGGGTCAGCGTCAGTGGACGGACTTTTATCCGAACTGTGATTTCCCGGAATCAATGTTAAATTCCTCCTTTGACTGGGAAGGTGCAAGAGAACCGTATGTCTTAGCAACTGAGAATGATACCTTAAACGGAGCTACTATGTTATTCGGTAAATTACTGACCAATACCGCTCAGATCTTCGCAGACGTAAGAACCTACTGGAGCCCTGAGGCGGTTAAGATGGCTACCGGCTATGATTTAGAGGGAATTGCGAAGGAATCCAAAGGCTTCATTCATTTAATCAATTCCGGTGCTGCCTGTATCGATGCCTGTGGTGAAGTAAAAGATGAGAACGGAAACGGTGTGATCAAACCTTTCTGGGAAATGACTGAGGCTGACCAGAAATCCTGCTTGGATGCAACCACTTGGAATGCAGCAGATACAGGATATTTCCGCGGAGGTGGCTACTCCTCCAGATTTGTAACCAGAAGCGAGATGCCGGTTACCATGATGCGTATCAATCTGGTGAAAGGAATTGGCCCTGTGATGCAGCTGGTAGAAGGCTATACGGTTAATCTGCCTGAGGAAGTATCGGATCAATTATGGAAGAGAACAGACTATACTTGGCCTTGCACCTGGTTTGCTCCAAGACTTACCGGCGAAGGTGCATTTAAATCCGCATATGACGTTATGAATAATTGGGGCGCTAACCATGGTGCCATCAGTTACGGACATATCGGAGCCGATGTGATTACGCTTTGCTCTATGTTAAGAATTCCTGTTTGCATGCACAATGTTCCGGAGGAAAAGGTTTTCCGTCCGGCTTGCTGGAATGCTTATGGAATGGATAAAGAAGGACAGGATTACAGAGCATGTGTAGCTTACGGACCACTTTATAAATAAAGGGCGGTGTCACAGTGAAGAAAGTAATAGCGTTTGATTTTGGTGCCTCCGGCGGAAGAGCAATGTTAGGCACATTGAACGGAACCACCATTGAAATTAAAGAAATACACCGTTTTTCCAATGACCCGGTAATCTTAAAGGATACTATGTTCTGGGATTTCCTTCGTTTATTTCATGAGATCAAACAAGGCCTAATCAAAGCAAAGAAGGAATCAGACTTTGATAGTATCGGTATTGATACCTGGGGTGTGGATTTTGGGCTTTTAGATGGAAATGGGCAGTTATTGGAAAATCCCGTTCATTACAGGGACAGCCGGACCAAGGGAAAGTTAGAAGAGAGCTTCCTTCGTTTACCGAAGGAAGAATTCTATCAGATTACCGGAAATCAGTTTATGGAAATCAATACGGCTTTTCAGTTATTTGCTTTGGCAGAGCAAAAACCGGAGTTACTACAGCGTGCAGAAACTATGTTACTGATGCCGGATTTATTCAATTATTTCCTTACGGGTGTGAAAGCCTCTGAGATATCCATTGCCTCAACCACACAGCTGTTGGAAATGAAGAAAGGTACCTGGTCGAATAGAGTGCTAACCGCACTTGGCATTCCCGAACGAATATTTACACCAATCGTGGCTAGCGGAACGAAAATAGGAGCATTGTCGGATCGAATCTGTGAAGAGCTGGATTTACATAAATGTGATGTCATAGCAGTTGCAGGTCACGATACGCAAAGTGCGATGGTAGCGGTTCCAACGCAGGAGGAGCATTTTATCTATATCAGTTGTGGAACCTGGTCCTTGTTAGGTACCGAATTATCAGCACCGCTTATTGATGAAAGATCGAATTATTATAATATCACCAACGAGATTGGTTTTGACGGCAAGACCTCATTACTTAAGAATATCACCGGATTATGGCTCATTCAGGAAAGCCGTCGGCAGTGGATGAGAGAGGGCACGGAATACAGTTTCGGTGAATTGGAGAAGCTTGCGAAGGAAGCGAAACCTCTCCAATGCTTTATCGATCCGGATGCATCCGAATTTGGACCGGCAGGAAATATGCCAAAGCGGATTAAAGAATATTGCAATCGTACCGGACAGGTGGTGCCACAGACAATCGGAGAAATCGTCCGTTGTATCGATGAAAGTCTTGCTCTTAAATATCGTTTTGCCGTGGAGGAAATCTGTGATTGTACTGGAATACAATACAACAGTATCCATATGGTGGGTGGCGGTATCCAAAGTCAGCTGTTATGTAAGTTTACTGCGAATGCCTGTGGCCGCAGAGTCGTTGCGGGGCCGGTAGAAGCGACGGTACTTGGTAATATCGCAGTTCAACTGATAGCTCTGGGTGAGATAAAAGATATCAAGGAAGCGAGAGCCATTATCGCTAATTCGCCGGATATTATAAGTCATGAACCTGAAGATCAGGTCGAATGGGCAGAGGCTTACAATCGTTATAAAGAGGTATTAAACAGGTATTAAACAGATAAGTTTCATATTCCACTGGATAAGAAGAACGGTTTATATTACAAAATGGGTGGTCTCCTCCAACTTTAATGAAATGTTAAGGCGTCTGCGAAACAATATAGTTTTTGCTATTGTACACATAACACATACTATTCCTCCGCTCCAGCGCTTCCTATGGGCTTAACTTCCGCTCCGGAGTAGTATATGCTGTGTGTGCAATTAATACAGAATATGAGCTTCGCAAACACCTATAATGATTAAAGTGTCAAAAGCACCTTTTGACACTTTAACCCTATAATGAAATGTTGATTTGGAGGAGACAGGTCCATCTTGAATAATATTTTCGGTCGAGATGATCGTTTGGTAGGTAATACAAGGTACTAGTAATGGAAGGAAAAATTAATTGAAAAAAGTTTGTATGTAATAGGTCATAATCATACAAATGAATTATCAATATTGATGTTTTAAATGTGAACCGTGCTTATAAAAATATCCAATAATTGATTGTAAGCGACAAAGTAGATGAATGAAATCATATCGTAAGGAGGATTTGACATGTTAAAAGGAATTCCTGCTATATTATCACCGGAGCTTCTCAAGGTATTATGCGAGATGGGACATAGTGACCGTCTAGTGATTGCTGATGGTAACTTCCCGGCAGAAACCATGGGTAAAAATGCCATTGTGATCCGATGTGACGGACATGGTGTTCCGGAAATCTTAGAAGCAATTCTAAAGGTATTTCCACTCGATACCTATACGGACAAACCCGTAAAATTAATGGAGGTTGTGCCAGGAGATACGGTAGAGACTCCGATTTGGGATACCTATAAGGATATTATCAAAAAATATGATACACGTGGTGATGAGGCAGTCGGAGGTCTGGAACGTTTCTGCTTTTATGAAGAAACCAAAACTGCATATGCTATCATCGCAACCAGTGAAAAGGCGCTTTATGCCAATATTATGCTGCAAAAGGGTGTTGTGGTGGAATTTGAGAATACTATTTAGAGTAATCAAAGTAGTCTATCTCATAATCCTGCCATTATTTTAGTCTAAGAACCCAGATGAGGTTTTTGTCAGAGGCAGGTGTTCTATTATAATCACCATAAACATTTATAATTTCGTACCCACAGAGTTCAATTAAATACTCCATCTCCATCTTAGTGGTCTGTCGCATTTTTAATGGCCGTATTCGTGTATCGATTATAGTTCCGTTATCATCCAAAGTCTCGAATTTCCAGTTACCAGACATGAGTTGGGTTAAGGGATCATAAGTTATCGCATTATAGAGACGTTCGCATTTTCCTTGATAATTGGTGTACTCTAACCTAAGGGTATAATCATCTACCGTAGTATTCATTTGTTCAAATTGAAGGCTTACGTTTGGCACGAAGGTATTAAGGGTCAATATTCCCTCAGGTAACAGATGCTCTCGAATACACATCAATGCTTTCCTCTGTAGTTCTGGAGTAGTAAGGTGCATAAAGCCACTCCTTGCAATGATTGCCAATGAAAATTTACGGTCAAAACGGAAGTTAGTCATATCAGCAGAATAAATCTGCAACTTTAATCCCAACTTTTCCGCTTTTTTCTTTGCCACATTTGCCATTGCCTCAGATAAATCAAAGCCGCTGATGTCATGACCGTTCTCTGCCAAATGAAGTAGAACTGCACCGGTACCGCAGGCAATATCAATAATACCTTCCTTTCCGTATTCATTGGCTAATCCCAGATAAAATGCTTTAAAATCTTCCGGATTGGCATTTCCGGAATACATGACGGAGAGATAGTGATCATAATTCATCGCCACGTCCTCATAATCGTGTAAATCCATAAAAAGTCCTCACTTTCTAATAATGTTAGGCAATTGTGAATTTATATTACATTTACTATTGCACGTTGAACAAAAGGTGCTAAGTACATTTCCAGTTATAATATATTGATATGCAAGCATAGAAATGGCATAAAGAAAGTGCATTATATCGTAGCCGGAAAGCACCGAAGGTGCTTTTGACACTGTTAACTTAAAAATAATATATTCAATAAAAAAGCACCCTTAGGCATAAATATCCATGCCCAAGGGTGCATACTATATGAGAATGCACGGTTCCACCTTGAATTTTTACTTCAGGTTCCAACAAACCTTATTCTTTAACGCAGAAATACGGCACTACTTATTTCATAGTACAACTCAGGAGTGGTTTTCCCTAATATCTAACATAAAGAACTTCCACCAAATGTTCTTATCTCTGGATGTTTAAGATTAGGTACTCGTTCCATCATAGTTCTTTCTTAATTGAAAACAACTATAACATTAATTTACAGATATGTCAACTTCTGCTGCAATATTACATGATATAAATATGCTGCAATATTACATGATATAAATATGCTGCAATATTACATGATATAAATATGCTGCAATATTACATGATATTGATATATAAATATGCTGCAATATTGATATGATAAAGATGTTTCATTTATCAACATTTACAAAGTTAATATGGATAGCTATAATAAAGCATAAGGGGAGATGTGAGTGCTTTTGTTAAGAAATTTATAGAAAGCAACATCCGCTTAGAACAGGAAAAGTATAAGGAAATTTCTTTTTTTATGGGACCTATATCATCAATCATGATAGGAGTATCTGCTATGTTCATACCAAAAATCACAGTTAAAAAAATCGATGCTGAGTATAATGTTAGGTTTGTCAGTGAATTACTTTCATCGGAATTCAATCAAAATAATACTCTGAACTTAAAGATAAAATTCACTCGAAAATGACTCATCACGAAATATATCATGAGGTTGATATTGTAGTAAAAAATCGGTTGCTTCGAGATTCAGATGAAATCAATCAACGTGTTGTACATTTACAAGAAGTGTTGAATCATATCTATTATCCTACCATGGAACAAATGTTAAAACTATTTGAATTAAAATGGGATGATAGAGAAAGTGAGATAGTATGTTTTCTGGGCTGCTGTCCGGTATTTCCAAGGAACGTAATTACCAAAGAATATTACGTAAATCACAACACGGTTGATGATAAGCTTATAAAAGCCAGTATTCATGAACTCAATCATTTTGTATTATTTGAAAAATGGAAGTCAATGCATGGCTACGATAGGGCAACAGAACCGATACACCCTGAGCCCTTATGGTTTTTGGAAGAAATAGCGATAGACCCCACGCTAAATGAAGAGTTAATGCAAAAAGTGGCACCTTATCCACAAACGGCCTATCAGCAATTTTATGAACAGACAATTGACGGAATGTCAGTTATGGATCAAATTAAAAAAATCTATATCATAAGAGAGAACATGGCAGATTTTCTAGATAAGGCACATATGTATATTACGAGCAATATTGATGAAATTGTTCATAAATGCGGGTGATGCTATTCAGTTTCTAAAAAAATAAAGCTGTAGTATATTATACAGACGATTAATTGTTTTTTACGATCTTTCGGAATAATCCGGAAGCCATAAACAGGTCAAATAGTTTCTTTAATAGCGTGTTAGATAGTAGGAAAGTGAGTGCTACGCTACCGAGCAGAATAAGAACAGAAAGATATTTCGGTCCGGATTTTATCATGCTAAAAAATCCTATGTAGATTAATATATTGCGGCACCAGATATGAGTC
The DNA here is from genome assembly GCA_029240245.1 of Herbinix sp. Classification (GTDB taxonomy): domain Bacteria; phylum Bacillota; class Clostridia; order Lachnospirales; family Lachnospiraceae; genus Mobilitalea. The sequence goes on from JARBTJ010000015.1 coordinate 69,157, forward strand.
ATATAAATTTGCAGCGTACGTTCGCCGTATTTCGAAAAGAATAATTTACAGCGGGGAACTAAGAGGATAAACGCTAAGGACATCGCACATGCCAATACATACCACAAGCCACGGATGAAAAATCCATAGGGTGCCAGATCACCCAGCGAGGATGAATAGGGAGAGGTACCATAAATAATGCGGGCTACAGAAGTAAAGCTCCTACCAAAGATCAGAAAACTACCAAGCAGAGCGGTTAATAGGAGGACAGCAGGCAGCCTTAAACGCTTCCCTAATACCTTCTCCAGCTTCTTTTCCGGCAGGCAAAAGCCTATGATGAAAAAAGGAAAGAACACAAAAACCCTGGATAAGGAGAAGATATCCTTAAAACTGCTTACATACCCAGCCATTAACCCAACCAGAAAAGAACCTGTTATTAGATAATGGGTTTTAATTCGTTCCAATAATGGTATGGATAGATACCAGATACATAGGGCTATCAAATACCAGGGAGCAGAGGCATCCTTAAAAAGACTTAAAGATACCTTTTCCTGACAGGCATAACCGATTAGGACATTACCAAATTTAAAAATCAGATACATCCAGAAGATCGATAGTATTTTATCCGCGCGCAGCTTTCCCCCTGCATTCATTCTTTTCGCAAGAAATCCGGAAACAAAGATAAAGCAGGGCATATGAAAAACATAGATAAAGTAAAGTAAATATTTTATGTCATCGATATAGGTTAATTTTAAACCAAAATGACCAACTACAACCAAAATCATTAACAGAAATTTAAGATTGTCAATAAAATAATTTCTGCTATTTCCACAGGAATTATTGGTCTCTGTATAATACATCTGTTTTATAATTTTTATCATTTGTTCATCCTCTGCAATTTTCATTTTTATTCTACGATGTTAATTATCATAGCTTATATTGTGGTATTATGCAATCGTGACATAAGAGACATAAAGGACGTATTACATACCCAATAGATGCAGATAATTTTATATTTTGCATTGACAATAAAACATTGTTATGTTACATTAGAGTCACAGAACAAAACAATGTTACGTTAAGAGGTGAGATAATTGAATTTAATATCAAAAAAGGATTTGTTGGCAATCACAGGCATATCATACGGGCAATTATACCGTTGGAAGAGGGAACGATTAATACCGGAGGAATGGTTCATCAAGCAGTCCTCCTACACCGGGCAAGAGACATTTTTTCCCAGAGAGCAGATCTTAAGCAGAATAAAATCAATCTTGGAACTCAAGGATTTATATTCGTTGGAGGAGTTGGCGAAGATTCTTTCCCCGGAAAATACCGTAGCAAAGATATCGATCCATGATTTACACGAGATAGATGAAATCAATCCGGAACTTTTGAATATGATACCCAAGGCATATGGTAAGGATCAGTATGATATTTATGAAGTGGCCTTTACAATTGCTATGTCGGGTGTTGTAAAAAAAGCAGGTTTAACCGATGATCGGTGCGAAGAATTGCTTCAGAAAAGCATTTCGGCGGCGGTAAAGCAAAGGAGTAGTAATGTTTCATGTACCGTATTCGTGACTGACGGAGAATACCATACGGTATTTTCATCAAATTCTGCTATATTGTTTGATGATGATATTGAGGTTATAGCACAGATATCAATCAGTGAAATTGTTGACAAAATAAAAATTAAATATAAGAACAGGTTTGTATAACCTAGAAGGATGTCAGGAGGTATATGGATGCAAAATTATATGATGGAAGGTATCGGTAAAATAAGCGGTGGTGAATTTAATTCAATTACGATTAAAGGAGTAGGAACTTGCTCCAGTAGTATTAAGGCAGAGAATATTCAAATTGAGGGAGTATTTAACTGCTCAGGCGAAGTAATAGCCGGTGTATTGGATTGTGAAGGAGTGGCTAATTTCAAATCCAGTATCCGTGCAAAGAAAATAATCATAGGTGGTGTATTAAACGAGCATGACGGTACGAAAATAGAGGCTGAGGAGATTATTTGCGATGGGGTGTTAAAGACCGGTGGGGAAATATCAGCCGATTATTTTAAAGCGGATGGCTGTGTGGTGGCAGAAGAAATCGTTGGTGATCAAATTATCATTGATTTTCATTATAATAAGCATATTATGAATTTTTTCAAGAAAAAGGTATCCGATGTCAGGTTGATAGAAGCTACAAAAATTGCGCTGAGTGGTGTCACGGCAGAAACCGTAAACGGCAGTGATATTACCATTGGTCCTAACTGCAAAATTGAAAATATCGATTGCAGCGGTTTCCTTAGCATTGATAGAAGCTCTACCGTAAAAAATATCACCGGGAATTATACGATGAGGGACTAGAAAATGCAATACGTAATAAAATAAATTATATCAAATATATAAAAGATATAAGCATGGCAATTTACGGATTTCCATGCTTATTATGTTAACGAAAGAAACCGATTGAATTCCACTAACTTATACTGGACAAACCTATGAAAAAAGAATAATATCAGTAAGGTAGTTCTTATACAAAGGAGATTGTTAATGAAATTTCGTAAGAAGCTGATTAGTTTTTTTGTAGGTATGTTTTTTTGTATATTAGGATCTGCTATGGAGATCAAAGCAGGAATAGGTGCTGGAGCGTTTAATGCATTCGCATTAAGTTTTTCTAATCTTATTGCTATAGACATAGGTTTTATCATCATGGTAATGAATATCGTTTGGATGCTCCTTCAGTTAACCGTGAAAAGAGTACCGATGAAAATATGGCTACGACAGATATTCCTGTTGTTGTTTGGTGGATTTCTTTTAAATTTCTTTGTTTATACCGTAATGGGTAACCTGGTTTTACCGAATTATATTACCAGATTATTGGTTATGGTTAGTTCCTCTTTTATTGGAGCCTTTGGAATCGTATTTATACTGGAAAGCAAGCTAATTATGCTCCCCTTAGAGGGTTATTGCGATCTGCTTTCGGAGCGATATAAAAGGAGTACCGGTTTTTATCGTCAGATGGCAGATGTCTTTTTCATCGTAAGTGTTATTCTATTAAGTTTATTTGCAGGTCTTGGATTAACAATACGGGAGGGTACTATCATCGGAGCTCTTTTATTCGGACCGGCTATTAATTTCTGGCGGAAAATTGTACGTAAATTATTGGGATTAAATAAGGTGTTGTATACTGAAAGCAGGGCAGAGAGTTAGCATATCATGTTAATAAAATTTAAGAAAAAAATAATATAAAGCGTAGATGAGGCTGAAGCAAATATAAAGTTATAATTTGCTTCAGCCTCTTTCCACAAAGTAGTTGTCTTTTAAGAATGATAGTTTCATAATTTGACATTTTCGCATATGCTGTAATTTAGTTTTTCATAGATGGCGTTTAACTTTATCATAGGTACTGCTAAATTACTTATTCATAAATGTTGTTAGTTAACTTGTTCAAATATGTTGTTATTCTTTAGACCTTTTATCGCATTCTCTGCAACTTTTCTATCATCAAATTCTATGGAGTATCCATTAAATATCTGAATTTTTTCATGACCTTTTCCGGCTATGATCACTATATCATCCGCTTTGGCAAGCCGAATCGCATATTCAATGGCCTCTTTACGTTCGGGTATCACAACATAATTACTGATGTTTTTATCCATACCACTCAGAATATCATCGATAATTCTATCGGGTTTTTCTGTTCGGGGATTATCTAAGGTTAAGATTGTGATGTCAGATAATTGCTGACATACTTTACCCATAGGACCTCGTTTGCTTTTGTCCCTATCCCCGCCACAACCAAATACCGTTATTATACGCTTGTTCTGTTCATTTTTGTGTGCGGCTGTCAGAAGATTTTCTAAAGCAGCAGGTGTGTGAGCATAGTCAACTACTGCAGTAAAGGGTTGACCGGCCTTAATAACATCATATCTGCCTTCGATATAAATTTCATCCTGTAAGTTTTGTACGACATGTTCAAAGGTAAAGCCGCTCAGCATGCAGATACCGATTGCAGCCAAATAATTATAAACAGCAAATTCACTTGGTGTACCGATGGAAAGAGGCAGCTCGATTTCTGAAGAAAGAGAATGCCCATGCCAGATATCCTTTTTGAATACTGCCATGAAGCTAACTCCTTCATTGGAATATATTATATTTTTAGCATAGATGTCACAATGCTCGCCATTTTTAATACCGTATCGAATAATTTCACCTTGACAGCGGTCAAGCACTTGATCAGAATACGCATCGTCAACATTTACGACTGCCTTATCTACCATATCAAATAGCAGGAGTTTTGAATTCACATAATCCTCCATGGTCTTATGATTATCCAAATGCTCCGGTGAAATATTACTAAATACGGCGATATCGAACTGACAGCCATCAACACGATGTGTTTTTAAAGCCATCGATGAGACCTCCATTAATGCCACATCTACTTTTTCCCGGACAAACAGATTCATGATTTTACCCAATTCAACACAGTCAGGGGTTGTCGGAGTGGTCTTTTCTATGTTCATTTTTTCATTATTTATATAGTTATCAATAGTTCCGATCAATCCCGTATGAAATCCAAGCTTCATAAAAAAATGATTCGCTATGGTTGTAATAGAAGTTTTTCCATTCGTGCCGGTAACACCGATCAATTTGAATTTTTTTGTAGGATGTGAATAAAAGTTATTAATGAGTTGTGATAAACATACCCGTGTATTGTTTACTGCAATTATAGTAGCATCCGAAAGAGAGGATATATCCAGTTCGGGCAACTCTTCTTTGTTTATAACTAAAAATTTTGCACCTCTGTCATATGCTTCCTTTAAATAGGAGTGCCCATTGTTCTTTTCACCCTTTAAGGCAATATACATATTGCCCTCTTGAATCAGTTTTGAATTGATTTTAATATCATTGATATCTTTGGAATTGCCCTCTGTAATAACCTCAGAAGCTACGCCCTCTAAGAGCTGTTGTAAGGAAATGCAATTATTGTTCATAGGAACCCCCATTTTTTATTTTAGTTAGTTGTAGGATAGGATATTTAACGGAAAGTAAGCATCTTAAGGTAAAATTGCTGTTGATATTAATATTGAAATTATCATTCATATTGGTGTTAATATAACAACACATTTTATATTTTATATAACAGTATTTAAAATAAAAACTGATATAATGCTTCTTTTATTGCAAATAGTGCTGTATAACGGAATAATTATTCATTACTCTTAAATTTTTACTTGTATATGATATATATGGAAAAAATTCTTTTGTTTTTACTATCCATATGCTATAATCTGATTGTGAATGTGGGGAAGGCACCCATCAAAAAAAACTGCAGTTCACATTTGATAGAGCAAATCTTAACAAGGGGGAGGATACCCATTACAAAAAACATAATTGTGATAGACGAGCAAGGGAATGAATATGAAGCGACCTACCCAAAAAGGGCAAAAGGTCTAATAAAAAATGGCAGGGCACGCTTCGTAGATGATAATAAAATATGCCTTGTGTGTCCGCCAGATAAATATTTGGAGGATAATGAAATGGAGAATAAAGAGACGCAAAATACCATAGAAGTCTCAAAAGACGATAATAAATTTTCTTTAAAATATGTATTGGAACAGATCGAATACATAGCTCGTCAAAATCAATATATTATTGAAATAATTGAAAAACTGAGCAAACTGGAGAATTATGGACCTGGAGATTTGGCAGGGCAGGCAAAAGCAGAAGCCCTTAGAGACGTGGTAAGATGCCGAGAAACAACGAATCAAAAATTGCTGGATATGTATCAGAAGATGTATGAGGACTTACGACCGAGGCAGCAAAGATTAAGTACGGATGTTGAAATCATTAATAAAATGATTGAAATGATTTCACAGTTAGATCCGGAAGATGCAAAGGATGTTTTATCTGCTCAATTTAAACGAATGATCTAATAACCAATGGCGCTTACTTTAAAAAAGTGAGCGCTATTTTAATGCACTATTTTTTATAATGTAATTCTCAAGACTGATATACTAATATATAAATAATGACTTTTACTACTTACTTATTATTTATAAACAGATAGATAACTTCCAATAATGTATGATCAGAGGATAAGGTGATCACAATGGTTTTATTAATTATCATTTCTAAGATTATAGGGGATTACTTACTTGAATAGAATAAATTCATGAACAGGTTCATTTTTCTATGTTTCTTACATACTATTTAATGAGCTTTTTGTGGAGGTTTGTATGAAAAGACAAAAAAACGATCAGATTGTATACCGGGAGAAAAAGAGATGGCTAGCTTTCGGACTACCGTTTACGTTTACAACATATACCATACAGGAGGATAAAGTGTCGATAAAAGAAGGCTTTCTTTCGCAGAAGACCAATGACTGCTACATGTATAAAGTACAGGATATAACCTTACAGCGCAGTATTATGGAGAGGATTTTCCGATTGGGTACCATCGTATGCTATACCGGTGATGTAACTCATCCGACTCTCACTTTAAAGCATATTAAGAAATCCAAGATCATTAAAGAATACCTGTTTAATACATCGGAGCAGGCAAGGATAAAACGCAGGACGGTGAATATGCTGGATATTGGTGTTGATGATGCCGGTTCCGATGAGATTTAATCTGCATGATAATGAAATTGATTTTGTCATTATATTTCACACTTGCATTTTGGCATGCAAAAATGAATAAATGTAAATAATATCGTATAAATGATATATTCTGGATAAAAAGTATTTGACTTCCTAATACCGATGTGATATAAAAAATGAAAAGTAAATATAAAGTAAAATAATAACGTAAAATTAATTGCATATGGAAATACGTTGAGTCAGAAAATTACGGATTTAATCCCTTGGAACAGCGAATCAAGGTATGGTGAGAGCTTGATATCAATATTATACCGGAAAAGAGCTGAGGAGTAACCTCATAAAAATTGCGAATAGCAAATATTGAGGTCGTAAGTCTGCGATAAAGACAAATGAGTGGCAATATTAATTTCATATTGCAATTAGAGTGGTACCACGATACTTCGTCTCTTGTTTTGAGACGAAGTATTTTTGTGTTTATAGAGCAAAACGTTTTAACAAATAAGGATGTTATAACTTTATATAGCATACTGCAAACAAGCTCTATTCAATTCACGAATGACATGAAGACAGCTTAATCAAAAAGTTTAGAAGGGAGAACAATATGAGATACTTTCAAGAATTAATTAGAAACGAAGTTCAAAAGAACTATACTGAGATTGAGGTGATTTTTTCCGAATCACCCAATGTGGAAACCGGTCATCTGTCTATTCCCTGCTTCACATTTTCCAAGCTGCTAAAAAGAGCACCAAAGGATATCGCTGAAGAGCTTTCACAAATCGTAATACAATTATCTTTCGTGGAAAAGGTTGAAACCGTTGGGGGATATGTCAATTGTTTTATTAAGAAAGATTTATTATTTGAACACATTATTACAGAGGTGCTTACCCAAAGGGATCGCTATGGCTCCAATCAAAGTGGGCAAAATAAATCTGCCTTGATCGAACACACGAGTATTAACCCGAATGCCTCCCCTCATGTAGGCAGGGCCCGTAATGCATTAATTGGGGATACGATTGTCCGGCTATTAAAATTTGAGGGTTACCAGGTGGAGGTCCATTATTTCGTTAATGATATCGGTAAGCAGATAGCGATGCTCTTACTCGGTGTACAGACGAAAGAAAGTGTGACCTTTCACGATTTACTGGAAGTATATATCGAAATCAATAACAAGCTGAAGGAAAATCCGGAACTTGAAGAGGAAGTATTTTCATTGTTATATCAGTTGGAAAATGGTGATGCTAATGTCAGAAATCAATTCCGGGAGCTTGTGAATATTTGCATCGAGGGACAGACCGGTATTCTACAAGAGCTTGGGATTACGTATGACAAATTTGACTACGAATCAGATTATTTATTTGATGAGCGACTTGCGAGGTTGTTGTGTGAATTGAAAGAGACAGGTGCTTTAGAGGAGGATGGGGAAGGCCGTTACGTGTTAAATCAAACCGATTATGATTTACCAATGAAGGCACCATTTTTGGTACTTACGAGAAAGGATAAGACCTCTCTGTATCCACTTCGTGATATTGCATATACCATAGATAAGGTGAAAACGCATACGGATAGAAATATTATCATATTAGGAGAAGATCAAAAACTTTATTTCAAGCAAATAGCAGCCGTATTGGACCTTTTGGGATTACAAGCTCCGGAGGTAGTACATTATTCCTTTGTTTTGCTTTCGGAGGGGAAGATGGCTACGAGAAACGGAACGGTGGTACTCCTCGAAGATTTTATGAAGGAAGCATATAGTAAAGCGAAAACCGAAATTCTAAAAAGAAGAGAGCTTGCGGAGGATAGTGCGGCAAAAGCCATTGGATATGGTGCAGTAAAATATGCAATCCTGAAAACCTCGAATGATAAGAATGTTACCTTTGACTGGGACAATGCACTCAGCTTTGAAGGAGATTCCGGACCATATCTGCAGTATAGCCTGGCAAGGATATTTTCAATTCTTAAAAATTGTGAGGATGTAGGTAATAAGAAACCGGATTTTTCCGTATTAGTAGAAAAGGAAGAGGTGGAACTTGTTCTGGAGCTTGCAAAAATGAAAGATACCATTAGAATAGCAGTGAAAACGCTGAGTCCTCATATCATAGCCAATTATCTGTATGGACTAGCACAGACATTTTCACGGTTTTATCATCAGCACTCGATAATAAACGCTTCGAGTGACGCCATAAAGATTGCCAGACTGTATTTGATTAAGGCAGTGAAACAGGTTATCATCAATTGCTTTTATGTACTTGGAATTGAATATGTTGATGTAATGTAGGAGAGAGGAGGATATCTTATTAAATAAATAATTACACCTGTGCATGACTTTTTAACATAGAATCTAACAATATACTGTTGTAAGATATAATCCTTTTCTTTTAGAGAACATTCTTAAGTATTTAGTCAGGCAGGAAAGAGGTTGATCTTATATTTTTTCACTTCCTTATTCATTGTATCTGAATACTTACCGAAAGTTCCGGTGATGACAGCAAAGGATTCATCATCAAGTAATCCTTTTTCTATTCTAAGCCATCGAGACGTAGTTAAGTATTTGCAAGCATAAGGACTAGATATATTACCTCGTGTCTATACGGAGGAATCCATTGTTGAGTGTTATTATATCAGAAAAGGTAGTACAGGACTAACTTATTAAAAATACATATTTAATATTTCAGACTAGAAGTTAACGATTCATTTAGATTCATTTAGATTCATTTAGATATTTTTATTTTTTCATTTACGATTTCATTTCATTTTAGATATTTCATATTAGAAAAGGCTTGACTTAAAGTTAACTTTAAGTTTTATAATGGATTCTGTAAGATATAATATATAAGAGTGCATTATGATGATAAAGGAGAATTTAATAATATGATGTTACAGGAAGCTTATACCTTAATGAATGGAGTGGAAGTACCTAAGATAGGACTTGGAACCTGGCAGATTCCAAATGGAGAGCCGGCATATAATGCAGTTTTATGGGCATTAAAAAATGGATATAGACATATTGACACAGCGATGGCTTATGGTAATGAAGCCAGTGTTGGAAAAGCAATCAAAGATTCCGGTATTCCCCGCGAAGATATCTTTGTAACTACCAAGTTGCCTGCAGAACGCAAGGGATATCAAGTTGCACACGATTGCTTTGATAAATCCCTTTCCGACCTGGGATTGGATTATATTGATATGTATCTTATTCATGCACCTTGGCCTTGGGATAGGATCGGAATGGATTGTACGGAAGGCAATGTAGAAAGCTGGAAAGCTTTTGAAGAAATTTATGCAAGCGGTAAAGCGAGATCAATCGGTGTGTCTAACTTTGAACCGAAGCACCTCCAACCGGTGCTTAATATGTGTAAGTATATGCCGATGGTTAATCAAATTCGCTATCATATCGGTGATGTGCAAGAAGAGGTGGTTAATTTCTGTGAGAAGTTAAACATCCAGATTACGGCGTATTCGCCTTTGGCTACAGGCAGGATTATCAATAATGAAGGCATCGTAGTTATGGCTGCGAAATATGATGCAACACCGGCTCAGATTTGCATCCGTTATTGCCTGCAGAAGAACAAAATTGTTATTCCAAAATCCACGAAGGAAGAGCGTATTGTATCCAATGCTGAAGTTGAATTTGTGATCAGTGGGGAAGACATGAAAGTGCTTGATAACATGTAAGATAGATGATTAATAATTGGCAGACCATATGTCCTTTAAGTACAAATCATCTAAGAAATATTATATGGTTAATATGGATCAAACAGATCAAGACGCGTCGCATAATAACTGTTTAAGTTAGAATGCGACGCGTTCTTAGTACATTTTTCATATGAGTATTTAACTCTCTTTTATCCGTTTGTCTGAAAAATTTCAAGTCGTCCATAACCCATTGCTTTGTCGATCATAGGCGAGCCAACTATGTGATTCACTGGTTAATGGCCGGTTCAGTTGTCAGGTCCAATTCATTTATAAATCGGTGATACCACAATTTAAAGAGTCCCATCCGATAATCAAAATAGTCGTCGTTATACCAACAGCAACCGGCATTCAGTTCCATGACATCGGCGTGAAGTCCCATCAGCCACAGTTCTCGTAATGCTGCAAAGGCAGGCAGGGAGGATAATTCGATATCACTTAACTTGCGCACACTGTTGTAACCCTCTAAAAAAGATTTCCAGGGTTCCTTCTCGATATATTTTTCATCACTGGCGGTTTCATTCCAGACGAAGATGGAGATATCATAAATACGCCATCCATAACCCATGCAATCGAAATCAAAAATGGTGGGATTATTACCCTCAAAGAATACATTTCCGCTATGGATATCACCGTGACAATATCCGTATACGGGTTTGTTCCGGTTTAAATTATTACTTATATGTCCACAAAGTTTTTCGGCAGAGCTTCTTAAATACTCATAATCGTCAGGACGATGTACCAGATAGGGATGAATCAGTTTTAAAGGTTTTTCTGCTAACTGGATTAAGTCAATCGGTGTACGGCTGACTTTAAAATTATGTTCATCCGATATAGTATGAAGTTTGGCAAGCATTTGGCCCAGGTTATAGGACTTCTTGATATGATCCTCAGACGGAACATTCTTTGCTTCTTCGAAAAGTACCACATACCGTTTGCCTTCCGGTGCAGGGATTTCCCAGACATAACTGCCATCCTTATCAATAACCGGAGCAGCAACACGTAAACTGTTTTTGTATAAAGTGTTTATGATGAAAATTTCTTCTTCATAATCACATTTTTCATGTACGCCGGTAAGGGATATTCGTAAATAATATACCTTTTCCCCCGCGTTAACTTTGTAAATAGCATTTAATCCATCATCGAAATAACGGCAGCTTAACGGTTCCTCCAATTCATATCTTTTTATTAATTCATTCTTTAGTGCCTCCGGCTTCAATTGCGAATATCGGACAGGGAAATATATATCACTCATAATTACCTCCAAGTTTAGAATATAATTACCAATAATTACATATTTCATTGTAATCGAATACTCTACATTTATCAATTCTATTATTTCCGTTAGGATACCAGAAGTGATTGATTTGATGGATATCTCGGATTATTTATCATTTACTCAAATATTTTTATACCAAAGGAGAGATTGCTGCTATGTATTTTAATACATCTTTTATTATAGTCGGAGATTCATACCAAGAATTTTATAGGTATTTTTATCAAGATAAACGATGATTGGACCTGCGAAAGCCTCCAAGGTCACATTAGTGTGAAAAGTTACTGCATAGGTGTCTATATTCTTGATACTTGTAATGTCATAATCATTGTTCATGATTTTAAGTTCATTCGATATCGGGTATTCATCTACGGAAGCTGTTTCCCAATCTATAATCAATTCTTTACCCTGATCGTTTAGATAATCATAAGCTATTTCTCGGATTTCTGTTTCCGATTTTATCTCCTTACATCCCGAGATTAGTAGTAGTAATGAAATACTGAATACAAACATAACATTTTTCATATTTGCACCTGCTTTCAATATATAAATAAAGCTCATAATCATTTCCTGATTATTGAGCATACCTAATTTTGATTATAGAACATTTTTATTTACAAGTCTAGTAATATTTTACCTACATGATACAATAGGTTTATCGATAACATAAAGGTAATGCGCAGACCAATTGGAGGGTAAAATGAAAGAAATTATAACGATACAACATACGCAATCGATTCACCATACGAATGGAATGATCGGCTCATGGACGGATTGGGACCTTACGGAGCTGGGGAAGGAACAGGCGCATAGAATAGGTCTAAAATTATCAGATGAATTAAAAGGAAAATCGTATCTTATGTATTCTTCAGATCTGCTTCGGGCAAGGCATACGGCGGAGATCGTAGCGAAACACTTACATATTACGCCTATCATAAATGAGGTATTAAGAGAACGGAATTTAGGTAGTGCAGTTGGAAAAAGTGTTGAATGGCTGCATGAAAATGCTAGATGCTGGGAAAAATCCGTGGATGATCGGGTTCTTGATGATGCGGATTCAAGGAGGGACGTCTGGAAAAGGTTAGAGCTTTTCTATCAGCAGATAGTGAATGATGAAAACGAAAATATTATTCTGGTTTCACACGGTGATACGTTAAGTATATTTAATGCAATATGGCTTGGGCTAAAACCGGAAGCTTTGAATACCTGTGATTTATTTGGTATGGCAGGGGGAGTATCTTTCTTTTACGTTAATGCGGATGGAAAACATATCATCAAACGGTTAAGCGATATGTCTTATGTAAGGTAGGATATGGGATGAGCTACATCACGGTTAAGTGATTCCAGTGCTTACGGTTAAATAATAGTAGTAACAATTAAGGTGAGATCTGTGCCTCCTGCGTACTCTCTTGCATTATTTGATATACATAAAAAAACACGCAAGCCTTTTTTATAAGGATCACATGTTGATGGAATCTTATTGGAATAAAAATAATGGAGCATAGGGGATTCGAACCCCTGACCCCCACACTGCCAGTGTGGTGCGCTCCCAGCTGCGCTAATGCCCCATGTATATTAAGAGAATACCATATTCATCGGAAAAGTCAATGAGTGAGACAGGATTTTTCGAGTTAGCTCACGACTTTTTTCGATTGCAACGTACAAGGTATGATGCGCTTGACTTTTGAGAGCATATCGGATTATGTTCACAAACGACGATAAAATTAAAGATGTATAACCTGGGAATAGCTAATGGGCACCGATTCTATGTAATGTTTCTTCTAGAGTAATACATTCAGCATATCGATCCTTCCACATCGTTTCATTATAATATTGGTAGGATCGTTCTGCTGACATAAACTCATTGTCAAAAGTTGAATTTGTATAAGCGGGAACAATCATATGAAATCCATGTTCAAAACCACATTTGATCGTCGCATCAATACAGTAATCTGTTTGGAGTCCCACAATAATTATATTTTGTTCGTTTTTTTCTTGCAGATATTTAAGTAACCCAGTACCTTTAAAGGCACTATTAAATTGTTTATCAAAGATTTTTTCATCTGGTTCGGGTTTAAATTTATCATAAACTTCAAATCCCATATCCCCTTTTGTCAGCCCACTCCCAGGTCCGTCATCATGTCGAATATAGATCACTTCCATTTTCTTAGCTCTTGATTCCTTAATAATTTTGGATACATTTTCTACAAAAACATCAAACTGATATAGTTCTGCTGTTGTAATTAACGACTGAGCATCTACAACTAATAAAACCATTATGTTCACCTTATCCTCTCATCATAAATTATTGGAGTTTATCAATCGGTCTAATAATATGTGGTTAATACGTTACAATTTAATTCTATCGATACTTTTAATACTATTTCCAAAGGCCTCAAGGATATGATCTATATGAGAATATATTCACGAATAGTATCCAATTCTCTTAATATATGATATCATATCAAACAGAATAAATAAACTTATTTTGCCAGTAATCTATACCTGATGATAAAACCTGTCATTGAAAGTGACTTGGAAGAAGTATTAATTAAAGAAGCATCAAACTGAATTGCGGAATATAACCTGATTAGGCAATATAATAGCGAGTGATAATGGGATCATTAGAAATTGGTTTAACTATTGTACTTTAGCTTTGGAGACAGAAAAATTTACGTTCATGTTTCTTGTTAATGAATAAGTATAACTACTTCACAAAAATAATAGTTGCATCAAAATCCCAGGCCTACAACCAGGGATTTTGATGTAACTTGATAATTGGTATGCCCACTAGTTAAAATCCTATTTTCTCCTCACAGGACGCAAAACCTCATATCCGAGAACTTCGGGACAATGACGTTGGTAGTTTTGACAAACTTCTTCGTTCCATTGGTATTTTTGGCTATTGAAACTCTCGACTTCAATGTTATAGTTCCATGCAAGATTTTCTACCTGTTGCATCACCTCATTATTATCTTTTAAATAATCAAATGTAGGATGAAAGAATACGAGATAATAGCTAGCCGGGAATTCTTTCATGATAAAACCATGAGGAATATCCCCGTTATATTCAAGGGATACACCAAATCCGTAAAAATACTTACGAACTCCATTTACATAATGCCATCCTGCCATATGGCATCCGATAACAGGATCTGATAAGTGTCTCATACTTTCGATAATGCCACATACCTCATCACAATTATTATTGTTCCAAAAGTCTCCATATCCGTCTGCTTTATCACTCCATATACCGATATACTTATGTGCCGGAAGATATTCCATGCGTATCTCAGCATTCTTTAAACATGTTTTATTCATTGTTCTTTCTCCTCTATTATTATAGTGTTCGGGAAATAAAACCACTTGTATGTTTGAAAGAGCAATCGGAACAGGTCTCCTCCTATATACCGATGGTGTACATCCATAGGCATTTACAAAAGCTCTCGTCAGAGCTTCCTGTGAGGAATAACCATATTCAATAGCTATATCGAGAATGCGCTCGTTTGTATCTCTTATATCAAGTGTGGCTTTTGCAAGTCTACGCCCGGCAATATAACTTTTAATAGACATACCTACAATTTCATGAAACTTTGTTGAACAATAATATGGTGAGTACCCAATCTGCTTCGACATGTCAAGAAGTGATGGATTATCAGACAATTTATCTTCAATCCAGTAAATCATTTTTTGTATGGCCTCATTCCATTCATACAAGATATTTCGCCTCCCTTCATAATATAGGATAGTATAGAAAACTGATAAAGTCTTGATATAAGTTGTGAAGTTGATCTATTAACAAACGAATTATTTTTTATTCACTTAACCATTTCTTCATTATTTTGATTTGGTTATCATATCTTTCAAGTAAGAGCGAGACGGGAACAAATTCTATCCCCTCGAAAGAATACTGATAGAGAAGAATTTTTCAGCACATCCATTTATTGCGTACTCAATTAGGGACTCTTAAATTTTTATAATTTTTTGTTTTATGATTTTATCAATTTTTCTAGTTCTCTTTCTGGTACTCTTTTTTCAATTATAGCTCCACGTTTCTCGTACCAACTAATCCATTTCTGGCAGTATTCAATAGCTTTTTCCTTATTTCCCATCTGCTTATAAATGCATACAAAAGAGTATAATGTATCGCAATAGGTTTCACTATCTATTTTCCATGCCTTTTCAAAGCAAGATAATGCTTCATTTAATAAATTCTTAGATTGTAGAATATCACCCTTATTTTGATATAAAAACCACTCATCATATCCTGCTGCTATTGCCTTATCAATCATTTGCTCAGCATCTTCATACTGATTAGCATTGATATAGGCTGTAATCAGCGCATTACGAAAGACTATACTATCCGGCTTTACATTACATTTTACATGGAGTTCATGAATCATATGTTGAATCTGATTCATATCAGCTTTAAGACATATTTTATAAGATAGAGCATCCCTGTAAATACGGTCATTTTCATCTTTAGCCATTTCCATTGCTCTGTTAAAATAATCTTCTGCTATATGAAAACAAGTCCATGCAAAATACCAATTTATATAACCATATGTATTCAAGTCTCTTGCAGTATATTTACCTTCAGTGAATAAACGATTATATGCAAGTTCTGCCAGCTGAAAATCTTCTTTCTTTTTTGTATCCTCAAAAATTGCTGCAAGTTTGCTTGCTAAATTGTCATAACTTTCTTGATTCTCTCGAAACAGTTCATCAATTGTTACACAACATGTCTTTGCAATTGCTGGTAACATCATCGTATCTGGAACACTTTGTGCATTTTCCCATTTACTGATAGCTTGATAGGAAATATTTAATTTTTCAGCCAATTGCTCCTGTGTCATACCTAATTCTTCACGAAGAGCCTTTATGTTCTTGCCAATTGTCATTATTTTGTTCCTCCATATCTTAAAATTTAACGATCGTTGATTATATTATAAATAATTCATTCACAGATTCAATAACTTATCATTTGCATCTACTCAACTCACACTTGAGTTAACTAATACAAACAAAATATTTAATAATATTACCAACAGGTCAATGCAGGTGAAAACGGAATCATTGCGAGATATTATTTAGGGAACAAAAATCATCAGAAAGTCCATCGACAGAATGTCAGTTTTATTTCATGGCTGTATCAATGATTATGAAAAGACTAAGAAGGACCTAGAAAGACCTAGAAAGACCTAGAAAGACTAAGAGACTAAGAAAGACCTAGATAATATGAAGTTCATTTTCAAGGATTTTATTGAAGTATGCCAAGAAGTAATGCTTAATCTAGTCTAATCCCTTTGATGATATCGAAATAAATGTCAGTGGATGCAAATCTCCGAACAAGCCTAAAGATGAAAGTATAACATTCATATTGATTCATGCAAACATATGGGCAATACATTATGATTTTTCAAAGATCGGACCCAATTATTATGCATGATTATAATTAGTATATCTGATAAACCCAGAATAATAAGCATAAGTTTCCTGTTGATTAATTAGAATGGAAAGAAGCGGAGACAATCAACTAGTGCGGAAGCGGTAGATGCTATATGTTTAAAATGTTATTTTTTCATCACACCCTTAACAGTTAATACTTTGTTCGTTTTCTCTTGAGTTTATCAATCAACCCTTTTTTCATCATTTTCTGCTTCACTTATTTCTCTTATTAATACATTTCTTTCTTCCATGCGCTTTAACATTTTACTTACTTCGTTACTCGTAACAGGACCCGATAATAATGTTGTGCAAATGGAAAGCATAATTAAAATTTGTTTGATACGTCTATATTTTTTGTTTTTCATCCAATATTCTCCTTTTTTACATAACAAAAGAATGACATACTTATATGCCATTTAAAAAATGTAAAAAGGATTCAATTATTTAATCGGATTTTTTGTGCTATCAAAGACTTTTTATAAATTTTGGTAAAACGCGATTGTTCATAGAAATAGTACTCATTAATTTGAATAAAAAGTATAATTGCACTAAATATACCAACCATATAGAATGTTATGTTGGATATCGTATTAACGTGGGTGCGATTTAGTAAAGTGCTTTTTAAATGGATTAATAAATTATTGTTTCCATCACCAAAATTTTTACATTCTTTATTAACATAAGCTAACTGTGAATCATGAATCTGCTGCTGAACTGATTGGACTCCATAATAAATCATATGAACGGATATACATATCGTACAAATGAACAGTAATAAATACAAAAAAATTTTATATAACAATTTATTTTTTGCTTTCATAATGTCCTCCATTCATTTGATATAGCTTTATTGTAAGGTATTGGTAAAAACTAATCAAGCAATATCTTATTGAAGTATATAAATAAAACGTTTTCAAAAAGTTGATCCAATATCTTTGTTCTAAATTACAGTCTGTTTCAATTTCGTTATTTGAAATACCACCGTTTTGTATGATGCTTTATGATGAACCGATATAATGTACGGATAAAGGAAGTTAAACCAATATACGGAATGGAGTAGAAAATAGAAGGAAAAAAGTACATCTATTTTACTTTTTAAAGGGCATCAATCCGTTATTGATATTTTCAATTACATTTTCTAGAATCTGTGAGCATAATACCTCTGTTGAATCAATATCAAGGCATAATTCTTCGATTACTTGATTACATTCGTTTAATGCACAATTATACTGTTCCATTGTTAGTTCACCTGAATTATATGCGCTATCAAGTTCATCTCTGTCATCAATAATAATCGTAAACTTTCACCATAAATAGTCAACTCATTTTTTCTAAGGCATTACTATGATTAGATGCTTGACAAAACGAAAACGAATTAACAAATATAAACTTGATTTAGCTCATAATACATTTCCTAATATAGGAAGTCAATCAATGCTAAAAAAATGGAAGCTGCGTATACCATTATGATGGACATCCAAATCGGAACAGGGGCTGTTGTAGGTCCTACATGAACAAGGTTTTATGTGAGAAAATGATCTAAATATCATTAAAAATATTTACTTGCGCCTTCCTGTAAATGGTATGATAAATTCCTCGTCGGCACAATCTAGTTCAAAGGGAAAGCATCAGAAATTTCATTATGAAATCACGCTGGAGGATGTTTAACTTATCCTGCACGATTTCTTTTAAAGAAAAATTCGCTAATCCCAGGTTTTGGGATTTGCAATCATCTTTTAAGCGCATGATGGGATTCGAATTCTATTTCCTCGAAAAAACTGATAGAAAGGGAATTACCGGCATAACCATATTTAACGTACTCAGGAGGGTACTAAATAAACTGTTAATTGTATAAATTTAGTGTTAATCACATTGACGGGTTGCGCGTAAACGAATAAAATAGTAGTTGGAAATGTTTTTCAAAAAACAAAATCGATTGTAGTAATACTTGAAGTGACATAATTTAATCTATCAAAGGAGAGTTATTATGCATTTGTTTAATGCCAGCTCATTGATTAATGAAAATGGAATAAAAGAACTGTTAGGTATCGCGAATAATCCGGAGAAATTAAGAACCAGATTAATAGAAATAAAGAAAATGCTTTTAAAAGCATATAATTTAAGAGCTTATAATGTGCCGGAAGATTTTTCTACGACTTCCTTTATAATAGCAACGAATCATTTAACTGATTCTGATGCTCCGCTAATAATTAGCTGTCATTATGAACTTATGCATCAATTTAACGATACTCATCCTGAGCTTTTTGTTTTCGCGAAAGAAAATTGCTTTAATGGTGTTTCCATACCTATAGAATTAGCACCAATATTAGAGTTTGAAAATGTTTATGGAGTTGACCGTAACAGCTTTGGTGGATCAATGGCAGCTATAAAAACAGCTCAAAAGTGGTTTATTGAAGGTGAAAAACCAAAGCACTATTTAATATTCCCTCAAGGAACAATTTATGACATTAATAAAGATAGTATAGAGGATATTGAGCGAGGAGCATTCTGGTTAGCTAGATTACTGGATATTCCTGTTTTGCCAGCTTTTATTGAGCAAGCAGTTGAAGGGGCCGAGAATCGTTTAGTGTTCGGAAAACCAATTTTTATACCAAAAGGCTGCCGTGATTTTGATGATTATAAAAAAATATGGTTAGGAAGAATAATTGAAGCACAGAATGAATTAGGTACTCTTACGGGCATTCCAGCAAGAGAAGCAGTGCTTGATGAAGAACATCAAAAAAGAAAAAGATTTAAACCAATTTAGTGTAGTAAATGATCAAATGTAGTAGTTGCTTTACGGGTACAACACCTAGCTGGCCATTATGTTTAATAAGCATAGTGGCATAAAGGATGCTAATGTATCGAAGTTGGCTCAGAATGAGAAGTAGAAAATTTATGTTATTGGTGGTGATTGAAATTTATTTATATCATTATTTTGATAAAACAATCGGACCATTTGTCAACCTGTCAGACTTGCCGATTGATAAAGCAAAAATTATTCTTGAAACGATTAAAGTAACAAAACCGAATTCCCAAAGTGCGCAAAGACATGATAAATATGTGGAGTATAGGCGTAATTGCGAGAATATAATCCGGTCAGAGTTTGCCAAAAAAGGTGGCATTATAAATAGGACATCACCGCACTATATGGTGATTGAACATAGCCCATGGTTAAGCACTTGGTTTGAAAACAGCACCTTTATTAGAATTCCTATTGAGGATTTTGAAATAAAGACTATTTCATTTACTTACGGTGATTCAATGCCGACATTTAGTCCGACAATTAATGATGGAAAGGAATATCGAAAAAAACTTTATACTTATGATGAAATATTAAAAGTTATTGAGAAGTATGGATTGCCACAGGATTGGAATGATGATGGAAAATACGGTCCGGAACGATATATTGAAGCTCATGTATGGAGTGACAAAACAATAAATAAGTACCGATAATATGCATAAAGCAAAATGCTGAAATTATTTTTTCATTTTTTCTTAATTGACTAGGTTGTCCACGTGAAAATGAACTAATATAAGTATATTGTTCATGCAGATTCATTTTATGATTTTAATGTGGATAAAGCTTTCAAACAGGTCATTTTTAACGCTTTTTTGGTTCGTTTAGTCCATTTCGATTTGCTTTTTTGAGGTGTTATCCACCGTCATTTTGACGAACTGCCTTTACTCTGATATTCGTTTTTGTATGTTATAGCAACGAAGGATCATAGGTAAAAGAATCAAATTAGCAAGCTTTATAAACAAGACCACAGCGGATTTTCCATGTTT
>JARBTJ010000116.1 GCA_029240245.1 Herbinix sp.
TCTCCCTGCCCCAGATGAACTCCATCAGCATCAACAGCAATCGCTACATCCACATTATCATTAATAACAAATGGTATCCTGTATTGATCCGTTATATTCTTTATTTGTTTTGCTTCACTCACGAAATCTTTAAAAGGTAGCTCTTTTTCCCGAAGTTGTAGAAAGGTTGCTCCTGCTTTGAGTATAACCTCAACCTGATCCGCAAGCGAACCTTCACCCAACCAGGACCTATCCGTTACGATATATAAAAGCATATCCTCCTTTTTAAGCTTCATTATTCTATTCCTCCTGACATATTCACGAACATTATTTACGATTAAATTTATCCAATACTACCGAAGATCATAAGAGAATTATTTTAAGGTATTCCCATTTATTTTAGCTCTACTCATTAACTTCTCCGTGTCCATTATGCTGATAGCATCGATCAGATACATCTTGAAGGAGGAGGTGCCTGCTTGATCCTTTATCATCTTTTCATATGCCAACTCACCACTGATTCCCATGATAGTTACTCCTGTTACTGCAGCCTCTAAAAGATTCGTCGGATTTGCTGCACATACTGCTCCGATAACTGCGGTCAGCATACAGCCGGAACCGGTGATTTTGCTCATGATTGGATGACCATTTCTGATCAGATATGCCTCATTCTCGTCTGCAACAAGATCGGTTGCTCCGGTAATCACGATTACTGCTCCGGTACGTTTTGATAAATCTTTAGCGAACGCTATGACCTCCTGTTGATTGCTATCCGTAAGGCGTTCCGTAAAATCAGCATCCACACCCTTGGTATTTCCTGTACCTTTACTCAAGGTCTTAATCTCTGATATATTGCCTCGAATAACACTGAACTTAATCTCTTTCAATAATTGCGTAGCAGTATCCGTGCGTAATTTAGATGCACCTACACCAACCGGATCCAGAATAACAGGATGACTTAACTCATTCGCCTTTTTACCTGCTAAAACCATTGATTCAATTGTTCTTTCATTCAAGGTTCCGATATTAATTACCAGGGAATTGCAAATTGTTGTTATCTCTTCTACCTCTCTTATATCATCTGCCATGATTGGAGATGCTCCACAGGCAAGTATGATATTAGCACAGTCATTGACTGTTACATAGTTCGTAATGTTATGCACCAGAGGTGCCTTTGTACTTACATTCATCCACATTTGTTCATACATAATGATAAGCTCCTTTTATAAGATCTCTACTTTTTCTCCGTTTAGGATTTTATTCGTGGTTCTCATCGCACACATTTTACCGCACATGGAACAGCTGTGCTTGTCAGCCGGAGGAGCACTCTCAAAATATTCTCTTGCCTTTTTACCATCAATAGCATAGGAGAACATCTCTTCCCAATCAATTCGTCTTCTAGCATCACTCATCTTATGATCAATCTCTCTAGCTCCGGGGATTCCTTTCGCAATGTCGGCTGCATGAGCAGCGATTTTAGAAGCGATGATTCCATCCTTAACATCCTGTAAATCCGGTAACCTCAGGTGTTCTGCCGGTGTTACATAACACAGGAAATCCGCTCCGTTGGCAGCAGCAATCGCTCCTCCGATGGCTGAGGTAATATGGTCATACCCGGGGGCAATATCCGTCACCAGAGGTCCCAATACATAAAAAGGTGCTCCATGGCAGAGTCTTTTTTGTATCGTCATATTAGCGGCGATCTCATTCAAAGCCATATGTCCGGGCCCTTCTACTAGGACCTGGACATTTTTATCCCATGCCCGTTTTGTAAGCTGCCCCAATTCAATTAATTCAGACAACTGTCCTGCATCCGTACTATCGTGGATGCTGCCCGGACGTAGTGCATCACCTAGGCTGATCGTAACATCATATTCATACAAAATATCAAGCACTTCCTCGTAATATTCATAAAAGGGATTCTCATTTCCTGTCATTTCCATCCAAGCAAATAATAAGGAGCCACCGCGCGATACGATATTCGTTAAACGTTTTGTATTCTTGAAGGCTTCCACCGCCCGTTTATTGATACCTGCATGGATTGTCATGAAATCAACTCCCTGCTTAGCATGAGCCTCCACTACCTTCAAGAAATCCTTAGCTGAGATATCCATCAAATCCGTCTCAAGATAACCTATCGCATCATACATCGGTACGGTGCCAATCATTGCCGGTGAATAATCAATCAGCTGCTTACGGAAGGTATTGGTTTTCCCGTAATTACTTAAATCCATAATCGCTTCTGCACCGAAATCAATAGCCAGTTTTACTTTTTCAAATTCCTTATCATAATTCGCACAATCCCCCGACACTCCGAGGTTTACATTGATCTTTGTTTTTAAGCCCTCTCCAATTCCCTCCGGATTTAACGAGGTATGATAAATATTCGCTGGGATAACTACCTTACCGCAAGCTATTAACTCCCTCAATTTTTCAATATCCATTTTCTCTTTTTGTGAAACAATCTGCATTTCCTTCGTAATGATACCTTTTCTTGCTGCTTCCATCTGGGTCTTATAATTTTTCATTTTTTGTTCCTTCCTAAATAAAATTACTATTTTGAGCATCTGTCTGTTACTTTAAATCCATACCGAATCATTGAATGACTTATTACTCACTTAACCTTGTTACTTTTGACTGTTTAAAAAATAAACATAAAAAAGGGATGTACCCGTAACGCGGTACATCCCATAAATTATCATTGATGTTATTCCCTACGTTGGCATTACCCAAATCAGGTACGGTCGAAACTATTGTTTCCTCTCAGCCTGCACACAAGCTCCCGACACTATTTATTTTTATTTATTATAACTTGATGGATCATGAAAGTCAAATACTATTAAAATTGAAACTTTTTAATGAATATTAAAATATAAACTTTTTATTACTATAAAATATAAACTTTTTATTGAAACAGCAATTAAAAATCTTTATGAAACTCTTTAAATGCTTTTAAATTGAGTTTTAACATACTATTAATATTAATACTTTTGCTCCTGGGAAAGGTTATGGGTATATTTCAATCCTTGTACCCACTTTACATTGTTCAAATAAAATATCCATTATGTCATTATCTACAGCAACACATCCAGCAGTCCAGTCGGAATCACTTCCATTACCATGAATCATTATTTCTCCTCCTAAAGGAGTATTCCAAGGAGGACTGGTACCGGAATTAATTGCAGAAATTATACTATCATATTCGCTTTGTGTAATTCTATCAGAAGAAAGAGCCTTCTTAGCATCAGAAATTCCCGGATACGATACGCCTAAAGACAGATAAAAACGGCTATTAGGATTTTTCACACAAACATAATAGCTTCCCTCCGGTGTTTTCCCATCACCTTCTTGTTCTTTGTGACCAACAGGATGAAATCCCAATCCGACCGGATATTCTCCCTGGAGCAAATCACCCTTCCACAGCTTCAATATGCGATCTTCTTTATAAACCTCGATGAATATTTCCTCTGAATTATTAATAGTTGTATTATCTGTTTGTGAATTGACTGATTTAGTATCGACAATTTGAATGTCTTCTATTTGAGAATCCTCTGCTTGAGAATCACCTGCTTGAGAATCACCTGCTTGAGTATCCTCTATTTGAGAATTACCTACTTGACTATCCATTATTTGAGTATCTCCTGTTTGTTGCCCAGTTGTTTGTGGTACATCCTTTTGAGGATTGGATACTTGAGCTTTCTCGGATGGCTGTGGAATTACTGTTATTACAGTAGACGGTTCAATTATTGTCATTTCATTACTCTCCGGCTCGGTATTAATAGGATTGATTTGTTCTATTTGATCATTATCTTCCTTATTTCCTGCACGCTGGCAACTTACCGACATTATAATAAGGAGTA
>JARBTJ010000117.1 GCA_029240245.1 Herbinix sp.
ATTGACGTAGTCGAAAAGTGGTATTTTGAGGTTTGGATGGACTTTGATCAATACTTTATTACAGATCAGCTGGAGGATACCCTTAACCTATATATAGCTCATTACGCCGGGTGTTTGGAAACTATAAAAGCACTGCTTCCAAAAGCTCA
The DNA here is from genome assembly GCA_029240245.1 of Herbinix sp. Taxonomy (GTDB): domain Bacteria; phylum Bacillota; class Clostridia; order Lachnospirales; family Lachnospiraceae; genus Mobilitalea. The sequence goes on from JARBTJ010000117.1 coordinate 150, forward strand.
CGTGGGCGGACCTGGATTTAATACTGTCGCGCCCTTTTCTGTCCTAGATCAGTTTTTGAAAAAGATATCTGCACAAAATCTTCAGTTAGATTTTATTTCTGCATATCTGTACCCCTATGAGGCCAGAAAGGATGCCGCTAACAAAAGGAGAGAAGGTGACGAAACAATTATTATCGGCTCTGAGCAAATAATAAGAAAAAGAGTAAAGCGCCTGATTTCAACCTTGCACCGCTCTGCTATACCAAGTAAGAAAATATTTATCACCGAGTATCATTTCTCCGTTTCACCCAGAAATCATATGAATGATAGCTGTTTCCAAGCCGCCTTTATCTTAAAAACTTTACTGGAAGATGAGGACTCTATCTCTTACTTTGGCTATTATCGTGCTTTGGATATCTCAAGCAATTATAGGGATGTAGTTGCTCCCCTCTATGGAGGCTCCGGTCTGATTACTAAGGACAGTATTAAAAAACCTTCCTATTATGCTTACCACTTCTTAAATAGTATAAAGGGAAAGCTGCTGGAAAAAGGTCAAGGTTACATCTTGACGCAGATCAGGGAAAACTCTTATGCGCTCCTGCTTTATTACTATTTACACCCGGACTCGGAATACCTGCTTCATATTAAGGACTACCCGTTAATTTCCTACTCGGATCATTTTTTTCCAGAGGCTAGTGAGTTGAGTTATCATATTACAATAAATAATATTAACGGCTTCCAATACCTTGTAAGACATCATTTTTTAAATAAATTCCACGGAAGCATCTTAGATGAATGGGCTTCCATGAATTCTACCTCCCATTTGTCCGGTGCAGATATTCTATATTTAAAAAACATCTGCGTACCTCACCAATCGATCAGTATACTGGAAACCAGTGATCAGAGTTTATCTTTATCTGTGAATCTTATGCCACATGAAATAAGGTTAATCGAGATTACACCTGTTTCAGATATTTAGTAGAAACGGAATACACTTGTCTGGATTCAGACTTTGGTAGAAACGAAATAAGTTTGCCTGAATTCAGACTTTGGCTGGAACGAGATAAGTTTGTCTGGATTCAAACTTTGGCTGGAAAGGATAATGGAAAGGTATAAAGAAAAAAGAGAGGTGCCTCATAGGAATGCATATAATCATTCAGATGGGGCATCTCTCTTTTAATACTAATCCTGAATTTTCCCTTAATTTTTCATTACTATTATGCTCTAATATTGCAATCTAATCTTAACTCTATCGAAGTGCTTTCTTGACTATCTATTATCAACCTTTAAATCAAGCCAGTCATGCTCTTTTTGCGTCAATACAATTTTTGTTGCTGCAAGTGTTGATAAAAGCTCTGTGCGGTTAGCAGTACCGGATACCGGGAACACATTCATTTTGCTGTTTATAATAAATGCAAGTGCAATCTGTGCGATTGTGCAGCCTTTTTCTTCCGCAAGGATTTTACAACGATCCAAGCGTTTAAAGTTAGGCTCTACACAGTAAGCAGTAGCACAGATTGGATCGATGGTTTCGCCACGACCGGTAAGCTGATCCTTTGTTGCCTTGCCGGAGAATAATACTCCAGGGCTCATGATATGATCCTTTTCAGCTTCCCAGCGCTCACGAGTAACCATGCCGGAGAAGAAGCCTCTCGCTAAGCTGGAGTAAGCAAATATAGGCATTTGGCTAGCTGCGTACCAGTCTCTGGCATTCTGTGCGTTCGGACCGCTGATTGTAACGGTGCCTGGTGCCCAGGGTGCTGCTGCCTCTTCCGCTAAGCTGTAGCTAGGGCTGCTTGCTCTGAATGGCTCCAAGCCATGCGCTTTTGCGTAATCATTTGCTTCCTGGATTCTCTGGTGTGTCCAGTTAGATCCACCAAAGGATTTGATTCTGCCGGCAGCAAAATGTTCGTTCAACATTTCAACAATTGGTCCTACCGGAAGATCTGTATCATCTCTATGAAGGAGATAAATATCTATGTAGTCCGTTTCAAGACGATCCAGAGATCTGAAGAGATCTTCTTTCAAGCCCTCTGCGTTAACACGCTTACCATCCGGACCCGGATGACAGCCTTTGGTCAAGATAACCATATCTTTACGGTTGCTGCGTGCAGTCATCCATTTACCAATAGAAATTTCTGCACCGCCATAGCCGATGGCTGTATCTAGGAAATTAACACCGGCATCTTTGATCATATCCAAGTGATCAAAATGCTCACCTAAATCTCCAGAAAAAAGAGGCATGGTTCCTACGAGTACATCACTTACTTCTCTATTTAAAAAATCAAGTCTTTTCATATTTTATTAAATCTCCTCTCCAGGGAATGTTACATTCCATTCTTTTCTCAGATCTGTTACTATCTTAGCGTATGCAAGGGAATCATTCAGTGGTAACAAATCACTTTCTGTCTTACCTGCTCTTACACAATTCATAACCTCAATTGCTTCGCCTTCATATCCGTTTCCTACGAAAGGTGCAGTAGCCTCTTTTATCTTTTCGCCTCTGAATTCAATATAAGCCCCCGTAGAACGCCAGAAGTTCTTAACTACAATATGTCCCTTACTGCCGTAAATGTAACAATCCTGAGGAATGTCGGTTACAACCGCTGTACTTCCGCTTACTATTACGCCGTTCTTATAGGACATGATAAAGCTATTCTTAACATCTACTGAATTCTCGTCAACATGTGCCAGACCTATTACCTTATCCGGATGCTGTTCTAAGATCTGATGCATATAGGCTACCACATATACACCTACGTCCATGATTGCACCGCCGCCCAATTCATTGTTAATGTGACGGTCGCCTGCAGGCCAAGGAACATTGAAAGCAAAATCAGCATGAATCATGCTAATATCACCGATCTCACCGTTTGCAATCCATTCTTTAATTGTCTGATGAATTGGCTGGAATCTTGTCCAGATTGCTTCCATTAAGAATACTTTTTTCTCTCGCGCGTATGCGATAATCTTCTCTGACTGGGCTGCGTTTAATACAAGAGGCTTTTCGCAAAGTACCGGCTTACCGGCATCAATTGCTTTTTTAATATACTCATAGTGAAGAGTATTCGGTAATGCGATATAAACAGCGTCAACATCCTTGTCTTCAATTACCCCATCACAGGTACCATAACGTTTGGTAATATTATGTCTGTCTGCAAATTCGTTAACCTTGTCAATATTTCTGCCGCTGACAGCGATAACTTCAGCATCAGAAACAACCTTAACAGCATCAGCAAATGCATTCGCTATCATACCTGGACCAACAATGCCCCATTTAAATTTTGTACTCATATAAAACTCTCCTTCTCTTTTTTTATTAATTGTAGCATGCAGGTTATTTAGGTGTTATGACATTTGTCACTTAAGATGAAAATTATTTAAAGAAGCATATTACAAACCATAGTAAAATAAGTTGATCACCAAGATAATTTAGATTGTTTTGAATAGGGAAAAGCTCTGCCAATACCGCATTCCGCGGCTGGCAGAGCTTAACGATAGTCCTAATTTACTTTGTTACATTCTTTCATATTAATGAAAGAATACCTCGTCCCCAGTCTTAGCCGACTCATAGATTCCCTCAATAATCTGAGTAACTATCATGGCCTCTTCCGGTTTGATAAACGGTTCGCAGCCCTCACGAATTGCCTTAATTAACT
>JARBTJ010000060.1 GCA_029240245.1 Herbinix sp.
TAGAAAAACCTCATATAAGAGGATTATATGAGGATTTCATCGAGTTTCAAATGGAGGTATGTTCGTATTTCATCAATAAGGATCAGATTTATACCATACCGTTTGACAGTACAACTATGATTTTGTTTTACAGAAAAGACATTTTTGATCGTTATAAAAGCCAAATGGAGGAAGCTCTTGGGTATACCCCAATACCGGGCACGAAGGAATTTACCTGGGAGCGGTATTGTGAAGTAGCTAAGTGGATCGATGAAAATGTCCCGGAAAGGGAAGTGAAATATGGCAGTGGTCTGATGGCGCAGGAGCATAATTCAATATTTTGTGAATTTTCCAATATCATGTCTGCGTATGGCGGTGATTATTTTCTGGATAAAAATTTCAATACCTTAGGGATATCCAGTTATGATTTCATTAATACCATGGATGCCGATTTTGTCCAAGCTCTCGACATGTATAAAAAAATGGCAGAAATATCAGCTCCGGAAAGCATAAACTGGAACTGGGCCGATTTGGCGAATGCCTTTCGCAGTGGTGAAGTCGCAATGATGGCTAATTGGGATGAGAATTATACGTATGTGGAGGATACCTACGTGTCCGAAGTCGCAGGTAAAGTCGGTTATTCCATATTGCCGTATGGAGATACCAAGAGCGGTAATATTTATGGTGGTTCCGGAATCGGAATTAATAAATATGCTTCGGAGGAGGAAAAGGAGGCTGCCTGGCTATATATCGTATGGGCAACGTCAAAGGATATGCAGTTAAAGGTATTAATGCATCCGGATGGTGGAAGCCTGCCGACCAGGAAATCCGCTTATGAGGAGATTGATCATGAATTACAGGACAACAGCGGAGTTACACCTTCGGAGGAAGAAGTAATATTGAAGCATGTGGATGCTGTTTTAAATGCCTGGGAGCCGGACCATATCTATTTGAGACCGAAAACCTCGAATTTATATAATGTTGAAAAGGTATTAGTGACTAATCTACATCAAATGATTAAGAATAACCTGGATAGCGAGGAAGTAAGTTTCAATATTTTTATGGGACTCAAACCGAAAGCCAATAAGGAAGGGCGAAACAAGTGAATAAAATACGGGTATATAATGCACTGAGGGTAAAGCTTGGTATCATAGCTATCATACTAATCGCCATACCGGTCATAGCGGTAGCCATAACCTATTCCAGAACAGTGAAAAAAATATTCCAGAATAAATATACGGAAACTGAAATGCAATCCGTTTATGAGGCCGGTGAAAAAATTGATTTTTTACTGGATGATCTGGAGGAATTTTCCACATTAATAATTTCCAATAATACGCTGCTGAAGATGCTGAACCATCCCGAAGAGTATTCTCAGGATGAGTTTAGGAATGTATTAAGAGGCTTTATATCTCTTAGGGATGATATCGAAGGAATTGAATTAACCACAGGTGAAGAGTATTATTCGGCAGGAGTAAAGAAATTAGATCCTACAGAGCAAATCAGTACGGTATTGCTTCAATCCTCCGGCCAACCCGTTTGGCATCCTACGAATATAAAAATGATAGAGATTTTATCAGGAAGATTTGAGAAATTATATTTTACGCTAGGAAGAAAAGTAATTGATTACAATACTTTGGAAGCCTATGGCTATATCCGCATAGAATTAGAGGAAAATATTCTGCATACTGCATATTCCGGATTGTTGGATGAAGATGAAAGAAACAATTTTGTAGAAGTATTTATCTGCGATGAGGAAGGAAGAATTATCAGTCATCCCGATAAGGAAAAGATTGGACAATCCCTATGGGATAAACCATATGCAGAGCGGCTTCTTTCCGATACGAAAGGGCATAATTATGTTCTTTATAAAACAAATACAAATCAAATTGCTATTTATTCAACCCTGCAAAGCAATGGCTGGAAGATTATTAAAACTCTTTCTACGAACTATCTGTATCAGGAAATAAATCGAATTCAGATATTTTTGATTTTTGGCGGTGCCATTTATGTGGTGGTCATTCTTCTCTTTATTTTAATATTTTCCTTCCGCTACACCGAACCTATGATGAAAATGATGTCGGTCATTAAAAGGGTGGAACAGGGGGATCTTCAGGCCAGGACGGAAGTGCGGACCAAGGATGAATTGGGCCAACTGGGGTTTAGCTTAAACAATATGATTGGTGAAATGCAGGTGTTAATCGACAAGCTCGTAAAGGAAGAGCAGGAGAAAAAAGAGGTTGAATTAGAGGCGTTACATGCACAGATTAATCCGCATTTTCTTTATAATACACTGAATACCATAAAGTGGATGGCAAAAATTCAGGGGAATACCAGTGTAAGTAAATCGATTACCGCATTGATTAAGCTGTTACGAATCAGTACCAATTTAGGTAGAGATATGATTTCCTTAAAAGAAGAGCTTGATTATGTAGAAAATTATATTGTAATTCAAAGATTACGGTTTAACCAGGCTATCAATATAACGAAAAATATTAAAGAAGAATGTTATGACCTATCCGTGCCGAAATTAATCCTTCAGCCCATTGTAGAAAATTCTATTATATATGGACTGGCAGACGGGAGACAAGAGATAGCGATTGGTATCACCAGTTTCATCTCCGGACAACGGTTAATCATTGAGATAAAGGATGATGGACCGGGTATTGAAGAAGATGTGCTGAGAAGCATTTTATCCGGTGATACGGATAAAAATAAATTCAGTAAGGTAGGAATTAACAATGTTAATCATCGAATCCGCTTATATTGTGGCAATGAATATGGCATCTATATAGAAACAGAACTTGGTGTAGGTACGTTGGTGCGTGTAACCTTATCCGTTCAAAGAATGTAAATGTTCGATGTGAATTGACCTACAAAAAGTATGCAGGCCATGAAAAGATGCAGTGTAGCAACCGGACGATAAGGTATTAGAAAGGTCGGATATTATGTATAAGGTAATAATTATCGATGATGAGGTTCTTGTCAGGGTTGGTTTAAAGACCACCATCAACTGGGAGGAGATCGGTTTTACCATAGTAGCGGAAGCCGCCAATGGAGAACAGGGCTATGAGATGTATCAGAAATACAAGCCGGATGTCATCATCACTGATATCAAAATGCCCAAGCAGGACGGACTTTGGCTGACTGAAAAAATACGCAGAGAGGATAAGGATGCCAAAATATTGGTTCTGACCTGTTATGACGAGTTCGGTTTTGTCAGGAAGGCGTTAAAAGCGGGAGCGAATGATTATATTCTGAAATCTGAAGTTGAGGATGAAGAATTGATTAAGCTGATGGAAGCATTAAAAGAAAAGCTGGATGTACTGAATAAGGACAAAAAGGGTAAGGCAGACCAAAGCACTACGACAGAGGAGTTGAAGCATTCTGTTTTTATGGAGCTTATAAAAAAGGACTTTCGTGTGGATGACAGATTACTTATCAAGCTGGATTCCATCAAATTTCCTTTGACGAAGGTACATTATGCTTTGATCGGAATCTCCGTGGTGCATCATCCGGATAGGATGTCAGATACAACCCAGATTAACCAGGCGGTATTAAACCTGCTTACGGAACAGTTTAATCAACAAGGAATAATCTTTATGGATGGACTACAGGAGGATAATTATCAGTTTCTGATCGCAGCTCCCGTACTTAAGACATCCGATGTGAAAAAATTACTGACTTCAACGGGCAATGCCGCATCTCAGTATTTTAATACAGCAATCAATGCAGTCTTTACTAATCCATTTCACACAATAGAGGAGCTTGGTAAGTTGTATCAGGATTATCTAGAGAAGGTGCAGGTTCTTTTTTATCAAACGAATCACATTAGCCTTATTCCGATCGAGCAAATAAGGTTTTCTGAGCCGAATGTAATTGAATTAAAAAAGGCGCATAACCGGGAGGTTTTAGATGCCATAGGACATGAGGATATTGCTAAAACAAAGGATTTCATCACACGGCTCGGACAATATTTCGAAGCGGAAAAAATAACACCAATGATTGTTAAAATATTTTATTCTAATCTATTGGGTGATCTGTTCGGCAGTTATGGACTTTTTTTTGAAAATAGCGAAGTTTTTGATACTCACCAGTCGTATCATTATCAAATTGAGAATTCAAAACATTTAGCACAAATTAATAAATTGATGATTGAATTAGCACAGAAGCTGGTTAAGGAAATTCAAAACATGAGATATAACAATTCCCATGCCATGATTAATCAGGCTGTTAATTATATCGAGTATCATTTTGCAGAAAAGATATCACTCGAGGATGTAGCAAAGGAATTGAACATTTCAAAGCATTATCTATGCAGTGCATTTAAAAAAGAGACCGGTGAGAACATGACACTATATATTAATAAAATCAGGATAGAAAAGGCAAAGCAGATTTTATTGGAGCCGGATATTAAGGTGAAAGAGATATTTGAACGGGTAGGGTATTCCGATCAGCAGTATTTTAGTAAGGTGTTTAAGAAAATTACCGGCATGACGGTAAATGAATACAAAGACAGTATGACAAGAAAGTGAATAGAATAAGTTCATGATTAACCCTCCGGGTTTGGTTGATAGCCAAATACCGGGGGATTTTTTGAATGTGTAACCTGGAAATTCATTAGGGATGGTTTATTTACTATACCTGTAGCTACACCTTAATATTGTGCAAATAGACAGTAATATTATATAAAAAATTTGAATGAAATTAGTTTGTCTGCATGTAATCGGTAAAATTGTACACAATAAAAACAATGCAAGACATTTTTTTGGTCAAATTTATAGTGTATCATTTTACTTACAGAAACGACCTAGTAAAAATGCCTAAAATGATTAGAAAGGAGAAGCATTTCATGAAAAATACGGATATTAAATTAAGAGTATCAGGTATTGATAAATCCTTTCCAGGGGTAAAGGCATTGAACCAAGTAAATTTTGCAGTTAGAAAAGGAACGGTTCATGTACTTTGCGGCGAAAACGGTGCGGGCAAATCAACATTAATGAAAGTCATAAACGGAATTCATCGTCCGGATACCGGCGAAATCCTGATCGATGAGAAGCCTGTTGAGATAAAAAATCCAATACAGGCAAGAAGCCTTGGGATATCTATGATCTTTCAGGAGCTTAATTATATGCCTGAGATGACAATTGAAGAGAGTCTCTTTGTCGGCAACTGGCCTAGAGATAAATATAAAAAAATTGACTGGAAAGAAATTCGAAAAAGAACCAAGGAGCTTTTACAGAAGGAGAATTTAAATTATGATCCTGAAACAAGGTTGAAAGACTTAACAGTATCAGACATACAAATGCTTGAAATATTAAAAGCAATTTCCTATAACTCAGACATCATTATCATGGACGAACCGACATCGGCGATTACCAACAAGGAGGTAGAGGTACTGTTCAGTAAGATCAATGAGATTAAAGAGCGTGGTGCCTGTATAATTTATATCTCACACAAGATGGATGAAATCTTCCGCATTGCCGATGAGATAACGGTATTTCGGGATGGTAGTGTTGTGGATTCAAGACCCATTGATCAGTATGATTTGGAAACTGTGATTTCCCAAATGGTAGGAAGAAAGCTTGAGAATAATTTCCCGAAGGAAACGATAGAAATTGGGAAGGAAATATTGAAGGTCAAGGGAATGACCCAAAAGGGTAAATTCGAAAATGTCAGCTTCCATGTGAAAGAAGGAGAAATTATTGGCTTTGCAGGCCTAATGGGAGCAGGGAGAACCGAAGTTATGAGATGTTTATTCGGGCTCGATTCCTATGAAGCCGGTGAAATTCATATTAAAAATGAGAAAGTAAAGATTAAAAACGTAAAAAGCAGTATCGATAAGAAGATGGTTATGTTATCTGAGGATAGAAGGAGATTTGGTATTATTCCTGTTCGAAGCATCCGTGAAAATGTATCACTTGCAAGTTTGAATAAATTCATTTATAAGGGATGGCTCCATCAAAAAGAGGAAAACAAAGCGATTGCAGAGTTCTGTCAGAAGATGAATGTAAAGGCACCTGACTATGAAACCAGAATTGAGTCCTTAAGCGGCGGAAACCAGCAAAAAGTAATTCTTGCTAAGTGGATGGTTACGAATCCGGATATTTTAATTGTGGATGAACCTACACGAGGAATTGATGTCGGAGCTAAATATGAAATTTATAAACTAATGTCAGAGTTAGCGAAACAAAAGAAAGCACTTGTCATGGTATCCTCAGAGCTACCCGAATTAATCGGTATGTGTGACAGAATTTATGTTATGGCAAAAGGAAAGATAACCGGAATGTTAACCAGAGGTGAATTTACACAGGAAAGCATTATGGCATTTGCAACCGGTACAAAATCACAAAAAGAGGTGAACTAAATTGAATACCAATAATAAAATGATAAACAATATTAAATCAAAGTACAGTATATATTTTGTTTTAATCGCATTATTCCTTTTCTGTTGGATGGCAAATAAGAACTTTGTATCGGTTGGCAATCTGCAGAACATTTCAACACAGATATCCGTGGGTACTATATTAGCCTTCGGACAGACAATCCTGATTATCTCGGGTATGCTGGACTTATCCTCAGCCTCTGTACTTGCACTGGCGGGTGTACTTTCCATCTCGGCTTATACCTCCACCGGTTCTCTGACCATTTCCTTCCTTGTAGCTATTCTGGTTGGTGTGGGCTGTAATATATTGAATGGTTTAATGATTACCAAATATAAGACACCACCTTTTATTGCAACCTTGGCTATGATGGCTATGGCAAGAGGAGCGGCACTGTTATATACAAATGGCCAGAACATTTACCAGATCGGTAAATATGTAAAATTCGGACAGGGCGAAATATTGGGAATTCCTACACCTGTGATTTTTCTGGTAGCAACACTTATAATTACCTGGTATCTCTTAAGGCACACTGTATTCGGGCGTTCCATTTATGCTATCGGCGGAAATGAAGAAGCAGCGAATGCATCCGGTATTCATGTTAATCGTATAAAAATGAGAGCCTTTATCATCAATGGTATCTTAGTAGGTATTGCAGGCGTATTATTTATGTCCCGTGTTAACGGTGGTATGCCAAATGGTGCGATCGGTTATGAATTTAAAGCACTTACAGCCGCAGTTATCGGTGGAACAAGCTTTACCGGCGGTATCGGAACTGCATCGGGAACATTAGCAGGTGCCTTTATCGTAGGATTTTTGGATAACATCATGGTTTTAGTCGGAGTAAACTCCTATCTTCAGCAAATTGTCCGTGGTGCAATTATCGCACTGGCTGTTATGTATGACATTTGGGCTAAAACGAAGAAAAGAAAGCACTAGAAGTACTTCACAACAGTCTATAATAGAGGAACTCTCTATTTAGAATAAATATTTACGAGGAGGAATTCAATGAAAAAGATTTTGGTTTTAACAATGGTAGTAGCACTATTAGTTTCATTATTTACGGGGTGTACAACAAAAGATACAGATAATAATACGGGTAATGATAATGAAGCAACCCAAGCTCCCGGTAATGATGACGGGGAAAAGGTTTACAGAGTTGCTTATATTGCAAGAGCACAGGCCGATTCCTTTGCTGCATGGCTTGCAAATGCTGTGATCGAAGAAGCAAAAAAATACCCGAACATTAAATTAGATGTTTTTGATGGACAGGCATCTGATGATACAGAAAACTCCCTGATTGAAAATGCAATCACAAACAAATATGATGCAATCATCATACAGCCGAACAATGGTGAAGCTCAGAGACCGTATGTGGAAAAAGCAGTTAAGGCAGGAATAGTAACCATCACAACCAATGCACGTATCAGTGGTATTGAAGGCGCATCCTCAGTCGATGCAGATCCATATGCACAGGCAAAAGTGAATGCTGATTTAGCAGTTGAGCAGGTTCCTCAGAATGCCAATGTAGTTGTATTATTGGGACCTCCAGGAAACTTCCACGCTGATCAGAGAGAGCAGAGCTGGCAGAAAGAGTTCTTCGATAAGAGACCTGACGTAAAAATCGTTGGTAAAGAAATTGCTAACTGGAACAAAGACGAAGCTATGAATTACATGGAAACATGGGTACAGGCAAATGATAAAATTGATGCAATCATCGCTATGAATGATAACATGGCAGCAGGTGGATTAGAAGTTGTTAAGGATGATCCTAATTTTGATAACATTTTAGCATATGGTGTTGATGGTACAGCAGAAGCAGTTCTTTTAATCAAAGATGGCTTAATGACATCCACAAGCTTACAGAGTGCTTATGATCTTGCAACATCCTTAATGGATACCGCTGATAAATTATTAACCGGAGAAGAAACTCAGATCGATATTGATATAGACTGTCCTTTAATTACAAAGGATAACGTAGATGAGTATATCGAAATGCACAAGAAGTCCGGAGCTATTAAATAATACATGAGTTATCTGATATAAAGAAAAGGGGATGTTATAAAACATGTAGATGTTTAAACATCCCCTTAATAAAGGAGGTCTTTTACATTATGAAAAATAAAGCAGTTTATATGCAAGGAACGAATAATATGGTATGGAAAGATATTGACATGCCGGAGGTTAAGGATAAAGATGTATTAATTAAAGTTGATGTTGTAGGTATCTGCGGATCTGACGTTCATTATTTTCAACATGGAAGAATTGGTGATTTCGTCGTTGATGGTGATTTCATTCTTGGTCATGAATGTGCAGGTGAAATAGTTGCAGTTGGTAAAGATGTAAAAACGCTTGTAGTAGGTGATAGGGTTGCTCTGGAACCCGGAAAAACCTGTGGTAAATGTGAATATTGTAAATCAGGCCAATATAATCTGTGTCCTGATGTGGAGTTCTTTGCAACACCGCCTTATCACGGTGTATTGGCCAATTATGTTACTCATCCGGAGGATATGTGCTTTAAATTACCGGAGAATGTATCTAATTTGGAAGGAGCACTTGTTGAGCCCCTTGCAGTCGGTCTTCATGCGACCAGTAAAGGAAATGTAAAATTAGGAGATACGGTAGTAATTTTTGGTACCGGTTGTATTGGTCTGGTAACATTATTATCCAGTAAGGCAAGAGGAGCAGCAAAAATTATCGTAGTGGATGTTCTTCCCAACCGCCTCGAAACAGCGAAAAGACTTGGAGCTACCCATGTTATCAATGCAAGGGAAGAGAATGTTCTTTCTAGAATCAATGAAATTACGAACGATCAGGGAGCACAGGTGGTAATTGACACCGCAGGTGCTGAGATTACGGTGAAACAGACCGCAGATGTAGTAAAGCGCGGTGGAACCATTGTTCTTGTCGGAATGACTCCAAAGGATGAAGTGGAGTTTAACTTTATGAAATTAATGGGTAAGGAAGGCGAATTAAAAACTATCTTCCGTTACCGTAATTTATATCCGGTAGCAATTAATGCAATCGCCAGTGGTACCATCAATGTTAAGGAAATCGTAAGTCATGAATTTGACTTTGAAAATACAAAGGAAGCTTTTGATTTTGTTGTTAATAATGCAAAGGATGTTGTAAAAGCAGTTATTAGAATTAAATAAGCTTATTTCGTCTATTATCATAAATATCCCCCAAAGTATTATTAAAAGGACAGGAAAAGAGCGGAACTTTATTACTGGAGTTTCTGCTTTTTTTCTGTCCTTTTATCGGATGGCCCAGAGTGATTTTAGGGATAAATAAATATCAAGGTAAGCCGGAATGGATTGATATGTGCAGAAAAGGTGGTTATAATAAAGTTGTTACAGATTAACAAGGTGGTAAAAATAAGTTGATAAAAATTAACAAGGTGGCTATTATTAAGTTGTAACAGGTACAAAATTCCTAAGGAGGTATTGATATGCAAAAGATTATTCCCCATTTATGGTTTGACAGAGAAGCAGATGAGGCGTCACAGTTTTATATGTCCTTATTTGAAGGTTCCGAATTAATCAACAAGACCGTTTTAAATAATACACCCTCCGGAACGGCAGATTTGATCACAATCAGGCTTGCGGGTCAGGAGTTTATGTTAATCTCAGCTGGCCCATATTTTAAATTTACACCGGCAGTATCGTTTTTGATAGCATGTGAGACGGTAGCTGAGGTAGAGATGCTGTGGGAGAAGTTAATCCGAAATGGTGAAGCACTTATGCCTCTCGGTTCTTATCCGTTTAGTGACAGATATGGCTGGGTCATAGATAAATACGGGCTTTCCTGGCAGGTTATGTTATCCCAGACGTCTGAATTAAAACATAAAATAACACCAACAGTAATGTTTGTCGGTGAGCAGTGCGGAAAAGCAGAAGAAGCGATTGAATTCTATACAACAATTTTCCATAACTCAAAGATAAATTATATCCTTAGATACGGAGAGGATGCTCCTCCGAACCAGCCGGAAATGATTCAACATATGGAGTATAAATTAGAAAATCAGGATTTTGCAGCGATGGACAGTGCTTACGACCACGATTTTACATTTAACGAGGCGGTATCCTTTGTGGTAAATTGCGATTCACAGGAAGAAATTGATTATTACTGGGAAAAACTATCCTACGTTTCAGAAGCAGAACAATGTGGATGGCTGAAAGATAAGTATGGTTTCTCCTGGCAGATTACACCAACTATTATGAATGATATGTTGCAGAATAAAGACGCTGATAAGATTGCCAAAGTAACAGATGCTTTTCTTAAAATGAAAAAATTTGATATTGCAGAATTAATTAAGGCATATGAAGAATAAGAGCATAGGATGAATAAGAGTTACTATTATATTGTAATGCAAATATGGTAGAAGATTAATTTAAAGCCTTTCTAAAAATGGTCAATTGGAGAGTAATTCAAATTGGCCATTTTTTTTATTTACATTTCATATAAATATTGGTATAATAAAGAAAATTTCGGAAAGGGGAAAGTAAGTTATGACACCTGCTAATTGCTAATATTAAATTTGTAAATTTAATATGTATTTTTATAATGAGGAAAAGGACCTAATCGATTAGGTTTATTTGTTTTACTCTTTATGGAATGAGCAATCAGAAGGAAACTTACTTTACTCTAATTAAATATAATTTATGAGGGCTTTATTTTCATTGGAACTATAGTACCAGTGCATAAAAAGAACTGTTTGTCTGTCCGACAGATCGGTATGCAGTCGGTAGATACTTTCATAGCCGCAAGTAACGGTTTACAATAAATTATCAGGAATTATGAGATTAGGACTGTAAGGAGAATACTCTTCTTATGGTCTTTTTTGTTGTCGTATCATGGACAATTTTTCTTATTTGCCCATCCATAGAGTGATTATTTAATATGAAAGAGGAATAAAAATGTATGAATTAACGTTAACCGGAGTAAAAAAATATATGGATGCGACTCTTGTCCTGAAAAATATCACATTTTCGGTATATTCCGGTGAAAAAGTAGGTATCGTCGGAGCAAATGGAAGCGGAAAGAGTACGATACTGAAATTGATCGCCGGTATTGAACCAATGAATTATTGCATTGGTTATCCGGGAGCTACCAGTCCCGGGTATGATGAAGGTTTTATATCCGTTTCCAGGGATGCTTCGGTTGCTTATCTTGAACAGATCCCGGATTATCCGGAGGATTTTAAGGTAATTGATGTATTAAAACTTGCCTTTGAGGAGGTATACCGCATCGAAGAAAAAATGCGGGAATTAGAAAGTATTATGAATACACTCGAAGGTGCAGCTCTCGATAAAACCTTAAAACAGTATGGTAACTTAGTACAGCAGTATGAGATAAAAGGAGGATACAATACCGAAGAAAAATTGAATAGGATTTGTACAGGACTCAAATTCAGCGATAGTTTTCTAAATAAAGGATTTGCTCTACTAAGCGGCGGAGAAAAAACCACGGTTATTCTAGGTAAGCTATTAATGGATAATCCGGATATTCTGCTGCTGGATGAACCCACCAATCATTTAGATGTAGAAGCGGTGGAGTGGCTCGAGAGTTATTTAAAGGCATACAAAGGAATTATTATCATTGTGTCCCATGACCGCTACTTTTTAGATCATGTGGTTTCTAAAATCGTAGAAATTGAAGATATGGAGGCAGACACATTTAAAGGAAACTATTCAGAATATGTGCAATTAAAGGAAGAAAAAATTAGGATTCAGTTCGAGAATTTTTTGGAACAGCAAAAGAAAATCAATGCAATAGAAAAATCCGTGAAAGAGTTAAGAGACTGGGCAATGCGGGCAGATAATAATAAATTTTTTCGAAGAGCTGCAAGTATGCAAATCAGGCTAGACAAAATGGAACGTATGGATAAGCCGGTTCTAGACAGACCGAATATGAGACTTAATCTGAAAGCGGCTGAGCGATCAGGTAAGGAAACCATGAAAGCGATCGGGCTAACAAAGCGTTTTGAAGATAAGATAATCTTTGATCATGCTGATATGATGGTTACTTACGGCGAACGGACTGCATTAATCGGTCCCAACGGAAGCGGTAAAACTACATTTATTAAACTACTCCTAGGTGAGGAGTTACCGGAAAGTGGTATCGTAGAACTGGGTGCCAATGTGCAGGCAGCTTATTTACCCCAGAATATTACCTTTCCCAATATGGATTTAACCGTATTGGAATGTTTCAGGGAGGATATTTTTATACAGGAGGGGAAAGCCCGTGAATACCTTTCGAAATACATGTTTTATGGAAATAGTGTATTTAAAAAGGTGAAGCATCTGTCCGGTGGTGAGAAGATAAGGTTAAAACTTAGTAAACTGCTTTATGAGGATGTTAATTTATTAATACTGGATGAACCGACCAACCATCTGGATATAGACTCCATCGAAACACTGGAAGAGGCATTGGAGGAATTTGGAGGAACGATATTTTTTATCTCCCATGATCGCTATTTTATTAACAAGATTAGTGATCGAATTATTGCAATTGAAAATCATATATTTAAAAGTTATCCCGGTAATTATGATAACTATAAGAATGCAAAAGAAGAATTAGCCATGCGACTTGCGGTTTTGAAAGAGACGACGGTAAAAAGCGATAAAATTACGGTCGTGAAACCGATGGAAGGATATAAAAATAAGGAAAACGATAAAAAGAGGGAGATCGATAGTGCAAAAACAGATAGTGAAAAAGCAGATAGTGCGAAAGTTGATAGAGCAAAAGCAGATAGAATAAAAGCCAACAAATCAAAGGCCGACATAATAAATGCAGAAACAAAAATTCATCTTCTGGAAAAGGAAATTGCTGAGCTAGAACTGTCTATGGTAGAATTAGGTTCTGATTATGAAGCACTAAATAAGCAGTTTGAACGGAAAGCTGCCTTAAGTAAAGAACTCGAAGAAGTCATGGAGAAATGGATAAACTTTTCATGCTAAAGATAAAATACCCGGATGTAAGCTGCACTTAAGATACGGAATCTGTTTATCTAACACTGTGTCACCGCACTCGGCGTTTCCGGGTGTGTTGCCTTTGGTTGGTGGGAAAAAGATATCTCTAAGAATTACTACGATTAAGTTGATAAGCTCCTCTTGTAGAAGATCGTCTGAATAGAAGACTGTATTCTACCAGAAGGAGCTTATCAATATGGTATATTATAGTAAGATTACGATTGCTTCCCAGGGGATACTTGTCATATAATAGGAGTAGTATAATCGTAATTCGGACAATGCCTAAAAGAGTTTCATCCGAGGGATTACATAAGGAACAAAGGAACGATTCAAAGAATTTATGAAAGCTTTATTAAAGAAGTTGGATCACGTATTTTAGTGGATAGGCTAGGTGTTACGATAGGAATAGTGAGATTTATGGAAAAGTATAACTCGCACCACGAAGTTTATGCCTGCATAATCCTCGACACAAACTAACACAAGGGGCAGGCATCATAGGTTAATGTGTAAATTTTGAATGAAATCATAGTATATAATCGTTTGATTAAGAATTTAAAATTATATTTGGAGGTATTTTAAATGGCTTTATTACATGTGGATTTTTTCTCTGAAGTATTAGGAATGTGTATGCAGATGGATGTTATTCTACCTCAGAAGGCGAGTGGTCAGATTGGTATGGGGGCAAAAGGGGCCGAAGATAAAATCCCAACCCTTTATCTTCTACATGGCATGAGTGATGATCATACGATATGGCAGAGAAGAACTTCGATTGAGCGTTATGTCAGTGATTTGGGAATTGCAGTCGTAATGCCGACCACACATTTAGGATGGTATACAGATATGGTATATGGACACCGATATTTTACTTTTATCTCCAAGGAACTACCTGCAATTTGCCGTTCCTTCTTCAATCATTTATCGGACCGAAGGGAAGATACGTTTGCCGCCGGATTATCCATGGGTGGTTATGGTGCCATGAAGCTTGGTCTGGCGGCTTCGGAAACCTTTGGGGCGGTGGCGAGTTTATCCGGAGCGATGGACATGACGGACAGCAATACCGCATTAACTCTTGCAGGGAAGGATTTTTGGAGAAACATATTTGTAAGTTTCGATCAAGTCAAAGGCAGTGACAATGATTTGTTTTCATTAGCGGAGAAATTAAAAGCTTCCGGGAACCCGCTACCAAAGATTTATATGTGGTGCGGTACAGAGGACTTTTTGTATCACCAGAATGTAAAGATGAGACAGTATTTAACGGATCTAGGCTTTGATTTCACCTATGAGGAATCTTCTGGGGATCATCAGTGGACTTACTGGGACGAAAAGATCCAATCAGTTTTACAATGGCTCCCTATTCGTAAATAAGAATGAGCAGAGGTATTATGGAGGGCCTTTACCAAAGCAGGGTCCGTTTAAGATATTCTTGCTATTCTCCAGATTACTCCGCTTCCTTTATAATACTGACCCGGTTCCCCCGGTTTACTAACGCCAAAATCAAGTACATACATAGCACCATCCGGCCCAAACACAACATCACTAGGCCGTTCAAAGCCTCCGCTGCCGCTTTCGAAAGCAGCCAGCCCGGATTTATTAACAGCAAAATCAGAAACAGTTCCAGAGGTCATATCAATTCTTGTTACCTTGTGGCCCACATTAGGATCAGGTTTCCCTCCTGTTGTAAACGGAGCTTCGGAACCGAATTCTGCGACATAAGCATCACCATAATTATCAAAATCAGGATTATAATTAAAATCAAAACCCATAATTGTGGAATGAGGTTGAAATACGGCGAAGGGCTTAGGAGGAATGTTGGGTAGGGTGTTGATTAAAAGAGTAAGTGGTGGTCCACCTTCCGGAGTAAACTCGGGTAAAGTAACCGGAAGGCCCCCATTATAATCCGGCCAGCCATACCATATTCCTGATTGAATCATTTGAAATTCATCCACACAATTAGCGATTGGTCTGCTGCCCCTGACATCAGCACCTAGATTTGTTGAAAATAAGCGATTGGATATGTCAAATTTTAAACGGAAGGGATTGCGTAAGCCCCATACCACTTGCTCTAATGCGGAGCCATCAGGATTTGCTCGTAATATACTGCCGGAAGCCTTTATATATCCTCTTATTTCTTCATTTGGATAAAAATTGGGTTCACCAAACGGAGAAAATGCAGCCGTATAAGCATAATCCTTCGCTTCGGTAAAAATATTATCCGTAATAAAATTACATCCGTTTAAAGTTATTCTAGTACCGGCATAATCATGAAACTGGGGATGCTGCATGATCCAGGTATTATCTAAACCTACAACACCGGAATTCGTAGCGGTTCCCTGTCCAAAATACATCTTACCATCCGCACCAAAGACAACCTGATTATTCTGATGATCACCGAAGCTTGGTAATCCGGAAAGCGCGTCCTCTTTTGAACCATCGGGCCTGATTACGGTTATTTTACCGCGATGAGAAACAAAGATATCTCCGTTATGATAAGTAATGCCA
>JARBTJ010000016.1 GCA_029240245.1 Herbinix sp.
GGCGAAATACAAAATATTAAAGAATATGTTCCTCAAGCCTTAAGCGGGATACCGAATTTAATTGTAGGTGAGAATGAAAATGCAGCTCCGATTGCCTTTATGGGGATTGATGGACAGAAACTTGAAATGTTGTTTATCGCAGTGGAAGAAAGAGGTAAAGGCTTGGGGAAGAAGTTGCTTAGATATGGAATTGAAAATTTTGAAGTAAATGAGTTGACGGTGAATGAGCAAAATCCACTTGCCAAAGGTTTTTATGAACACATGGGATTTCAAGTCTATAAAAGAACTGATAGTGATGAACAAGGAAATCCATACCCGCTCTTATACATGAAGTTGAATTGAAAAATTTGAATTTAGAGGGAGGCTTGAGGCTTTGCAAGAACAGAGATTTACAAAAAAGGACTGGATGCTTTTCAGAATTAAAATTACTGATTGGCAGGAAGCCTATATGGACAGGCTCAATAAGGAATATATAGAATTACTAAGTGAAGACGCTAATCCATCAGAAAAGTTTTGGAGGCTGGACAAGAGAATAAAGGAAGATAGGAAGAAAACGGGCGTTCAATTAGAAATGAGCCGATCGAACCTTGTTTATAACATTATTTCCCTTATAAGTGATAGTGCGATTAGCTTTGAAGATCTCGAAGAGTTCAGTGATGAGTTGAAGGAAACTGTAAGTGTTTATGTTGAGAGATAGTTTAGAGTATATGAAGTTTTGAATTGTAATTCAGATAGAAATTTAAACAAGGAGTAAAATATGAAAATCTGAGATTTTCTTGCAGACAACTTCGAAGATTAAAGCTGTAATTGCAAGCATCAAATGAATTTTCTTCGAAGTATGAAAGTATGATAATATGATAGTATGATAGTATGGTATAGAGCATGAAAGGTGGTTTAGTAATGAAAATTCTTATAGTCGGTTATTTTACCCAGATCTCAAAATCAAATATTACAAGGCATTTTCCGAAAGACTGGGAAATAGTAATTGTTTCGCCAGGAAAAGAAATGCTGCATCATATTGAAGATTGCCAGGTAATCATACCTGAACATATTAAAGTGGATCGCAACCTACTTTCTATAGCAAAAAATCTAAGATTGGTACAGACAGGTGCTGGATATGATAATGTAGATATCGACGCCTGCACACAGCACGGCATTTGGGCAGCTAATGCTTCAGGAGTGAATGCACAGGCAGTGGCCGAGCACGTAATGGCATTGATATTGTCTTATTATAAAAACATACCGTTTCTTGATGCTTTCATGAAAAACAGGATAGATGAAAGTCAATTGGATTATACAGGAAGTGAATTGACAGGTAAAACAATTGGAATTGTAGGCTTTGGTGCTATCGGTAAAAAAGTAGCTGAGTTTTGCAGGGTCTTTGATATGAATGTGCTGGCTTATGCTAGAAATGCTGTTGTACAATCTGACGGTTTTGTGAAAATGACGGATTTCGATAATCTTGTAAGTGAATCAGACATAGTAACTGTGCATGCATCCCTGAATCCGCAAACCAAACAGCTGATCGACAAAGAGGTATTCAGGAAAATGAAGAATACCGCACTTTTTATAAATACAGCCCGCGGTGGGATTGTCAATGAAAAAGACTTAATAGATGCTTTAAAAAATGGAGATATTTCAGGCGCATGCCTGGATGTGTTTGAATCTGAACCGCTTTCAACCGACAGTGAGCTTCGTAATCTGAGTAATGTGATACTTACTCCCCATACGGCAGGTATGCCTGATGGTCTCAAATTCCATAAAAAAAGATATGATTTCTTTGTGAATAATATAAAACGTGTAGAGAATGGTGAAGAGCCTGAAAGCAAGCTCAATCAGTTGTTATAGTTTTTGTCAAGTGGGTATCAGCTTTGGGAGGCACCTTTTTCGAACGTTCAAGGCATATAGAGAGTTTGAAGGCTATGAAAAAGAAAAGAATATATAGAATCATAATTGCCGATTCTTTATATTCTTTTCTTTTATTTTTATTGATACTAAATTATTTTAAAACGACAAAAAGTGATGTATTAAAATTTGGGTTTTGACGATAGAAATGATAAAACCGACAAAACTAGCAGAAAATTTTTGGGGAGTTATAGCTTCGATAGAACAAGATAGTGATAGCTATGAGGTTTAGTTTATAACAGTATGGGGAACAGAAGATATGCTCCTCGTATCGGTGGGAGTTGTTAAGAAGGAAAGGTAGGATTATATGGGGAAAAAGTACAGTATCATTAATGCTGATTCACCTTGGCAGTATAAGGTATATTCCAGAAAAGGTGAGGGAAGAAGCGCAAACAATCATTAGCATACAATGAATATAGAAGAAATACGGTCATTACCGGTGGCAGATATTGCCGATGATGACTGTATTCTTTTTTTATGGAGTACATTTCCTTGCCTGTTAGAAGGTATATATCGGTTATGGAAAGCTGGGGATTTATCTATAAGACCTGTGGGTTTAATTGGGTAAAAAGAAATAAAAGAGCTGAACATGCCAAGTAAATGCCCCTTTAAATTTAGCAATTTTCACATAAGAATCGTTAACTTCTCCAATAATTCTAGGACTCCGGTACTCGTTGAAAAGTTGAAATACAGATACTGGCACTAACGCCTTATATCCTCCCCAAATAACGGTGGGGTTTCCGCTCTTAGCTACTCTCAAATTTGTATAAAAGTGGGTATTTCAATTTGACTAAGACTGCTCAAAGGTGAGTTCTCTGTATTCCTTTTATTGCTTCGCATCAACCAGCAACTTTCTGAAACCAGTTTACAGATACTAATCCTCTTCTTAGCATTTTCAATATTTAAAATTTTTCTAATAATATCATAAGAGAAACTGTCCAGTGAGAGACGTATCTTTATAAATTGATGTTTTATGCACTTACTAAGTTTGGAACTTTTCCAAAAAAGCTGGCCGGCAAACAATGTGAAAAAACATATAATATGTATAAAAATCAGATTTGAAAGAAACGCCCTTTAGCGAAGTTTCTTCTGCAAGAATATTACCTCTTAAAATAAAGAATGGAGGTTGCTTAGTTCTTTGGAAATATGTTATAATATACAAAATAAATAACATAACATATTTGGAGGGAAATATTATGCGCTCACCAGCATTAACGATAGGAGAACGCCTGAAAGAGATACGGACAGGTAGGAGCCTTACCTTAGACGATGCCGCTAAGCTCACAGACGTCAGCAAGCCCATGCTTGGTCAGATTGAGCGGGGGCAATCCTCCCCCACAATTACAACTCTCTGGAAAATTGCAACAGGATTAAAAGTACCATTGTCCTCATTTTTGGAAGAACAAGAGGCCGAATACAGCGTGGTCAATTGGAAAGAAAAGGATGCCATTGTCGAAGATAGCGGACGCATGAGGGCATACCCGATCTTTTCTTACGACCCGATTCGGAATGTTGAAATCTTCTACATTGAATTTGACAAGGGCTGTCACCATCCTTCCGAAAAGCACCTCGACGGTGTAGAAGAATATATTTTAAATCTCAAAGGAAAATTGGAACTGGTCATCAATACGAGAACGGTTGTTCTGCAGGAAAAGCAAGCTATTCGTTTCCGTGCGAATGTATTTCATGAGTATAATAATCCCTACGAAAAGCCATGCAATGTGTATAACATGATTTTCTACCCAAAAGCATGAAAGGAGAACGAAACCCCATGTACGAACTGACACAGGTCGGAGAACGAAGCTATTACATCAATTGTCCGGCAAAAATCGGAGTTTATCGGATGAATGATGAAGATGTTTATTTGGTGGACAGTGGAAACGATAAGGATGCTGGAAGAAAGGTTCGTCAGATTTTGGACCGGAACGGCTGGCATCTGAAAGGCATTTTGAATACACACTCCAACGCCGACCACATTGGTGGAAATCAATATTTGCAGAGGCAAACGGCCTGTAAAATTTTCGCTAATGAAATCGAGAGAGATTTTACAAGGCATCCGATTCTGGAGCCGTCCTTTTTATATGGCGGATATCCTTGCAGGGAGCTGCGTCATAAATTTTTACTGGCGCAGGAGAGCGATGCACAGGAGCTTTCTAATCCTGATTTTCCAAACGAAATCATGGTAATTCAGCTTCCAGGACATTTTTTCGATATGGTGGGGTTCCGCACGCCCGATGACGTCGTTTTTCTTGCGGACTGTCTCAGCAGTAAAGAAACACTGGATAAGTATGGAATCCCGTTTATTTATGATGTTGATGCCTATCTGAAAACACTGAGCGCCGTTGAAACGATGGAAGCGTCTATGTTTGTACCCGCACACGCCGATGCCGCGGACAATATCAAAGAGCTAGCGCAGTATAACAGGAAGAGAGTTTTAGAAATCGCGGAGCACATGGTTTCGTTCTGTGAAACAGCTCAAACATTTGAAAATATTTTGCAGAAAATGTTCCATCAATATCACCTCACCATGAATTTTGAACAGTATGTGCTGGTGGGCAGCACCATTCGCTCCTATCTGTCATGGCTAAAGGATACAGGAAAATTAAGTGTTCAGTTTGAAGATTGCAAAATGCTTTGGGAAAGGGATAGCTGGTGCGGGAAGAATGGCAGGATTATTAAATAATGCAATCTTATACACCATATGATACAGTTAATGTACTCTATAAGGTTCAAGCTATTGAATAGCATTTAATTCCACACTCTCCTCTAAGTTAGTATATAACTAATTTGTGAGTACTTGAGTTAATGATAATTTGTGATATTATTATAGTATAGGTTGTTTTATCAATATTTTCTTGGTTTTGCATCAAGGTAGTTGAAAGGCATGCATTTTTTATGGAATGGTTACTTCAGTTTATACTCGTTGTTGCAACAAATATGAAAGGAGGAATGGATATGAAAGTATTTGTGGCAGGAGCCACGGGAAGGGTGGGCTCTCTATTGGTAGATAAATTAGTCAATAAGGGTTATTTCGTATATGCCGGAGCCAGAAATGAACAGAAAATTGTAAAATCAGAAAAGAGAATCCCTGTCCATTTGGATTTATATGACAATGAAGTTGCGCTGCAAGGCAAGCTGGCAGAAGCCGAGGCTGTGTTTTTTGTAGCAGGCTCTAGAGGAAAGGATTTATTGCAGGTAGATTTAAACGGTGCAGTCAAGATGATGAAAGCCGCCGAAGCGCAGGGAATCAAACGCTTTATTTTGTTGAGCTCCGCTTTTGCCTTAAATCCGGAGCGTTGGAATGAAGCCTTTTTGAAGGATATTACAAACTACAATATCGCAAAGCATTTCGCAGATTCATGGTTGATTCAAAACACAAATCTGGACTATACAATTTTGCAGCCTGGTGCCTTGGTAGAAGAGAAGGGAAGCGGAAAAATTACTGTAGATGTGAAGACCCCCCGTTCAAACTCAATTGAGAATGTTGTGGATACACTGATTGCGGTTTTAGAAGAGCCCTCTGCAATGCGCAAAGTAATTATGATGCATGACGGCGATACCACAATTACACAGGCGATTCAATCCGTTTAGGATAGGAAAATATACGCTATCAGCGGACACAGATGATGAATAAGCTCTGTGATAAGCTTAAATAATAAAAAAAGAGGATTCGTTATAATGAGTAAAAAGATTATGGTACTAAACGGAAGTCCCAGAAAAAATGGGAACACTTCAGCGCTGGTGGAAGCCTTTACACAAGGGGCCGAAGAAGCCGGAAATGTTGTCACCACCTTCTTCCTGGATAAAATGAAAATCCAAGGCTGCAAGGGCTGCTTCGGAGGGGGAAAAAATCCCGACAGTCCTTGCGTACAGAAGGACGATATGGATCAGATTTATTTCGCATACAAGGAAGCGGATGTGGTGGTTCTGGCTTCTCCGCTGTATTATTGGAATTTCAGTGGGCAGCTTAGGACTGCGTTTGACCGGCTGTTTGCAGTTGCCGAATGCAATGCAAACTATGCCAACCCCCAAAAGGACAGTGTATTGCTGATGGCAGCGGAGGGGCACGGCTTTGAAGAAGCACTCCAGTACTATAAACGCCTGATAAAACACATTCGCTGGAATGATCTTGGGCAGGTGCTTGCAGGCGGCGTTATGCAGCCCGGAGACATCAAAGGAAATCCCATTCTGGCGGATTCATGGAAGCTTGGAGCTTCTATTAAATAAAAACAAACAAATAGGAGGTATTTTAATTGAAAGCATTACTTATCAATGGAAGCCCAAACGAGCATGGATGCACCTATACCGCTCTTTCTGAGGTTGCAGAAACTTTACACAAACACAACGTAGAAACAGAAATCCTGTACCTTGGTAAGAAGCCAATTGCTGGTTGCATAGCCTGCTCGCACTGTTTCAAAACAGGAAAATGTGTTTTTAACGATCAGGTCAACCAGACGCTGGAGCAGCTGGTTAGCTATGATGCAATCATCGTTGGCTCACCTGTTTACTTCGGAGGCCCCAGCGGTCAGCTCACGGCATTTTTAGACCGGCTGTTTTATAGCGGTGGTGCGCAGATGGCGGGCAAGCTGGGGGCTAGTATTGTTTCCTGCCGCCGGGGCGGGGCGACTGCAGCATTCGACCGGCTGAACAAATATTTCACAATTTGCAATATGCCGGTTGTTTCTTCCCAATACTGGAATCAAGTGCACGGTTATACTCCAGAGGACGTCCGTAAGGATGAAGAGGGTCTGCAGACTATGCGAACCCTCGCCCAAAATATGGCATGGTTGTTAAAGAGTATCGAAGCCGGCAGAAAAAATGGAATAACTGCTCCGCAATATGAGCCTCGTATTGCAACACATTTTATTTGAATACTCGAAAAACAAATGATACCAGGCACATCGTAAGAAATAATAACGGTGTGTTTTTTCTATTCCCTCTAAAGGAAATTTATAGTCTTAATTTGAAAATCATTTGCAGCATGGAATGTGGCTTAGTTATAAACTCACCGACATATCTGGGAGTCTTACTTCTTAAAGGTATTGGAATGCTTGTTTATATCTTAGCAATACAATTCCATTCTCCGTTCAGCTTTGTAAGCAATGAAATTTCGATGTATTCGATATGTTTTCTAAGTGTTTTTCCAGTACACGGCGCTCCTTAAAAGCTTTTGATTAATTTTATAGCGGCAGCTTTTTATCATGAATTTATGGTATCCGTGATGAGCGCAATTTTAATAATATTATAGTAAAGAAGAGGAAATACATAAAGATTTGACACATTTTCTATTTAGCGATACTATGGAGTTAACAACAATTGTCATAAGGAGTTTTAAATGGAAAATAAAAAGCTTACATCTAGAGAAATACAAGCATTAAATACAAAAAAGAAGCTTTTCAAGGCGGCCCTTGAATTGATGAAAAATAAAGGTTATGATAATCTGACAATTCGGGAGATATGTCAAAAAGCCGGTACTTCATCTGGGAATTTTTACAATTATTTTAATGGCAAAGAACAGCTTTTGTCATTTTATTATGAGATGGCCGGTGATGATTTTGACAAGCAGGTTAAATTACAGATAGGTATTCAGAACCCCATTG
Organism: Herbinix sp.; assembly: GCA_029240245.1. Classification (GTDB taxonomy): domain Bacteria; phylum Bacillota; class Clostridia; order Lachnospirales; family Lachnospiraceae; genus Mobilitalea. Next base: position 7,506 of record JARBTJ010000016.1, read on the forward strand.
AACGAATTATATCTTTCTACACATGGTATGCAGGATATACTGCTGATTTTGGCTTGGATTTTTGCGGCTCTTTTTTTTCGAGTAAAAATAAAACTTTGAACACCGATAAAATATATAACCGTGTTATGGAGATTACCCTTGTTTATGTTCAGGAAGCTGCCAGAGATGGGTTCTTTTCATTAAATAGTAGGACATGCGAAGAAGTTACGAAAGACTTATGTGTTATTGTAAAAGGTGCCATAATGGACTGGTGTGTATACGATGGAAATTATGATCTTCCTCGGTATGTAAATTCTCTGCTTACGAACTGTATAAAGGGATTAATGTAACTTTTTGGAAGAGTGAAACTAAAATTGAATCATTTATTTATCTTTTTATACACTGCAGAAAAGAAAAAATAAAAGATTGTATAAAAATTAACAAAATCCTATTGATTTATATAAATTGCTAGAGTATACTGAACGTGTTAACTTAACGCGTTCAGTATACTTTTTTTGAAGAATTTAAACATAATTAGGAGGAATCATCATGTTTCAAAAACTATTTGAACCAATTATGATTGGCGGTGTTACCTTAAAAAACAGAATGAGCACAGCAGCCATGGAAGTGCTGTACTGCGATGAAAATGGTATGGTAACTGATCGTTATTTGAACTATGTAGAGGCTAGGGCAAAAGGTGGATTTGGACTTATTATTAATGAAGCCCATGCTGTCATGAAGGGAACCGGCGGGTTTAGGAAGTGCTCTGGAATGTGGATGGATGAACAGATTCCAGGACAGATAAAAGTTGCGGAAGCAGCCCATAGACATGGTGCAAAAATTGCAATCCAATTAATTCACATTGGGCGCCAGGGGGAAGAACATGTTACAAATAGAAGATTAGTAGCTCCATCTGCAATTCAAGACCCTACTCTTTACGAAACTCCGGAAGAGTTAAACCGTGAAGACATTCAGGAAATTGTGAACGCTTTTGGTGATGCAGCTGCAAGAGTCAGGAAGGCCGGATATGATTTAGTTGAAGTTCATGGTGCGCATGGATATTTGATTCAGCAATTTCTTTCTCCATATTCCAACAAGCGAACAGATGAATATGGCGGAAACTTATATAATAGGGCAAGATTTTCATTAGAAATTATCAAGAATATTCAGGAAAAAGCGGGTAAGGATTTTCCTGTCATTTTTAGAATTTCTATGGATGAATTTATGGAAGACGGTCTTTCTATTGCAGAAACAAGAGCCTATGCTAAAATGCTGGAAGGAGCCGGGGTATCGGCGATACACGCTTCTCAGGGTAATTATGCGACAATTCGTTATATGCTACCTCCGGCAGCAGTTCCACATGCTTTTACGGCAGACCTTGCAGAAGAAATTAAGCGTGTCGTCTCCATTCCGGTAATCAATGTAGGCAGATATACCGATCCTTTTGTTGCAGAAGCAGTATTGGATGCAGGAAAGGCAGATATTATTGCATTTGCCAGGCAATCACTCGCAGATCCGCAATTTCCAAATAAAACAAAAGAAGGTAAAATTGATGATATTCAGTATTGTGTAGGATGTCTTCAAGGCTGTGTCGGCGGCAAAAAACATGGTATTTATGCACAGGTTCCTGTAGCTTGTCTTGCCAATCCGGTGCTTGGACATGAAAGCGAATATGATTTCTCTCCTGTAAAAGAAGCTAAAAAGGTTGTAGTTGTCGGTGGTGGTGTTGCTGGTATGGAAGCGGCCTATGCAGCAGCCAAACGAGGGAATAAAGTTACACTTTATGAAAAGAACAATCAACTTGGGGGACAATGGAATTATGCTTCTATGCCTCCGCATAAGCAAGAATTAACAACTATAACGATATGGTTAAAAAGACAGCTTGGTCTTTTGGGTGTGGATGTTAAATTAAATTCTGAATTCAAGCCTGAATTGTTTAATGGTGCTGACGTTGATGCTGTTATTGTTGCTACAGGTGCAAAACCGGTAGCACCTAGAATTAAAGGTATTGAATCCTCAAATGTATGTTATATCCCTGATGTGCTCGGCTGTACAAGAACTATGGGCAATAAACCGGTCGTAATTGGCGGGGGACAGGTTGGTACCGAAACAGCTGCCTTTCTTGCTAATATCAATAAAGATGTTACATTAATTGAACTGACTGATAAATTGTGTGTGGATGGACAGACAGCAGTAAATTCTTTTTTATTTGATTATTTAGATAATAAGAAGGTTAACATTCTGACTAATGCAAGTGTAACTGAAATTACAGATGAATCAGTCACATATAGGAAAGACGAAAAGGAATACGTCATCACTGGTGTGACGGATGTCGTGGTCGCAGTTGGTTCTAAATCCTTTGATGAAGTCTCAACTAAGATCACAGATGTTGGAAAGGTAGTAGTTGTAGGTGATGCTACAAAAGCTGGAGATGGTCTTGCAGCAATTGCCGATGGGTTCAAAGCAGGATATTACATTTAAAATGATTTAAGCCTGGTCAATGGCCGCAAAGCAGTGAGAATATGCAAAAATTTCAAAGTCCGGCGATTTTAATTACGAATCGCCGGACTTCCTTGTATTGTTATCCAGCCCTTTACAGTTGGACTGGATAATAATAGTTGTTAATAGTTTTAATTTGAAAACCTTTTGTAACATGAAAAGTGGCCGGATATAGCTCCAGCCACGTCTCTGGCAGTTTTACTTCTTGATGGTATTTGAGTTCTGGTTGTATGCCTTGGAAACACATTTCCATTCTCCGTTCAATTTTAACAGCAACAGAACGTCTGTGAAATCGATACGGCCGCCCCAGCCTTCTTCCAGCACACGGACAACAGACAGCGTTTCTTCCAGTAGAAGCACATCAATACGTGCTTTAAAGGTATCTCCGCCGGAACCCACTGTATCTACATTGTTGTAGAACTGTTCGGTGGAACCGTGCTCCAGTTTACCGTCCAGATAGCCGAACAGAACGGCCTCGTCGGTAAACAGCTCTTTGGCATAGGAGCTGTTGCCCTCCGCAACGCTCTTGACAAATTTCATGGCGGCAGCTTCTACTGCCTGATATTCATTGATGTTTGATCTCATACTATTAATTGCTTTACAGTTAGTTTATTTTATATGATAAAGCAGATAAACTGCTAGTCACTTAAATATTATTGCCGATTTCATACCCTTCCCATATGGCGTGCAGAATGGTACTGATTTTCTGACCGTCTCCGATTTCATAGACAACGGCGCCGCACCCACTTAACTCCTCTGCCAAAGAAGGCATCGGACGAAATCCAACGGCAATAACAATTGAATCTGCATCCAGGGCTTTTTCTCTGCCTTCGCTTTCCAGAATAAGCTTCCCATCCTGAATAGAAGCAAGCTTGTGATTTTCCAATACCCTTACCTTATAATGCTCAAACAAATCGGGAATCATTTGTCCATTCGGGATTGGGGAGGGAATACCAGCGGACAGGATTTGGGGAAGTGCTTCAACAACAGTGACTTCTTTTCCATCCTGTGCATAGTCAAGTGCCATTTCACAGCCAACCAATCCTCCTCCAACAACGACAACCTTTTGCCCTACCTTTTCAGGATGTGCAAAGGCATCCATGCAGCCCAGTACCTTTGCGTCATTTATTCCCGGCACATTAGGCATTACCGGAGTAGAACCAGTTGCCAGAATGATTACATCAGCTTTCATCTCTTTTAGCTGCCCGGGTGTGACCTCTGTGCTGGTATTTACATTAAGCGGCAGCTGTTTGAGTTCATTCTGATACATGCATTTAGTTCCCGAACCTCTTTTTTGAAGCTATGAGAACCGCCGGGTATCAATGTGCCGCCCAGCTTGTTATTCTTTTCATACAGCGTAACGCTGTGACCGCGCATTGCAGCGGTTCTGGCGGCTTCCATACCGCGGCAACGCCCCCGCCCACCACAACGACCTTTTTTGACTTCACAGAGGGGTGCAGGACATACCGAATTTCACGCATCGCTGTTGGATTGACCCACAGGTCGGCTGCTTGCCCTGCTGAAGCCGTGTGATACAGCCTTGATTGCAGGCGATACACGGGCGAATCCTCTCCGTGTGGCCGGTAAGTACCTTATTTGGATACTCCGGGTCAGCCAAAGCCGCCCGGCCCAATACAACGGCATCAATTTTACCATCACGGATGGCGGCTTCTGCAATATCCGCATCATTCATACGTCCGCCTGCCATAATAGGGATCTTGACCGCAGCTTTTGCCTTTTCTGCTAAGTCAACCATATAGCCCTTCGGCATATACATTGGCGGACAGGCATAGTAGAAAGAATCATACAAGCCGGTATCAACGTTTAAGCAATCGTAACCATAGGATTCCAGAAGCCTGGCGATTGCGATGCCTTCCTCCAGGGTGCGGCCGGCTTCATTCTCACCAGTCAGGGAAGCCTTCTCAAAGTCTTTGACAAAGGTTTTCAGTCCAAGGCGCATACTAACAGGAAAGTCAGAGCCACACTCCTGCTTGATGCCCACCAGAATTTCTTTCGCTGCACGAAGACGGTTTTCCAAACTTCCGCCGTATTCATCAGTGCGGTGATTCATCATGGACAGGGCAAACTGATCCAGCAGGTAACCCCAGTGAATGGAATGAACCTCAATACCGGAGAATCCAGAATCCTTTGCAATTTTGGAAGCTTTCACGACAGATTCTATTTTTGACTTGATCTGATCGCGGGTCAGTTCTGGTGAAACCTCACCGGAATGCCGGTAAACATGTACCAAGGAAGGTGCAGGCAGATTGGGGTAGTTGCGTCCAAGTCCCATGGTAATCTGTGCAAATATTTTTGTCCCATAAGCATTTGCCCGCTCATTCAGCTCAGTCGACGTAAACTTAAAAGCATCTGGATTCTGTAAAATAAACGGACCAACGTCGGTATAGGGGTAGACCCTCAACTCTTTGAATTTATTGCCTGGCTGATTGGAAAAATTAAAAAAGTATAACAAACTAGTTGCACATGAAACTAGTTTGTGGTAATTTTATATTAGTTTCATATGCAACTAATAAGTGAGGTGATATTGAGTACGTTTGGAAAATTACGATTTACAGAAACATTGTCTGTTATTATCATAAGGTTCTTTTTCACTGTCTATGCCATAACTGTTTTAGTAATAAGACCGCTTTCAGGTAAAATTGTAGATCGACTTGGTTAAAGATATATTATTATGCAACGACTCATTCTACTGATAGCTTCACTGATGTGCTATCGTGTTCTATAGAGTAGTTACTATTCTTGGTTAGCGCTGCTTTATATGGAACAGGATTTAGAGGAATCCAGTCATGTTTGCAGACGATGGCATAGTGAGAGCACCTAAAGAACGAAGAGGAGCGGCTACCGCTAATTTTATAATGGATTTGATATCGGTATTGGATTTAGAGCAATTATGGGGGAAGCGATGGCATCAATAATTGGATATAGTCACATGTATCAGGTCTTTTCATTATTTTTAATAATAGCATTTCCTTTATATATAAAGAAAAAATAGAAAGGCAGGAGCTTATCAAAACTAACTAACCGAACACGGCTTAGCGTTTAGGGATGAATTAATGCTTAAAATTATGCAGCTTCTAGAGGAGACAAAAGGAATTTATGAAATATCTTCGAACACAGAAATTGATTAAAACAGCCACACTAAAAACAAAAAAGGAAGTTAATGTATGGAAAGTAGGATTAGCAAAGCAATAAAGCTTAAGAATTACCCTGTTGCAGTGTACAGAACAGAAAACAAGCCTGAAAAGGCGATTCAGTTTAAAGAAGGTAAGTGGGGATGTGTAATCTCAATGCTGAATGCCGCATCCAGAGGTCAAACAGCTGTATTTGATATTGCAACTACAACCTGCATAGGCGGAAAATCAGGTTTAGGGTTCAAAAAATTTGAATTAGGTTTAATAGAATATTTTTTATCAACTGGTAGCATTGGTAATAAAGAGGGGGAGTATTATAAGAAGAATCCTGAATTAGCAAGAGATTTTGCTGCAAAATTGCCAGAAATTGAATCAAAGACTTATGTTGTTTTTATACCGTTATCAGAATTACATGAGGATGAGAAAGTTGAAATAATTGTTTTCATGGTGAACGCTGACCAGCTCTCGGCTCTCGTTCAGTTTGCTAATTATGATAAACAGACGCAGGATAATGTTAAAGTGGATTTCGGTGCTGGTTGTGCACAAGCAATTCTATATGCGATGAAAGAAACTGAAACAGAAAATCAGAAATGTATAATTGGGCTAACAGACCCTTCGGCTCGTAAATTTATTGATAAGGAATTGCTTTCGTTCAGTATGCCCTATAAGCGCTATTTGGAATTGGAGAGACAGGTTGAAGAAAGTTTTTTAACCAAAGAAACTTGGTTAAAAATAGCAGAAAGAATATAGAAAGAAAATCATTGCTCAGGGCGGAAAGGTGAAAAGATAATAATCTTACATCAAGCCAGAAGGTTTCCTCTTTAATACGGTATCTTTAGATTCAAGAATTAAAAATCTATTAACAACACCCGCTATTTCTTTAGTGGGTTTTTTCATTTCAGAAGGAAAAAGGAGAATTTTTGCCAACATCTTAAGGAACCATCTGAGGTGAAAACTGAATTGAAGGTAAAGGAGAATTTATTGTTATAAAAGACTAATTTATTTGAAAGGTTATTTTTACCCATCTTATAAATTGTTTTTTGATGTCACCCGTTGAAAATGTATGTTTAAGAAAGGAGTTTTTTCCGTAAAGACCTTTAAACCCCAGCACATACTGTTTCCAGTAACTATTACAAATATTCTGTATTTATTTTTTACAGTTATTAACGTAAGTGTTACTAAAAATTAGATACGTACAACTATCGGATTCTTCATAACTTTAAAACAACAGACATCATATTTCTTTTAAAAATAATTCTAACTGTTCAACGAAATTGGAATTTGCATTACATTTTTTCAGAAATTTCTCTTGTTACCTGAATTCCTACACCGTTAGGGTCTGTTATGAAGAAGCATTCAAAGCGTCCGCCCAATATTCTTGGTCCATCAGTAACGATGTTTTCTTCGCGGGCAGTTTGTAATAATTGTTCATATTTGGAAGAATGCATTCCAAAAGATACGCCAGAATTGTCAGCTTTGATATTCGCCCTGACGTTAAACAGCAATTCGATACTCATAGCGTTTTCTGCGGTTAATATTACGATATGTGTACCTTCAAATGGGGAAAATTCACTTTCAATTACCATACCTAAGTAGTCTCTGTAAAATACCTTCGACTTTTCTAAATCATTAGTTCTAATCGTAAGTCCATTAATTTTCATGATTACCTCCTAATTGCAATTTGCTGTTGAATTCATTATACAATAAAAGAATATTGTTAATTTAGTCCTCTATATTTTTTATTTTTATTATAGCATACCGCAGCTTTCAGTGCAAACAAATAAAAAATGAAACCATACAATTCGCAGATGCACGTGCTGTAATCACATATACGGCCTTTAAGTGCCAATCAACCGGAGGCTAAATCTCTCTGTAAGCATTCATGCGAAAGGATGGTTTAATGAGCGGACAGATAGTACCTCTGAAAGGGTATACCACAGAGTTTGAAATTTATCGGAACTTGCTACAGGTTAGATAAAGACAGAGTCTTAGCTGACAATATTATGGAAAATTCCATTTTGGGGTGCTATAATATTTAAAGAATATTAAAACAACTTTAAATAATTATGAAAGGATTACGTATGGATATAGGTACTTTGGAATGTTTCGTTTCTGTATATTTACATAAGAATATTACAAAAGCTGCAATCGAATTAAATATTTCACAACAAGGTCTTTCAAAATTAATTAAAACATTAGAAGACGAGGTAAATGTTGTTTTATTTACTCGCAATAGTGCCGGAGTTGTTCCAACTTTATATGGTGACTGCCTTTACAATTATGCAAATACTATATTAAGTAATTATCAAGAGATGAAAATAGCTATCGACCAAATTAAAATGCAGAAATCTGGAATTATAAAGATTGGAATAGCGCATTCTGTGATGCCTGCACTTAATCTTGAATTACCTCTGGCAGAATTTATGTCCCAGAATCCGCAAATTCATATCGAAGCTGAAAGCAAAACAGAGTCCGAATGTGAAACGATGCTGGTAGATGGTACTTTGAATTTTGCTTTTATAATGGGACCTTTAAAAAATAGTTGTATTTACAAGAAATTATTATACTGTGAAAATATTAATGTAATTATGAGAAAAGATAATCCTCTGGCAGTCAAAAAAGAATTAAAGATGGATGATTTGATAGGAGAGCAGCTTATCTGTGGAGACAAACAATCCAGGGGATATGAGAGGCTGATGGAGTGGTTTTATGAAAATCATAAAAAACCCCAAATAGCTTTTACGTCGAACGAGCCAAGTGTGTATAGGCAACTTGTTAAGAATCGGATTGGGATAGGTTTATGTCCGGCGCATATTTTAAAAATGGTTGAAGATGAAGATATTATTTCTATTCCATTATCAGGATATCGGAAACGTGAAGTATACATGTGCTGTGCCCATAATAAAGAGCTCACTATGGTTGAGGAGGCTTTCAGCCATCATATCAGTAAATACTACATAAAATCTACATTGGTTTGATAATACTTAGATATTTATAAAAACAATCAAGACATTTTTAAAGAAAAGACTTTCTATGATATTAAAAAAATCATAGGAAGTTTTTTCAATTTTATTATAACAACAAATGGTTGTGGTGAAACAAGAAATCGTTTATTCAAAAAAGATAATCCATACTTTAAAATAATGTTAGAAACTTAACAATGTAAGATGTTGACGCAAACAATGTTCTAACGAGGAGGAATAACATGGATATTCTTAAGCGCCTTAGGGCAGCAGTAGGAGATGATTATGTCTCTGATTCAAAGGATGTCTGCTTGTCTTATGCGTATAGTAATTCGATAACTCATAAGTATGAGCACATACCTGATTTGGTGGTTCAACCAAAAACTACAGAAGAAGTATCAATGGTGATCAAAATTGCTAATGAATTTAAAGTTCCGGTAACACCCAAAGGACTATCCTCTGGTGCCGGAACTGCAGGTCCGATGACAGGCGGTATTTTACTGGATCTGTTATATATGGATAAGGTCTTATCTGTTGATCCAATCAATATGAAAGCAACAGTAGAAGCAGGCTGCAGTTTTTTCAAGTTTTCACAGGAGGTATTTAAACATGGATTGATGACTCCTACTACGGAGTATACCTGTGGTCCCAATGTGGCTGCTGCGTTAATTTCGCCTGCGGTTGCCTTCGGAAAGACACGGTATGGCCGAAACTGTGAAATGGTGGAAGGATTAGAGGTTGTGTTGCCAGACGGAGAGATTTGCCACTTGGGTTCGCTGGCTTATGAGAAAAGTCCCTTTGGACCCTACTACCGTTTTATGAACGGACCTGATCTTATCGGTATGTATATTATGTCAAATGGTGCTTTCGGAATTATTACGAAAATGGCATTTACTTTACAAAAAAGACCAGCAGAGTGGAAAGGCTCCTCCTACTATTGGAAGGAAAAGGATATCCTGAAGGTAACTGAATTCATGCTGGAAGCAACAGCAATGGAAGTTTATGACATACATCTTAATGACAAATGGAAGTATGACATGATGACGCGTGGGAAGGATGGAGTTAAAAAACCTGGGGCATATGGCTTATTGGATTTTTATCCGGAGGGATACTTTTTTGTCCAAGCCACATTGAATGCGTTTGATAAAGAGGAAATAAGGGTAAAGTCAGACCAGTTTGACCGATTGGTTGCAAAATATGGTGGATATAAAATGGGAGACGAGATGGGCGCTGAGTTTTTTGCAAAATGGCCGACAGTCCATCATTGTACACATTTCTTTAAGATGATCTTATCATCCGTATATGAAATTGGCGGGCACAACTATCAGTATATCTTTGACAGTATAGATTATCCAACATCAAAATATCCGGAAGTATATACTAAAATGAAGGGATTATTCGAAAAATGGGGATTCTGGGGATACCCAAACCCTTCCACTATCGATGCGTTTCCAATGCGTTCGCAGACAATTTGTTCTCAAACCTGGACTTATATCAACACTTGTGATGAAAAAATGATGGATAATGTTTTCAGATTTAGGGATGAATTCAGAGAGTGGTTTGGAGTTCAAGGGGGAACACACCAGATGCATCTTCCACCAATTGCGCCAGACTATGCGTGGACAAATCAAAGGAGTCATTATCAAATGTTACAGGCTATTAAGAAAGCATTAGACCCCAATAATATACTTAGCCCTACAACCTTTGCAAAGGAGATTTAATTATGGGATATCAGGATAAGTGCGAACTAAATCAAAGTAAATGGACCTTGGAACAGTTTAAAGAATGGCAGGAAATCTGCCTGCATTGCGGTGCATGCGTTGCTCATGGACCAATAATTCCGCATAATAATGAGGAACTGCCGCCGGATGAATGGCAGTCACCGGAACGTAAATGTCCCTCCTTGGAGTACTACAAATTAAAAACTTTCAGCGGACAAGGGAGATTATTGTTAACAGCTGCCGTTTTCCGGGATAGGACAGAGATAACTGATGACCTCACAAATATTATGTTTACTTGTAATTCGTGTGGGATCTGCAATGAAATATGCCCACCCTACTTACCAATGCACGTTACGTTAGCCTGTCGCGAAGAAATTAATGAAAAGGGATTACCCTTGCCGGAGCCTTTACCTGAATTATTTGAAAATATGGAGAATAAACATAATCTCTTTGGCCTTGAAAAGCGTGCGAAATCCGTTCCGGATTTGCCTGAAAAAGGAACAGATTTGTATTTTACCGGATGTTATACTTCTTATCTCCTGCCTGAAATTGGAAAAGTCAATGCTGAATTACTTCGTTTGGGAGGTCTGGATGTAAGTCATTTTGGTACGGAAGAGTCATGTTGCGGGGAAGTAGCCAGACAAGCAGGTAATCGAAAGCTATTGAGAAGATTGCCAGGGACCAGATCAGTAAGGTGGAAGCTGCAGGGGCAAAGAGAGTAATCTGTAGTTGTGCCCATTGCTATAAAACCTGGAAAGAAGAGTATCCAAGGGCAATCCAGGCTGAACTGCCGTTTGAGGTAGTACATGTGACTGAAGTATTAGTGGATTTGATCAATGAAGGAAAATTACATCCAACGATTCCAATTAATAAGGAAATAACATATCATGATCCATGTTTCTTAAGAGGAAAGCATCATGAAGAACCAAGAGATATCTTGAAATCAATCCCCGGTTTAAAATTAAAGGAAATGGAACGCCATGGCCGTTGGTCTTATTGCTGTGGAGCAGGAGCAAAGATTGCCTTAAACTGCTATCCTGATTATGCTGATTCTATTGGAAAAGAACGTGTAAATGAGGCAATCAACGCTGCAGACGAAGTAATTACTGCTTGTCCGGTTTGCTACAATCAACTAAGATACAGCGCTAAGGCAGAAGAATTAGATCTTTCTGTAGAAGATATATCAATGCTGCTAGCCGAATCAGTAGGAATTGATTTGAATAAATTATAGTGGAAAGAGGTGTGCTGATGAAACAATCAATCCAACGTATTCCGTTTTCAAAGGCCCTGCCTGTGGGCGAAAGAACGTATAGATTTAGTGTAGAGGTCGATACTGAGAAATGTACCGGTTGTGGAATTTGTGCCATAGAATGTCCGTCCAGAATTATTGAGATGGCACCATCTCAATTGAATCAGTGCAATAAAAAAGCTAATTGCAGTAAAAACTGTTTATGCGAAAACGAAGTTCGTATCGCACTAAATCAGTTGGAAGAGGGGCAGAGCACTATCAATGCATGGGAAACGGTAACCGCTGTGAATCCTTTCCCCTCTGTTTTAGGCAGGTTATGTTCACATCCGTGTGAAGACGCATGCAATCGCAGTTATTTAGATCAGTCAGTAAACCTGCATGAAGCAGAGCGTTTTATAGGGGATTATGCAATTGAAAATAACCTGGAATTTAAGAAACCTGATTTTATACAGGAAGGCAAGGCAGCAGTTGTCGGAGGGGGAATATCCGGACTAACCTGTGCATATCATCTTGCCAGAAACGGTTATAGAGTTACGGTTTTTGATGAAAACGAAAAAATGGGCGGCATTGTACAATATGCAATCCCAAGCTTCCGGATTCCACGTAATATACTGGATGCAGAGATTGAAAGATTAAGAAAGCTGGGAATAGAATTCAGGAATAATACCAGGATAGGAGTAGATTATACTTTAGAACAGCTTAAAGAATCCTATGATGCAATTTACATGGCAGTTGGGTGCCACCGTGAAGCCCAACTTAATGTAAGCGGAGAAGAAGATACCCAGAACATGTTTGATTTTTTAGAAGAAGTAGTTTCGGAAAATCCAACACCGATAAAAGGAGTCACAGTAGTTGTCGGCGGTGGTAATTCTGCCATGGATGTTGCCAGGACAGCTTTAAGAAGGGGATCGGCAAGAGTTATTGTATTATGCCTTGAATCCAGGTATGAAATGAAAGCCAGCGAACAGGAGATTCGTGAAGCACTGGCAGAAGGCATAGAGCTGTTAACAGGTCTTGCAATACAAAGAATTGAGAAAAAGAACGATGGTAAGAAGTGCGTTTATCTAAAAAAATGTATCAGAATTTTTGATGAAGAAGGTAAATTTAACCCAGAGTATGAAGAATTAAATCATGAATATATTAATGCGGACTTAATAATAAAAGCCATTGGATTGTACCCGGAAACTGATTTTTTACTGGAACAAGGCTTAAAAACTACTCAGAGAGGCAATATCCTTATAAAGGACTATAAAACAATGCAGACGGAAACCACAGGAGTATTCGCAGGAGGTGATATTGTAGCTCATCCAAAATCGGGTACAATTGGAGGAGGAATCAGTTTGGCGATAGCGGCGGCGAAAGGTATAGTGAATTTTCTGGATGGTAAATTTCAAGAATCCACAGATGGGAATCGAGTAAATATAAGCCGGAATCAAGAGAGATATAATCTGTTAATGCAACGTCAGGAAGGAAAAGAAATCCTATTCCACAACGAGTTGGTAGATTGGAAGAAAGACTATGTGGAAGGGTTAACGAAGGATCAACTGCTCTTGGAAGCAAAGCGCTGTTTGGCATGCGGACAGAAACATGCAGTATATATTGGGGCACAGAATACTACGGAATTTAACAGAGCCTGTCATAATTGCCATAACTGTGTCAGCATATGTCCGGAAGGTGCAATTACGTTTAAATACACAACCATATATAATCAATAAGGTATAGATAAACAAGAAGAAAATATGGATAGCCCGGTCATTGACCGGGCTTTATTTTTGTCTTATGCATAGAATTACAATTTAATTATATAACTCTTTGAAAAATATTCATAAAAGATTCCAGATCCTTTACCATTAATATTTGCTTTACAATCTTACTATCAGAGAAAATCCGGACAAAAAGGTCATAGATAATATGAAAATGGTAAGAATCTTTATTGCTTATCACTATCATAGCAATAACATTAATGTGTTCATCCTTCCACAACATAGGCCGGTTGTTTATAATAATTTGGATAGCACTTTTATGAGCATTAAGCATGCTGGAATGAGGGAGTGCTACTATGTTAAAGAATGAGGTACTTGACATAGCTTCGCGTTTTAATACATTGTATTCGTAATTTTCATCTACATAATTTTCATCTACCAGTTTTTTACATAAGTGATTAATTGCAGCTTTTGAATCTTTGAAATAATGATTTATTTCAAAAAAATCATTGGGCAAGTATTTATCCAAGTATTGTTTTAACTCCTGAAGATATATTGTACGTTTTAAAGAAAAGATTTTATTGTTAATAATTTGAAAATCATTTGATGATAAAAAGGGTGATATAGTTATTACATTTGGTAAATTTACAATTGGAATAACAGAAATTATTAACTTGGATGAATACATATTGTCGGCTAGTTTTTCTATATCCAACGTATCATAAATTTCAGTGAGTTCCAGTTGATTACTAGTGTTTGACTTTATTTCATTAATAATTGTATTAGTAATATTATAATATGAAGGACATACCAAAACACCTGAAACGCGAGACTCAAAAGTAGAATGCTCTTTTAGGAAACATCCAAGCTGAAAAGCAATAAAATCAATTTCTTCCTGATTAATTGCTGCAATCTGACGATCCTGTATCCTGTCAACAATGTGAGTTGCAACCTCATATAAAAAGGGATGCTTATTTCTTATATCAAAAAAAGCAGAATTTGAGGATAAAAAATTAAAGGAAGAACGAATTTGAATCCTTTGAAAGTGGTGTGTAAGTTTCATTAAAAACTCTTCTTCAATAAAACAATAGTTAAAAAAATTCTCGACAAACTGTAAAACATTTTGTAATTTATCATAAGTATTCTTAAAGGAAGGTGTTGTTAAAAGCGGTGAAGCATTGGAATAATCTGTTGTACTAATTAAACTAATGCATAGAAAATAGAGCTCACCATTCCTGAAATTGTAATCAAATTTCTCCTCTAAGTCTTTTATAATATTTAGCGCGGCTTGATAATCCGGATATTGATGGATATCAGGAATAAGACATGAGTCATCATCAATGTAATTTCCGCCTTGTATGCGAATAATTTGGATGATAAGTATTAATAAAAAATCATAAAAAAGAAAACCATTTATATTTAACCCTTTTTCATTAATGTGTTTTTTGGCAATATTACAGATTGTAGTTACGTCAAATTCAGGAAATATATATTTTATAAAGTTAAAATTGGTAAGTTTTGAATCCTCTGTATATTTAATAACATAAATATACAGTTTCCTTTTGTTAAGTTCATCGCCATTAAGTTGTATATAATCTTTATTTCGATGAATTTTTAGATCATAGTTTTTAATAAGAGAAGAAATTTCCAATATATCTACTTCTAAAGTACGTTCGCTTATAAAAAGTGTATCAGTTAAATCAATAATAGATACTTTATTTTGATTTAGTAACTTTCTAATTATATAGTAATGGCGTTCATTAGGCGTTTCTGAGAGAGATTTATCTGTCTTATAAAACTCACCAGAGGAAGTAGCATTGGGGTTTAGTCTATAGCCGTTTTGGGATGATAAAATCAAAGGCATAATATTATTTGATTTGTTGATTTCAATTACATAGTTTCGAATTGTTCTGCTGCTTATATGAAGATAAGAAGCCAATTCATCCGCGGAAATCCAATCTTTTGCATTTGAAAGATGCTTTATAAGTAATTGTTGATTATCTTTTTTCATAGAATTCTCCATATTAAATAATTACAATAAATTATAGTTTTTTAATTATATTATAGCAATTATAAATTGATAAATATATAAATAAAATGTTAATTTAAATAAATAAAAGGACAATGGGATTTAAAACAATTCCTGCTATTCTGGAAATTGCAAAAGCAATTGATAACTATGCTGTAAAAGACTGTTATCTAATCAACCTTGCCAACCCTTCCTGAGATCAATCCCATTAACTGTGACAAAAAAGTTAAAGGAATAGAATTATGAACTTTGGAAGGAATGGATAATGAGATTTTAATGTCCAGATGGAGATGTACTTGTAGTCTCTCATGGTGGGGCAATCTTGGCAATTGCTTATTCTCTTATGAATGGAAGAGGGATGGATGAAATGTGTCCTCCAGAAAATTGTTCTTTAACGAAATTGGAATACGATAGACAATTTAAAATTACAGAGTATAATCGAATATTAAGATGAGAAATAATTGTATAAATAAATGCATAGAAATTTCCTGGTACAAGGAAGTTTTTATGCATTTATTTATATTTGTGAAAGGTTATATAATAACCAATGTAAGAAAATAACTTATTGATCGTTTTCCAAGTGCTTTTAGACAGAGCTGATAGATCAGGGTAAATATCATAAAATTAGATATAATAGTATTCTGATAGGTGGAATGACCACCAGAAATAATAGGTAACATTAAAATCACCTCTTGTCGAAAAAATAAATTACATTTAGCCGGCTTCGCCGCAAATTTTAGATGTTTTTCAGCAAAAGAGTGGGCGGTTTTATAAAAATAAAATCTGTAAGCTTTATAAAAAAATAAAGCTAAAAGATTCATCATTAAATGGAGGAAATAAGAATGAACAAAGAATCGATAGAAATTAAATCTGCTGCTGAACCCGAAAAAAGGATATTTCCAACACTTTCTACTACTGAGCGGGACAGGCGATGGGAGCAGACGAGAGCATTCATGCGCGAGCAGGGGCTCAGCGTTTTGGTTGGTATTGGAGGTTTCAACACCAACCGCCTTCAGCCATATCTTGCCAATATCAGCGGTGCCGGTGGCGCGGTGGTGTTTCCGCTTGACTCTGCGCCCGTCTATCTTGGGAGCGCATGGGACGTTGGCATTAATTACGACAATGCGCAGCGTGGGATTGAGCCGTGGATAAAGGACACGCGTGCGTGCTTCGATCCGATCGGTTCAGTAGGTGAAGTGCTCGAGGAACGCGGCTTGAAAAAGGCCCGTATCGGGGTGTTCGGCTTGACCCATGCTATGATTCCGATTGGTGGTTCTTCGACATTTCCGAATGGCTCCCAACTTATGGAAGTGCTCCAAGGCGCGGAGATCGTCGATGTGACAACTAAGTTCGGTCTGACGATGCTGAAGAAAAGCCCGGAGGAACTGGAGATGGTTCGCCATGCGGCAAAGGCCTGTGAACGCGCAGTGCAAGCACTGGTTGACGCATGCCATGTTGGTGCGCTCGAAACCGATCTTTTTGCTGCGGTGGTTGGTGCTCTCGCTATTGAAGGGTGCGACCCCTCGCCGGGCACTCTGAATATAACGATCAAACCCGAGGCGATGGGCTTCATGGGCGGGCTTCAGTGGTTTTATCCGCAGAGCCAGCCACAAGCGCTGGAAGTTGGTGATGTGGTCGAGGTCGAGATATTTGCCTGGTATGGCGGTGTAGACAGTCAAGCACAGGCCAGTATTGTCATCGGTGAGCCAGATGCCGAACGCCTGCATCTTGCGGATGTGGCACTTCGTTCCTATGAAGCCGGTGTTGCGCAGATCCGCCCCGGAGTAAAGTTTTCGTCGGTCTGGAAAGCCATGCGTCAAGTTATTCTCGATGAGGGATGCTGGGTCGGGAGCCCTATCTTACACAGCCTGTCCCCCGTGCTTCTTGTAGGGGAGATGAACGCGGGTCTGATGGAAGCCAACGTCGATCCTATTTTCAAAGCTCCCGCTTTCGTTCCAGGTTATAATGATGAGGAGGTGTTTCTAGGGGAAGGCATGGTACTTGCAGTAGAACCTTGTGTCGCCTTGGGTTACAAGAAGGCAATGGCTGGTGGCGCCGTTATCGTTACGCGCGACGGCGCAGAAGAGCTCAACTCACTGCCGTTCCAGATGCCGGTAATTCGATAAGTGGCTAAAACGGTACTTGACTTAAATAGGAGGTAATAAGACAATGAATCAAATAGGTGGTAATAAGACAATGAGCAATTCAAGGATATTTCCTATGCTTTCTACAGCTGAGAGGGACCGCCGATGGGAGCGGACACGCGCATTCATGCGCGAGCAGGGTCTCAGCGCATTGGTCGGCATTGGAGGTTTTAATACCAATCGCCTTCAGCCATACCTTGCCAATACTAATGGCGCTGGTGGCGCGGTGTTGTTCCCGCTTGACTCTGAGCCCGTCTATTTCGGGGGCGCCTGGGACATCGGCATAAATTTCGATAACGAGCGGCAGGGACTTGAACCATGGATTAAGGACACGCGGGTGAGCTTTGATCCCATCGGTTCGTTAGGTGAAGTGCTTGAGGAGCGTGGGTTGAAAAAGACCCGCATAGGGGTGTTTGGCGTGACCGCTTCATCCGTTCCGATCGGTGGTTCCTCGACATACCCTGAAGGTGTACACCTCATGGAAGTGCTCCAAGGTGTGGATACCGTCGATGTGACAACTGAGTTTGGTCTTACGATGTTGAAGAAAAGTACAGAAGAATTGGCGTTGGTACGCCAGGCCGCAAAGGCGTGTGAATCCGCAGCGCAAGCCTTGGTTGACGAGTGTCACGTTGGCGCACTGGTAACCGATCTTTATGCCGCTGTGGTTGGTGCTCTCATCAGAGAAGGGTGTAACCCCTCTCCAATCGATCTACTGATGACGGTCGAGTCTGAGGCGATGGGCTTCATGGCCGGGCATCAGTGGTTTTATCCGCAGCGCCAGCCAAAAGCGTTGGAGATTGGCGATGTGGTCGTGGCTGAGATATTTGCCTGGTATGGCGGCCAGGACAGCCAAGCGCAGATCACTATCGTCATCGGTGAACCCGATGCCGAACGCCTGCATCTTGCAGATGTGTCTCGTCGTGCATATGAAGCCGGTGTCGCGCAAATCCGCCCCGGAGTAAAGTTTACGTCGGTCTGGAAGGCTATGCGTGAAGTTATTCTTGATGGGGGATGCTGGGCCGCGAGCCCTGTTACACACAGCCTGTCCCCTGTACTTCTTGTAGGGGAGATGAACGCGGGTCTAATGGAAGCCAACGTTGATCCACGTTTTAAAGCTCCCGCTTTCGTCCCTGGCTATAATGATGAAGAGCTGGTTATAGAGGAAGGTATGGTTCTTGCAATAGAGCCTTGCTCTGCCTTAGGTTACAAGAAGGGATTGTTAGGTGGTGCCGTTATCGTTACACACGACGGCTCAGAAGAGCTCAACTCGCTGACGCTCCATATGCAGGTGGCCCGATAAGTGACGATGTGTTTTGATTAAGGCAAGATTTTTAAGTATCCGGAAACAAAGAGGATGCAATAGTTCTTATGAGTGGCAATGTGATATTTATTGTTGTGATAAATACAGGAGATTATTAGAATATAGATTTTGTAGGTTCTGGAGAAATTCAAAAGGTATTAACGGTAAATAAATGATGAAAAGGGGTATTAAGTTAAATGACTTAATACCCTTTTTTGAAGGAATATAACAACTATAGATAATTCTCCAATGACACAAAAAGCAGATTGCAGGCAGAATCTTGAAAGTTATTATCTTATGAATGTAAGTGGGGAGAGGCCTAAGCCTGTGCCTTTGAAACGATTACACTTTCCACACAGTCCTCTATGCTCTTGCCGTCAGAGAGAAAATGAAGATTCACAGTGTAATTTATCCTGCCGATTTTCATAGTTTTGGATACTTGATTCGCAGAACAGCTCACAGCGTTTTTCACTGCCTGTTCATACACACTCATATCAAGCTCGCCTAACTGGTCAGCCAGTGCGACTCTCATTTTGGAAAAGAAATTGAGAATCCAGTTCATAATTCTTGTGTTTTTCATAAGTCATCCATCCTTTCTGTTATTTGGTTGTTATTATCCACAGAGAAAGAAAAAATTGCTTTTTCCTGCCTTTGAAGCAGAAATCAAGAGGACAAATCCTGCAACTGCGCTATTCCTTAAAAATCTGACATAACAATTTGCGGTACCGGACAAAAAGTTATGTCACTTTCAAATCCCCCAACGGATTTGCCGGTGGGCGTTTCCGGGAGTTATGCTGCCGAAGCAGCATAACTCCTTTAACCTGCACAATATTCAACCCTGCTGTTTTTCTGGTATAGCCCTATATAATCTCTTTCTCTGTTTATAAAAAATTGTTGTTATGGTAGGTTACTATTCTTCTTGTTTACTCCTATCCGTTTGCAAGACAGGGCATAAGCCACCATGACCTATGGGTTATCTGTTTCGCAGACACACAAGTCAGTAATCTCATAGGAGTTATTGATCTGCCTGCCGCTCATGAAGTTTTTGGTGACAGCTATCAGTCCTGCATCCGAAAGCTGTTTAATGGCTTTGCTGACAGAACTAACTGCAAGACTACAGGCCGATGCGATGGTTTGCTTGCTGGGATAGCATCCGTTTTTCTTGTTTCTGCATTTGCAGAGATAGCAATACACATAAAATGCAATCGGTGATAATTTGTAATCAAAAATCTGATTTTGTACGATAGAAAAGTTTCCTCGTTTCATGTTCACGAACACACTCCTTTCGAACGAGAAAGTAAAGGCATAAAAAATACCCCTCACTTCTCTTAAGGAAAAAGTGAGAGGACTGCACGGATTGATAAAGTTAAGATTTACTATCTTGATTTAATTCGGTTAGACGAATACACTGTATACATATACTCTGAAAGGAAATGATGACATGGAATATATGACTGTGCGGGAAGCAGCTGAAAAATGGAACATCACAGAACGCTGGGTTCAGAAGCTCTGCGAAGAAAATAGAATCAAGGGTGCCGTTCGGTTTAGTCGTGTATGGATGATACCGAAGGATGGTCTTAAACCCGTTGATGGACGGAGAAAGGAGAAAACGAATGAATAGACTATTACTTCTTGAAGATGATTTAAGCCTGATTGATGGGCTTTCTTGTTTACTAAAAAGGCAAGGTTTTGAATTGGATATTGCTCGTACCGTAAGGGAAGCCAATAGCATTTGGGCAGATGGTAAATATGATTTATTGATATTGGACGTGTCCCTGCCGGACGGTTCCGGTTTTGAGGTTTGTCAAAAAGTACGTCAGGTATCCAAAGTACCGATTATCTTTTTAACTGCATCTGATGAAGAAATAAGTATCGTTACAGGACTTGATATCGGGGGTGACGATTATATTACCAAACCTTTTAAGTTAGGTGTTCTCTTGTCAAGAATTAACGCTTTACTCCGGAGAGCAAAAAACTTTGGAACAACGGATACAGAAATTGTATCGAACGGATTAAAAGTATTATTGCTGCAAGGACAAGTGTATAAAGACAACCAGCTTTTGGATTTGACAACAGCCGAGTACCGATTACTTTGTCTGCTCATGCAAAATCCTAATATCATTCTATCCAAAGAAAAAATTTTGGATAAGCTGTGGGACTGTGATGGCAACTATGTGGACGATAATACATTAGCGGTTTATGTTCGCAGACTAAGAATGAAGATAGAAAACAATCCGGCTGACCCACAAATGCTGCTGACCGTCAGGGGCATGGGGTACAAATGGAATGTATTGAATTGAGGTGGGCCAGTGAAGATTTTTACTAATAAGGATATTCGGAATTTTTTCCTTGCTATATCGTGCATCTTGGGCGGTTTTATCCTTTTATTTCAGTTATTGGTATGGCTGTTTTACGGCACATTGAACCTCGCCATACTATTCCTGTCTTTATTTGCTGCATTGTGCATTTTAGGAGTATGCTTTCTCTATTTTCATAAGCAAAATCAGATTATGGAAGAAGCCGTTTCTCAAATCAATTTATATCTTTCAGGAAATACGGATATCCGCATTGATTGCGATAAGGAGGGCAGCTTGTATAAGCTGTTCCATGCAGTCAACACATTGGCTACAGCGCTCAATGCCCATGCGGTAAAAGAGCAGAAATTGAAAGAGTTTTTGAAAGGTACTATTTCCGATATTTCTCATCAGTTAAAAACCCCGCTTGCCGCTCTCACAATATACAACGGACTTTTACAGGACAAACCAGATGATACTGCCGCTGTAAAAGAATTTGCAGTAAAGTCAGAGAAAGAAATTGAACGGATTGAAATGCTCGTTCAAAACCTTTTGAAAATTACGAAATTAGATGCAGGGACTATTATTATAAATAAAGCGCCTGAAAACATAGCAAATATGATGAATGATATCTACCAGCATTTTGAATTCCGTGTTAATGAGAAAAAGGAAATCCTCACCTTGTCAGGGCCAGATGATACCCAGCTTTTTTGTGACAGAGATTGGATCACAGAAGCCGTTAGCAACATTGTAAAAAATGCACTCGACCATACGAGCGCAGGAAGTCAGATTGCAATTGAGTGGAAAAAGCTCCCGGCTGTCACACAGATAACCGTAAAGGACAATGGCAGCGGCATACACCCGGAAGATATACACCATATTTTTAAACGGTTTTACCGTAGCCGCTTTTCAAAAGATACGCAAGGTATCGGGCTTGGGCTGCCGCTTGCAAAAACAATCGTAGAAGCACATGACGGTAATATCACAGTAGATAGCGTGTTGGGTAAAGGAAGCATTTTTGTTTTAAATTTTTTAAACCTTACTAAAATGTAAGCGGAAATTCATGTGAGAGTAAGGCGTGAATGTTATCCTGCCTTTATAGAAAGGTGGGATTTATTTTGAAATCATTATTAGTTGAGAAATTTGCAAAGTACGCAGTGTTCCGTGCAGCGCTCCTTGTAATAATGGGAATAGTAACATTTTTGCTCCCGGAATTTTTACTAAGTGGCATGGTTTATGTAATTGCAGGGTATATGATTCTTAACGGAGCTTTAGGCATTACCGATTATTTTCTCCGTAAGAATGAAAACGGAAAAACCGCAAGCTTTGTAAATATTGCTGTTGCCTGTTTGCTGATTGTTTTTGGAGTTCTTTCAATCGTTTATTACCGTTATGTTGTCGGCATACTACCTGTTTTTCTTGGCGGATTAATGATGATTGAAAGTATGGTCTACTTTGTAATCGCTTTGTTTACGTCTGCAAAGATAAAACCGCTTTTGATTTTTCTTGCGGTTTTCATCATGATAGGTGGTATTGCTTCTAATATTTTTACATTTGGTTTTGGTGGTATACGGACGCTTTCCCAGATATTTGGTACGCTTTTACTTCTTTCATGCGCATATGAATTGTTCGTCTATATAGTACATCGAAAGACTGTTCGATAATTACTATCCTTACAAAGATGTAAGCGAAAATTCATGTGAGAGTAAGGAGCAGATGTTAACGTATCATTAGGCGGTTATAAAAAAATCATGAAAAATAACTGTTTAGAAAGGTGTGATAAGATATGGATTTATTAGAAGTAAAAACAATTAGCAAAACCTATGGTACAGGTGAAGCTGCGGTTAATGCATTAAAAAATGTGAACTTTTCGATTCCTAAAGGAGAATTTATTGCCATAGTTGGGGAATCCGGTTCCGGGAAAAGCACACTGCTTAACATGATTGGTGCATTGGATACTCCTACTTCCGGCAAGGTGTTAATTGACGGCAACGATATATTCAGCATGAAAGATGAAAAGCTTACTATCTTTCGCCGTAGAAACATCGGTTTTGTTTTTCAGGCGTTTAACCTGATACCGGAACTTAATGTCGAGCAAAACATTACATTTCCTGTTCTGCTCGACTACAAAAAGCCGGATCAGGCTTATGTAGAGGAAATTCTTACTGTGCTGTCCTTAAAGGACAGACGGAATCACTTGCCACGGCAGTTATCCGGCGGTCAGCAACAGCGGGTAGCCATAGGACGTGCATTAATTACCCGTCCTATGCTGATTCTTGCAGATGAACCTACCGGAAATCTGGACAGCCAAAACAGCAGTGAGGTTATCTCGCTTTTAAAAACAGCGTCTAAACGCTATCAGCAGACAATTATCATGATTACCCATAACCGGAGCATTGCTTCTGCGGCTAACCGTGTGTTGCAAGTGTCGGACGGTGTTCTCACAGATTTAGGGGGATATACCGAATGAACAGCTATCTTGGTCTTGTTTCAGAATATGCAAAAGTACACAAAAAGAAAAATAGTCTGACTGTAATATGCATTGCGATATCTGTCATGCTGGTAACTGCAATTTTCGGCATGGCCGATATGAGCTTGAAATCCCAAATTAATGAAGCGATACGCCAGTATGGTAACTGGCACGCTATTATTTCAAATATTTCAGACGATACAGCATCCTCCATAGATAGTTATAGCAATATCAATGTATCCGGATTTTTGGGTATGGCTGATGCGACAACCTATCAGGGAAAGGAACTCATTGTTCAGAGCAGCAGCGAAGAACTTGCGAAGCAAATGAATTTGGTTGTTTCTGATGGACATTATCCTGAATCGGAGCAAGAAGCCTTGCTTGACAGTCAGGGTCTTGAGCAGTCTGGTCTTTCCATTGGAGACACAATTGAAGTTGATTTTTCTGACGGAAAGATAAGGCAGTATAAAATCACTGGAACCTACGGCGATTTCTCCAGCCTGCAAGGTACGGACGCTCACGGTCTGCAACTGTCAACTGCGGGAATGCGTGCGCTTCCGGCTGAACTATATCAAGAGTATGATTACATTCAATTTAAAAGCGGCGTAAATATCAATCGGGCGCTTTCGGAAATCAAAACGGAATATGGTCTGACTGACAAACAGGTTTCTACAAATGTCATGCTCATTGGCCTAATGGGACAGAGCAACGACACCACTATGTTAGAAGTTTATCTTACAGCGGGAATTTTATTTATTCTTGTGACAATGACTGGTACATTCATGATTGCCAGCAGCTTTAACATGAGCATTTTGGAAAGGACACAATTTTTCGGTTTGCTGCGCTGTCTTGGAGCAACCAAAAAGCAAATCAAACGATATATCCGACTTGAGGGATTTCAGTATTGTCTAAAAGGAATACCTATTGGATTATTGGCCGGATGCGGCATATTGTGGATAGCAATCTTTTTTTTAAACAGGCTGAACTCGGAATATCTTCCTGAAATGCCAATGTTTCAAATTAGTTGGATTGGTATGGCTTCAGGAATTATAATGGGCTTCCTAGTTGTCATGCTTGCTTCAAAATCTCCCGCAAAAAAAGCAGCCAAGGTATCTCCACAAGCTGCTGTAACTGGCAATATCAATGAAACCAATAATTTGCAAATAAACAAAACGTCAAACACAAGATTGCTTCACGTCGATACGGCAATGGGTGTTCGCCACGCCTTTTCCAATAAAAAGAGTATGGTATTAATTGCTGGTTCGTTTGCAATCAGCATAGTTCTGTTCTTGTGCTTTACAATCTTAATTACCTTTATGAACCATGCTTTAAATCCTCTAAAGCCTTATGCGCCGGATTTGTCCATTGAAGGAACACAGAATTCCGTGCTAATAGACCATTCGCTCAAAGAAGAAATAAATGCACTTCCGCATATTGAGAATATATACGGCCGTATGTTTTACACGAACATTCCTGCGAATGACAAGCAAGATACCAATATGGCTACACTGGTTTCCTATGATGAACCCCAATTTGTGTGGGCAAAAAATTCGCTTATTTCCGGCAGTATTGACAACGTACAAAATGGAGATGGCATATTGATTGATTATGGATATTCGCAAAAATTTAATTGGCAGATTGGTGATAAAATTACACTGAACATTAACGGAAAGCCACAAGAGGTACAGGTTGCCGGTATTGTTTCCGATGTGCCACTTGATTCGGCGAATGGCGAATGGATTATCATTTGCTCCGAAAATACGTTTACTGCTTTGACCGGAGTCAATAGCTATAAAGTCATTGATATGCAGGTTAAGCAGGACATTTCCGGGCAAGTTAGAAGTCTTATTACGCCGGAAATGAAGCTGCTGGATTTGCAGCAGCATAACAGTGAAATACGCACAGGTTATTTCGCTATGGCGGTATTTGTCTATGGTTTCTTGATGGTCATTGCACTGGTTGCCCTGATTAACATTATCAATACGGTAAATGCAAGTGTTTCAAGCAGAATAGGTAATTATGGAATGATGCGTGCGGTAGGCATGTCAGGTAAACAGCTTAAAAAAATGGTAACAGCCGAGGCCGCTGCCTATGCCATATCGGGCAGTCTGACAGGCGGTGTTTTAGGGCTTCTCTTGCACCGTTTCTTCTTCGGAATGTTGATTACATCCAATTGGGGGGAACTTTGGCAGCCGCCATTCGTAGTCTTGATTGTTACAATTTCAGCTGCAATTCTGACTACCTTTATTGCAGTGATTTCACCAACGAGGAAAATAGAAAAAATGAGTATCGTTAATGTGGTAAATGCAGGATAGGATAGACATAATATGGAGCGTCCAAAACACGGTAATAAAAAAAACCGTTGTTTTGGATGTTGGGTATCTATGTGCCCGAACAAAATACAGTAGCCTGACGGCGGTTTTGAAATAACATTCAAAGCCGCCGTTTTCCTTTTTTGGAAAAATGGAATTTCGGAGGGTGTATTAAAGTCGCCCTTATTGAGGACACGGCGGTATCAAGGAGGTATCGCTGTGTCCTTTTTATTTTTGCTTCGGAATAGACGATTAAAAAAAGTTCGCAATCATCAAGGGCGAACTGTGCGCACAAACATGAAATAATAGTTCGTGTTAACACTCACTGTTATTTCATAAAAGGCATACAGGGTAGCTTAACTTTGCCCCTGTATGCCTTCTTTTTTATTGTTCTACCTCGTTGTCGTTCTCCTCCAGCCTTCAAATTTTCATCTGAAATTATTGAAAATTTGGAGGTTAAAGTATATGAAAGAATACACACTGATTGTAAAAGGAAAAAGAATACCTGTTACCTATGAGGTTTATAAAGCCTATTATCAGGAATACGAACACGAAAGATATTTAACAAACAAAGCTGCCAAACACGAACACTCTTTAGAGCAATTCATCGAAGCTGGCATATCCATAGAATTTATTTGCTTGGACAGTTTAACTCCTGTGGAAGATGAGGTGCTGAAAACCGAACAGTTCCTTTATCTTTATCGATGCTTGGACAAGCTGAATGCAGAAGAACAGCAAATCATCTATGGTATCTTTTTTGAAGAAAAGACAGAGAAACAGGTAGCTGGGTTTAACCTTTATAAGCGCTTGTAAGCGGCACAAACACCCCACAGCGGTTCTTTCTCCTTGAGGTGGTACATTTCTTTATCTCATGTTCGAAGTCTTTTACGGGGCAAATTTTACTTTCTTTTCTGTCTATAACCTTTTGAGTGCAAAACTGCTCTAACACGCTATTTTCTTATTGCTCCCGAAAGTGACATCAAAGAACTGTTAATTGCTGAAAAAGAGTTCCTGCCACAATTTGCTGATGCAATCACAACATTAGAAAAAGGACAAAATCCCAGGTAAAAGGACAAGGAGGATAATATGAGCAAAAATAGAGAAATAGCAGAACAAGTTGTTGAGTTGTTGGGGGGAAATCTAACATATCAAATGCTTATCACTGTATGACAAGACTACGTTTTAATGTAAAAGATTCAAACAGTGCTGATTTAAAATCAATTGAAAAAGTTAATGGTGTAGTGGGGACAACTGATGCAAATGGGGAGCTCCAAGTTATTATAGGACCAGCGGTTGAATCAGTTTATAATGAACTAATTGAGATTCTCGGTATTCAGAAAACAGATGCAATAAGTGAAAACTTCGATGTGAATTCAAAAAAGAAATTTACATTAAAAGGTTGGATTAATGGGGTTATGAATGCACTATCAGCAAGTCTTGCACCATTGGTTCCTTTATTTGTAGTTGTAGGTGTTTTTAACACAGTTGCGGTATTAATTGGTCCACAATTTTTAAAAATAGTAAGTGAAGATTCTGATATATATAAGAATTTCTATTATGTAGGTCAGGGAATTTTGTATTTTCTTCCGATTTTGTTAGCATATACTGCATCTAAGAGATTTAAAAGCAATACATTAATAACAATGGTTCTTGCGTGCATTATGCTATATCCTAAATTAATTGAAATTGTTAGTGCGGGTAACCCATTTACGATTTTGGGGATTCCGATGACTTTGATTGATTATAGTACATCAGTTATACCGATAATTCTTATTGCATGGGCTCAGTCTTATATTGAGAAGCTAATAAGTAAGTATACACCGGATATTGTCAAAGTAATTGTAGTTCCGTGTTTAACAATACTTGTTATGTTACCGATTGGATTATGTCTGTTAGGCCCTCTGGGTAATTATATCGGTGTCGCGCTGGGACAGATAATTGTTAATTTATATAATGTTGCTGGTCCTTTGGCAACAATGCTTGCAGGAGCAACTATTATTATTAGTGGTGCATTTGGTATCAGCCGCCCTATCTTTTTCATTTGTTTGTCGACTATGCTTGCCAACAAAGTAGAGTACGTGTATATGCCAATTGCCATGGCTATAGGAAATTGGGTTGCCTTGGGAGCGGATTTGGGATATATATTTAAGGCAAAATCAAGAGAACAGAAACAATTAGGTATATCTTGTTTGGTTGCGCTTGCCCTTGGTGGAGTAACAGAACCTTCATTATATGGTATTTTCCTTGTTCGTCGTAAACTATTAATTTCAACTGCAATAGCAGGTGCAATTTCTGGATTATATTTAGGAATTATGCACGTTGGCTACTATGTTTTTGGACCTAGCAATGTTTTAAATATTCTGGGGTTTGTCGGAGGTGGAACGTCTAATCTGGTTAATGGAATTATTGCAGCAGTTATTGCTTTAGTTACAGCATTTGTGTTTACTTTAATTTTGGAAAAGGGTGAAGAACCAAATAATAGTGTAACAAATTTGAATACTTGAACTTATAAATAATAATTTGAAATATCCTAATCAATATTAATAGGAATATCAATTCCATAAATAGGATTAGGATATTTTTATCAAAAAATACAAGAATGATAAGGAGATTATATGAAGAATTTTACATTTACTATAAGTGATAAATTAGGAATACACGCAAGACCTGCGGGAATGATTGTAAAAATGGTTAAGGAAAGTGGAGCTAAAGTAACTATAAGCAAGGATGGAAATGATGTTGATGCATCTAAATTAATGGCTTTAATGGGTATGGGAATAAAATACAGCGATACAATAAAGCTTAGTGTTTCAGGTGATAATGAGAATGAGACTTTTGAAAAACTAAAGGCTTTTTTTGAGGAAATACTATAGGAAAGGTTTTGCTGTTGTTGCACATGAAATAGGAAAACTTGCTGCTCAATCAAAAGAGTTTGCATTAAAGATAACTAAGTCTATTGACTTATTATTTGATAGATCCACTTCAAGCTTATCAATTGCATCTGAAGTAACGAATAGAATAAACAGTCAAAATGAAAAGCTGGAAAGTACTATAATTTTATTTCAGAAACTCATTTAACAGATGAATGAATTTTCAGATGCAATAGAAGAAATTACGCTTGCTTTAGTCGATTTACAAGAAGTTAAAGAATGTATATCTAAAAGTTTGGAAGGAAGTTTTTTATAACTCACATTAAACTTAAGATTATATCATCAAATTATAAGGAATCTATAAAAACACCTAAGGCAGTTGCCTTAGGTGTTTGTGGGAAATAAAATATAACTTATTAGTCGTATTAATCTTGTATATGATGTCAATAATCATTTTTTGTCATTTGTCCTTATCGGCATGTATAATCTTGTGTGTTTTGTATGATGCTATGGCTGATTATTCCGTTCTTAATGCTTCGACAGGGTCCTTCTTTGCAGCCATTCTTGATGGAATAAATCCGGCAATTAATGTCAGGAGCATACTTCCGAGTATGAGTAAGCCAGCGTATAAAATCGGCAGACTTGCGATTCCGTTTATGCCTACAAGAGAGGAAATCAGAAGGTTAATAGGTATTGAGAGTAGATATGTTATGCCTACACCCAAAAGTCCCGCAACGAATCCAATAATCAGTGTCTCTGCATTGAATAACCGTGATATGTCTTTCTTTCTTGCACCCACGCTGCGCAGGATTCCGATCTCCTTAGTCCTTTCTATTACCGATACATAAGTGATAATTGCGATCATGATAGTGGAAACAACCAGGGAGATCGCCGCAAATGCGATTAATACATAAGAGATGGTATCCAGCAATGTTCCTGTCAGAGATGAAATCATATCGGCTTGATCACTGTAAATGATTTGGGCTTTGTCAGCTTTTCCGGCATTGTAGGCATCCAGATACTTGGTAATTTTCTGCTTCCCGTCATTATCCTTTGGATAGATGCTGATGCCTGTTGTGGTCGTATTGGCACCTAAACTGAATAATTTTGCCGTTTTTGCTTTATTGTCTGTAAAGGGCATGTTCGTGATTACGTCATTGTCGGATTTTTTTTGTGCTGTGGCAATTGACGAGTTTTGCGCGTTATCCAAAACATAATCTGTTAAAGCGGTAGTATATACCAGGCCTTCTGATAAATAGCCCGAAACACTTGCCGTGCTTTTAACACGTAAAATACCTGTGATGGTAAGTTCTAAGCCATCCGCGTTGTTATACAGATCATTATACTGGGAAGGGGCAGCGGCAGTAAATAGACCATTATTTGTCTGTGTATAAAAACTGTCGTTAGGAATAACTTTCAGTATTGTTTTGCCGATAAAATCACTTAATTCATAATTATCAGTATCTAGAGTAATTCCTAATTGTTCAAAGAAAGCTGTATCTATTCTGTTATATTCATCTACTACTATAGCAACTTCATTCTTTCCTGATGGCAACCGACTGCCTTCACCAATCAAGTCGTATAATGAAAGAACAAAATTTTTATTATC
Organism: Herbinix sp.; assembly: GCA_029240245.1. Classification (GTDB taxonomy): domain Bacteria; phylum Bacillota; class Clostridia; order Lachnospirales; family Lachnospiraceae; genus Mobilitalea. The sequence continues at coordinate 37,800 of JARBTJ010000016.1, forward strand.
GGGCATTTCCTGCCAATACAAACCGGAGCCTTTAGATATTGCTCCAGGAAAACCTTCAGAATATCCTTCCCCGGAAGAATCAGCAGTGGTCTGATAATGTACCACGGTATCTTCGCCTTTTGCCAACAGGTTTATATCAACACCCTTTGAATAAGAAACTGCATTAACTGCATTTGGAAGTTCGGTTTCTATTTTAGAGACATAATTTAAATATTCCTGCGTTAATACATTGGTGTGTTGTTTGGTATTTGCAGCGCTATCATAACGGTATAATATATTCTCATCAGTGAATTTTTCAAAATCACTGGTACGTTCACCCGTTATATCGTTCATCATGATGTTGGAATCGACATTTATGGGAGCTTCGTTTATAGTGATCGGAACACCTGACAACGAATCCGACTGCATCGTTTGTATATATTCCGACAAGCCTGATGAGAGAGCAAGCACCAAAGCAACACCAATAATGCCAATACTCCCGGCAAATGAGGTGAGAATAGTCAGGCCTTTTTTAGTCATCAGGTTTTTAAAGGAAAGTGATGTGGCTGTAGTCATAGACATAGATGTTTTTTTAAGTTTCTTCTTATTAATGGTTTCTCTAATTACATCTTGCTTTTTATTATCCCCATCTTTAAATAACGGATTTGAATCCGACAGTACTTCTCCGTCCAGCAGGTTTATAATCCGGCTGCTGTATTTGTTAGCAAGATCCCCATTATGTGTAACCATAATAACCAATCTTGTTTTTGATATTTCTTTCAGAATTTCCATTACCTGTATGCTTGTCTGGCTGTCAAGCGCGCCGGTCGGCTCGTCCGCAAGGATTATCTCAGGATTGTTGACAAGAGCCCTCGCTATTGCCACCCTCTGCATTTGTCCGCCAGACAACTGATTTGGCCTTTTCTTTATTTGATTTTCCAATCCTACCGATTTTAATGCTTCCTTTGCCCTGCGCCTTCTTTCGGAAGTAGAAACTCCGGACAGAGTCAAGGCGATTTCCACATTCTGCAATATTGATTGATGCGAAATCAAGTTATAGCTTTGAAAGACAAATCCGATGGAACGGTTCCTATAAGCGTCCCAGTCCGCATCTTTAAAATTCTTTGTAGACAAACCACCCAATTCCAGGTTGCCTGAGTCATAGCGGTCAAGGCCACCAATGATATTGAGAAGTGTTGTTTTTCCACATCCTGACGGACCCAAAATCGATACAAATTCGTTTTCCCTAAATTCAAGCGATACACCTTTTAATGCCTGGACGATATCACCGTTCATATATGTTTTCATAATATCTGTGAGCTTCAGCTTTGACATAATCAGTCCTCCTAATGTTTTTATAACTCTTTTTGAGTTATCTTTATCATAACTGGTAATAATAAACGAAAAGATTTTAAAAGTTAAACAATTTATAAACTAGAGTTAAAATAAATTGTTTAAAATGATGATCAGTGAATGTAATAAATTGGGTCCTATGTTTAATCATGAATATTCCTAAGTTTAAACGACATGCTATAATTACAGGAGGATATATGATATAATTAGCAGGGGAGGTGCCCGCCAGTTCGGCGGGGGGCTTTTGAGACTTAAACCTCTCCATCACAACAAATCTAAGTTGAAAAGGAGGAAAGTCGAGATAAAATCTTCTCGACGAAGCCAATGACAATCAAACGACGTTTGTTTATCACTAACATGATGATGCTTGTGATTCCCATAATTTTAAGCGTTATGGTTGTAGCAGGAATGTCCTTAGCCTTAATGGGGATGTTTGGTATAAGAATTAACGACTTTAACGAAGCCGATAAATTTAATTATGTGGTAACTAAGGCTCAATCTTTTTCAAAAAAGTGGTCTGACAGTGATATCGAGCAGATTAAAATAGACATTAGCAGTTTCAATATTAATTATAGTGAAGGCAGCATATCGTTGGTTGTTTATCAAGATGGAGAGCGATTATATTCATTAGGAGTCTTTGAAGACAATCCTATAATATTATCTGCGCTGTCGGAAAAAGGAGATAATTACTTTTCAAGAAACAATCATTATATTTATTCAATGGATGCCGGAAACTATAAAATTATTGTGATGGATACTAATTATAAATTTTTTAGGGGATTCAATAATAATTTAACCGATAATCACGGATTTTTAATTATTTTTCCAATTTTGATATTTACAGTTATTATAATTATTGTTTTTTTAACGAATCGTTTTTTGACTCGTATTGTTGTTAAGCGGATTATTGTTCCGTTGGATATGCTCGTGTATGGTGTGCATCAAATCAGGGATGGCAATCTCGATTATCGGATAGAGTATAAAGGCAAAGATGAATTTGCAGGTGTATGCTCTGATTTTAATGAAATGGCTCAGCATCTTAAGAATATGGTCAATTCAAGACAAAAAGATGAAGAAAGCCGCAAGGAATTGATTGCCGGAATCTCTCACGACTTGCGAACACCGCTGACTTCTATTACGACTTATGTGGAGGGAATAGAATTAGGGATGGCCACCACTCCACAGATGCAAAAGCATTATTTTGATACCATAAAGAATAAGACAAAAGATTTGGAACATATCATCAACCAGTTATTTTTATTTTCAAAGTTGGACATCGACGAGTATCCGACACAAATGGAAATGCTTGATCTTGGAAAATGGTTAACGGATTTTATAAGGGGTATATCGGATGAATATGGTCAAAAAGGCCTGCGCATCGAACTAACAAATAATATACAGGGAACTAAGGTTCGTGCAGATCGCTTACAGCTTGGAAATGTCTTGACAAATATTCTGGAAAACAGTTTGAAATATTGTGCAAATAACGATAAGATTGTTCGCGTTTCCTGTGGGATAGAGGATGACGGAGCAGTAGTCATATTATCCGACAACGGTACCGGGGTTCCTGACGATGATTTAGAAAAGCTTTTTAATATATTCTACCGAGGTGACAAAGCCCGGAGTAACACAAGTCAGGGTAGTGGTCTTGGGCTTGCCATTTCCTTAAAAATAATGCAACGGCTCGGTGGTTCAATCAAGGCTGAGAATCTTCCGGAAGGTGGTCTTTCTGTAAGTTTAACGCTTCCCATTTTTGAAGTTGAAGGAGAAAAAAATTGATAAAAAATATACTGATTGTCGAAGATGATATTTCAATTGCTGAAATTGAGCGTGATTTTCTGCAAATTAACGGCTATGAAACAACCATTGTTACCGACGGTTTTAAAGGTTTGAATGAAGCAGCTTCCGGCAAGTATGATATGATCTTACTTGATGTCATGCTGCCCAATATGGACGGATTCGAAATCTGTAAACGGATACGAAATAATATCGATGTACCGATTTTGATGTTAACAGCAAAAGTAGAGGATGTAGATAAAATCAGAGGACTTGGGATTGGAGCGGACGATTACATCTCAAAACCTTTTTCACTGCCGGAGCTTATGGCAAGGGTTAAGGCGAACCTCGCACAATATGAAAGAGTAAAATCAGGTTCATCTCAGGAAACCGAATCAAAAGAAATAAAGATTGGAAATATATTTCTCAACTTGCAAGCAAGAAGAGGATATGTTGATGGACAAGAAATAGAATTCAAGACCAGGGAATTTGATTTGTTATGCTATCTTATGACAAATCCGGAAATCGTATTTAGTAAAGAAAGATTATATGAGCAAATTTGGGGGATGGATGCTTTCGGGGATATTAGAACAGTTGCAGTACACATCAACCGGCTTCGTGATAAAATTGAAAAAGATCCATCTAATCCTACTCACATCCAAACAGTTTGGGGAGCAGGGTACAGATTTAAAATATAAATTAGTACTCGTCTACTTTTATTGAGGATTTATGGTAAATTGTTACTGTTCACACCACTGCCAAAAGCAGCAGTGCTGTGAACAATAACGGTAAATTGACATTTGGCATAAGTCAAAGTTATCCGAAATGGAACAGTATTTTGCTCTAAATCTGTGAAGTAATGAATAGGAAACATTATAGAAAACTAAGATATCTTAAAACGAGAACTTCTCAATATGGATTTTATCAGGAACAACATGATTGTTCCTTAATATGCCCTCCATGGAATCCATCATGGGCGCAGGTCCGCATATGAAGAAATCCGCCGTGGAATACAGCTCATTGATGCCAATGCGCTGCAAATACGACTGTGTTATCTGACCGAAGTCATAGGAGTCAACATGTTCTTTACTAAAGGTGATGTAGTAGGAAAATTCAGGATTTTTATGCTTTATTTCAGAAAGTTCATCAAACAACATCTGATCACTTTGAAAGGCCAACCCCCATATTAAAACTATTCTGCGAACAGTATGTTTTTCTATCTGGCTCCGTAGGATGCTCAGAATCGGGGTAATCCCGATTCCGCCGGCAAGCATGACAAGCGGTGTAGTGGCAACAGCGGTAATACCATCCATAAAGCTGCCATAGGGCCCTTCCAGTAATGCGACATTTCCTATTTTAAGTCTGTTTATAAGGCTTGTATAATCGCCGGAGTTTTTGATTATAACCTTTAGCGAAGTGCTACCCGTCACCGGAGCACTGGAAATCGAAAAAGGATGGCTCTCCTTTGGAAGATCCGACTCGATAAAACGAATAAAGACATACTGTCCCGGCTGGTAGACCATCAGTTTATTATTTTGCGGTTCTAGTTCCAGCTCGACTACACCGGGGGTATACTGGATATAATGCCGCAAAACATAACGGGGAAGAAACATCTTTGTCACTTTTGAACAGATGTATCCACCTACAGTCAATACCACATACAGTCCGGCCAACAAGCTGAGAACGAAATTGGAACGAACAAACTCAATAGTCATCATATGAATATAAATGGCCAATACAGCCAAAACAGATAAGCGATGGATCCACAGCCCGGGCTCGCGCTTAAAAACGGTGTTTTTCAGATGTTTCAAGGTGCGTGATTTCCGTGTAAACATATTTGAAAGAAAAAGCATCCCTGTCAGTGTCACTGACATCAACAAGGCCATAGCCATAAAGCCAGTAGGACCGGCGGCAGATTTTACCGTAAAATTATTCGGTATAGTTAACTCATTACCTACATGTGCAATAACTGCCAGCATTAAAATAATTGCCATGAAACCATGAATGGAGTACATACGCGGCAAACCGACCTTGCGCTCGATTTTCTTTAGGCGCAAGGCGATAAAGACTTCGGTTAGAGTCAAAGAAAAAGCAAATAGTCCCAGGGCAACGGGAAGTTGTTGGTCTGAGGGTAGAGTTTCGCGTTTTAACAGAAGTGCCGCCATTAATGTTACATAAATAAGAAGCGCAGCTAGCGGGAATAACCAGTTTCTTTTTTTCATCATTGTTTACTCCTTATATCAATAAGAATTTGACGACACTCTTGGCATGAGTATAATGTTATTTCTTCATCTCTACAAGCTGAACCTCGTAACCATCGGGATCGTTAATAAAAAGGAAGCAGGTATTAGGAGCCGGTGAAACTGGACCACGTATGATAGAAATCTGGTTGTTTTTAAGAAATTCTATTGTGGTCTCCATAGAATCGACGGCTATTCCGACAGTAATATCAGAATGTTTGGTATACTCTTGATTATCCTGACTACAGATCAGCTCAATCTTTGGCTGATTTGCTTCTCCAAGCATAACCATTTCCATTCCATGCTCACTGAAATTACTATTAATAGGAAGGCCCAATATGCCATGATAAAAGGAAAGAGAAGTTTCCAGATTGTTTACCGGTAAAGTAACCCAACAAAAATTCATAATTTAAATCCTCCTAAAAGTGTTTTGAAGTAATATCATACGATTTCAAGTTTAATATACTCTGCAAATTTCTATAAATTGCGGTATTTAATTTCCTATACTAACCATATTTATAAACCTTCTATGGGAATCTCAAAATATATGTATATATTTATTATACAGTAAATTTAGTTGGCTTTGCAACTAATATTTTATATTGTAATGCGATAACAATGTATAAAAAAATTATTTTTATAAACACTGTTTGCCTCGGCTTTTCTTTGCTCAAAAAGCAGGAAAGATCAGTTCATAGCAATATAAGACATTGTATGATGTATAGAATAGGTTATAATAAATTAAATTTCATTGACTTTATGAACAGTACAGGAGTACTCCCGTAAGGAGGGAAAATGATAGGAGAGGTAAAAGATATCTATAAAGGAGAGACAATGTTCCTGGAAGGGCCGCATATTTTTAAAAGGGGAGATTATTATTACCTTTTATTACAGTGTCTTGGGAGAAGAAGCATATGAGAAAATCGGACCTGTGCTGGATGCCAGTATTCTGTCTGGTGAGGACTGTAGCGAAGGACGGTTCACCGGGGCAATGGTCGACTGTGCTGCCAGGATTTAACGGGTTTTGGTGCCTATGCCGACTTTGATTATTTTGAATTTAAAACAGGGGAGGAAGCGATATGAAGCTGGGATTAATCCAGACGAAACATAATGAATTATATGACTTTTTAAATCCCGGGCTGCATCTTTCAAAAGAGCAGGTGATAAAAGGCAAAGAAAAGATGGAGGAGCAGGTACTTACACTGCTTTTAAAAGCCTGTGATTCGGGATGTGACTTTCTTGTGACCTCGGAGGCTGTTAATTTCTGCGGAGCGCCAGGTTCCATAACTTCCGCCTTTCATGCCGCCATCCGCAGACCTATACGAGAACAGGGAGCATAAGATAGATAATATATTACTGCAGAAGAAGCACTGTAATTTTTCCAATGTACCATGGATGGGATTATTACAGTGCTTTTTTAGTGCTGGGAATTGGAGTTCCCTTTTGTGGTGAAAACAGCATGTGTATGATGAGATATTGATTTACTCTCCATCAACCTGTAAATCTTCAGCGATATGATCAATTATCCAAAGCAAGAGAGAGAACATGTTTTATGAAACAGTTGGAAAGTTGTAACTTCCGGTATTAATACTGTAGCAAATGTTTCCCATGACCACTGATTCCCTCTTTCTTTTTTTTCAATGATCCAAGAAGGGGCTAGAATAATACCGTATTTCATTGCTTACATTTTTTCACCAGTAAGAGGTATAACTGAAATAGATTATCTTAAAAAAACAGCTATTTTTCTTAAATAATAGCATTTAGAAAAAATGCTTAAAATCATATAATAATTAAGGCGTGTTATTGGGATAAATAACAAATAATTATATAAAGAAATAGAAATATATAGTATATTTACATAATTATAGCCTTTGGTTATAACTGCGTTTAAGCCAATCTTTCTTTTGGAAACAAGAGATTCATTAACTTATTGTCCAAAAGAATATATATAATTTTTAGGAGAAGGGATTGGATAACAAACTATTCAAGGAGGTAAAAAATGAAAATGGCAAAACGTTTCCTTACACTTTTTCTTACCATAGTTATGGTAGTTACCATGAGTACATCGGGTACGGTAACTGCTTTCGCGGCTGCCGGAAATGTGTCGGGAATACAAGTGGAGGGGGAAAATCAGCTGGATTTAATGGCAGGCGGAATAACAGCGGCATATATTAATTCCAGTGATGCAGATGGCAATGTCATCACAAAAAGTGATACGCAAAAGGGGAGCGAACTTCTTGGGAAAATGACAGACGGTAACAACGATACCTTTCCGGACAGCTGGTTAGTTGAACATGAGGGTATCATACTGGATTTTGGGGAAGGACATAAGGCAGCTCTTTTTCAGGTAAATATCCTTGCCAGACAGGATCAATTCGGAGAACGTGTTAACGGTACGGTGATACAGGGCTCCGATAATGGAAGTACCTGGGTGGATATTACGGAAACAGTAACCGGAATCGCATCCAAAACCGTGTCGGGATCAGCCATACAATCTCCCTGGGTACAACTGTCCGCTGACAGTTCCAGCGCCCACCGCTATGTAAGAATATGGAACAGGAATTCTAATTGGTGTATGAATATAGCGGAAATAGAATTTTTTGGATCGCTTGAGAGTACGCAGGAAGACCTGTCAGAAGATGAGGTGGGAGAGCTTCTTAACATTCCAAGTCTTGCTCCGGCTTTTATCGTGGAAGAGAATCCGGCATCCCGGGTGGAAAATATGTTCGATGACAGTATATCGACCAGCTATGACAATACCTGTGATAATGGAATTGTTATGGATTTTGGAAAATATAAATCAATAAGAGTAAATAGTGCCGCATTTATGAGCAGCTTAAATGTGTCAGGCACTATTTTATACGGAAGCAATGACGGAAGCAGTTGGGAAGAAGTTACGAAAGAAGCAGAAGCTACAGCCGGCTTACAGATATTGGAAGGCATTCGAAACGGAAACTATTACCGTTACATAAAGGTGGGGAATAAGAACAGACCATCCGGATGGAGCTTTAAAATACAGGATCTGAAAATATTCGGTGCAGTAAAAAGAAATGCTCCCATAGCGGAGGATACGTCATCAGAGACGGATATCACAGCAGATATAGGCAGTAATTCAGGATTTATGACCTACCAGAATGATAAAAACGGTGCGGACGGCACAAGTCTGTGGACTTCCCTGACAGATGGTAAGATAACCACTTTTGCGGATAAAACCGGGGGAAGCCTTGTAATCGACCTTACCGATAACGGTAGGGTGAATGCATCGGCTCAAGTGACGGGTATTAATTTTTATGCAAGACATTCCTGGGCTGACAGGCTGGCGGGTTCAAAACTGCTTGGTTCCAATGACGGAACCAGCTGGGTGGAGCTTACCGCAGCAGCTACGGCAGTTCCTGTTCTGGGTGTTATTAACGGAGTGGATTACGAAAGCATTAAAGTAGAAGGCTCAGGTACCTTTGACCAGCTGATAGCAGCGGCGGCAGCCAACGGCATTGCGGATATCAATGACAGCAACCTTTGGACTCCCTGTTCTCTTTTAAGCCAGGACGGGAATGATTACAAATATCTGAAAATCGTAACAGCCTCAACTTATTTAAATATATCGGAAATCAGAATTTTTGGACATTACCGTTATTCCGCATCGGAAGAGAGCATCACACCTAAGCTGATGACAAAGAAATCGGATTTTGTTCATCCCGGTATTTTAAATTCCGGTGAAGAACTGGCAACCATGAAAAAATATGCAGTAGGAGCCGACAGCTGTGAACCCTGGGCTTCTGCGTTTCAAAAGCTGAAAGCGGAGACGGATACCTATTTTGATTCGTCTAATACCAATTATCTGAACCCTAATGACCTGTCAATGACACGAATCACCAATCTTACCAGCGGAGGCAGCGGGGAAATGAGAATAAATGCCACCAAGGTATATAACCTGACAATTATGTGGTATATTACGGGAGATTCCAAATATGCGGAACTGGCGAAAAGGACTATGCTCTGGTATGGTGACCATTTTGAAGGGCTGGGAAACCTGAAAGCAGCCAACAGCTCGGAATGGGTCTTATCAAACGTCAATCTGGCAGTAGGCAGTATCGCGCTTAAATTCTGTTCGGCAGCGGAGATATTACGGCAGTATTACAGCGGTTGGACCAAAGCGGACACTTATGATTTACTGGAAATGTTCTCAGCTGACGGTGGAGACGGAATCATATGCAGCATGAAGACAATGTTTGAACGTCCTGACAGTATCGCGCAATATAAGGTGAATAACATGATACATGGGCATGAAATCATGTTAAACTATGGTACCATTGCTTATGCCGTATTTGCAGAGGATGTTGATCTGTATAATAAGATTGTCACTTCCTATGTTATAAAAGGTGCTGATTATGAGGCGGCCGATGAATGGACAAAGTGGGATGTAAACGGTGCCTACGGCGGCAGCATCTTCTTTAACGTAAATGAGACAACAGGGCAATATAAGGAAGCCGACCGTGACCAGTCCCATACCCTGGTAGGATTGTTTGGATTAGCGGAGATTGCCCAGATTGCTTATTTACAGGGAGATGATACCCTGTATGAATGTGGTAACCGACTGCTGTTAAAAGGTGCGGAATTTCTTTCCGGCTATGCCCTGGGTTATGACCCCGAGCAGATATATGGCTACCAGGTGACTTATCCGTGGAATGCTCATAACAGGCCATTTTCACCGAGCAATGCCTCCGCAGGTCCCAGCACCTATAACAGGGGGTTTTTTAACGGGGGTCTCTTTGAATTGGTATACAACCATTACAAATACCACTCTAATGCGACGCCCGGTGAATACAGCAAATTAGAGGAAACGGTAAACAACCCCATAATCATGCCAGAGCCTCTGGCCCTGGATGTAACCGGTAACGGGACCCTTTTATACTCCAATGAGGACAGGAAGAATGTATATCAAAATCTTCCGGTGCCCATGACCAGTCCTGATAAATATACATTGCCGGCGCAGAATAATCTGGCTGTAATCTATGGAAATGCCATAAAGGATAATGATGGAGCCATGACAGTTCAGGGTAATGCGAATGCTGTTATCTCTTACCCTCAGACAGAGCTTGGAAATAAAGCTGATCCTACAGAAAGTATTTCCATGGTATTGTCCAGTACCACTACAGGCTGGGCTGAAATCAGGACTCAGAGCTACAACGGGACGAAATACGGTCAGCCCGCAGATTTCAATGATTCCTACAGCAAGGGGAATACAGGTACGTTGCTTGCAACCATACAGATACCAGATACCAATGGAAAGACAGTAAATGTGGGAAGTCTTGTTTATACAACCGCAGGAATTAAGGGCGGAGAGGTAATCAACTCCCAGAACGGGAATATGCTGTTTGTGGTAATCCACACTGACGGAGCAGGCAGTATATCCTATAAGGAGATACAATTAAGACCCCGGGAAGATGCTGTCATAGAACCGGCAGAGACCACCGGACCGGTAGATAAGGCCACAGGTAAAATCAATCTCTCCTATGCATCCTTTGAGTTCGGAATGAATAACGGGCAGCCGGCAGATACAGGTGCCGGCAATACCGGTGAAAAGCTTTATGACAATGATTTATCCACCTTTGCGAATGTATATGAGGGAAATGGAAACTGGAGCAACGGGGATGGATATATCTTACTGGACTTTGGTGAAAAAAGCAGTGTTGCTGTCTCAAAGGCCAAAATGCAGGAGCGTAACGATGACCCTTATTGTGTGGGAAGAATCGCCGGAACTTATCTTCTTGGCTCCAACGATAAGAGTAACTGGACAATAATTACTGCAAAGCTTGGAAATAATACTGCGGCGGAGCAGGAAACCACGGCACTGGAGGGCCAGAGTACCAACTATTATCGTTATTTCAAATTAATGAATGACAATAAAGGCTGGACCGGAAATGTTGCGGAATTGAAGCTTTATGGGGATTACAAAACCTCGGATACAAATGTGAAGGAATCCGATGCAACCCTGGTGTCTTTGAATTATATATTAAACGGGATAAGCTACCCGGTAACGGGCTTTACGCCTCAAGTGAATACCTACTTGGTGTCTCTGCCGGCAGGGACGGCGGAGGGTGCCGGTATAGAGCTGCAGGGAACAGCAAATTCCTTAAAAGCCTCCATTACAACCAACGGTACTGTAATTTCGGAGGGAAAGGCGGCGATAAGGCTTAAGGTTACGGCAGAGGACGCCACGGTAAAATCCTACAGGGTTATCTTTAGTATTGATAAAGCGGCTCCTCCCATACCCGGAACCGGCACAAGCCCGGCAGAAGGTGGAGCCGGTACAATCCCGTCAGGAGAAGATACGGTCAAACAGGAAGAAAAACAGTTACTGGATGAAATAACAGTGACAACCCAAAATACACTTTTCATTGGAGGAACTACGGGAGATACGTTCATACTGAAGGTTTCTCTTCCGAAAAAGCTTATTGTCGCAGGAAGCACCTTCACCTCCGGTAATAAAGGATGTGTCAGGGTGGACGAAAGCGGAAGGCTTAGGGCAGTTAAAGAAGGAGTTGCCGTAATAACAACAAAAATCACCTTAAAGGACGGTGTATATAAGGAATTTACCACCGTTGTTACGGTAAAGAAAGCCTTTGTGAAATTTACCGAATATACCTCTGATCTAAAGATGGGCAAATCCTACATCTTTAAGGTTTCGACCGGAGGGTATAGGAAATCGGATCTGGAGTATGTCACAATCAGAAGGGGAGTGGCGGTTGTAGGACGGAACAAGGGGAAAACTTCCGTACGTGTATATGCTAAAAGTGCAGGTTCTGACTATGTAGTGGTGAAGGCTTATGGAACCGGTGGGAAATATGTTACCAAAAAGATAAAAGTAAATATCAAAAAATAATGGTTCAGCTATAATAAGACAGCTCCGGGAAGGGATAGCAGACAGAGGAATCATTTACAGGAAGGCTGGAAAAGATTATGAGAGCTTCTCATAGGTGTCCGGCCTTCCTAGTACTGCATTGCGTTTGATACTTGTATCACCGGTTTTTTAATAAGAGTTGTTGATTTCAAGTCCTAAGTATTTTATGATAGAATCAGAAAAAGAATGCAGTTGGAGGACAGGAGAAGAGTGTATGAAAAAAATATATTTCGTAATAATCATTTTGCTAGGCGTCGGATTAACGGGCTGTAACCGGCTGCAGGGGAAAAAGGATTATCAAAATATAAATTATGACGGGTCCTCTGAGAAAACAGAGATAATACTTACCTTTACCGGAGGAGACATGGCATGGAATAAAACAATGGATACCGTGGTCAGAGGCTTTCATAAAATATATCCGGATATCACGGTGAGCTGCTCAAACGGAACGTCCGGTTTGGGGCTGTACAACGATTTTCTAAAGAAGCAGGATGCCGTTGGAGAATTGGGGGATATTGTTGAAATAAGCGATGCAAAGCAATTTGCCACAAATGGAAGAATTGTTCCCCTGCCCAAGGAACTTACAGCCCTGACAAAATATAATTACAGTTATGATGGCTCAATTTATGCGATTGCAACAAAAATAACCACTCAGGGTATTGTTTATAACAAAAAAATATTCCGTCAGCTCGGGTTGTCGGAACCGAAAACTTATTCCGAATTTTTAGCACTGTGTGACACGATTAAAAAATACCGGCTTATTCCGATTGCTGCAGGAGGAAAAGATTTATGGCATATGGCATTTTGGATTAACCATTTTTTCAGACAGGATGTACTGTTTCACAATCCCGGTTGGCTGGAAGAAAAGAATGAAGGGAGGGTTGCCTGGGTGGACAAGGAACCGGGAAATATGTTGAAGCATATCGCAGAGCTGTTTCAAACAGGCTATGTGCAGTCGGATTTCATGCAGGTTTCGGACAGCCTTGCTATTTCGGAAATTGCTAACGGACAGGCTGTTATGCTTTACTCCGGCCCCTGGGTATTTGACCAGCTGCTGAATCTCAATCCGGATATGGAACCCGGCTGGTTTTTCCTTCCTGACGAGAGTGGGAACAGCATGGTTTTTGATGATACCTCTTCTGGGTGGTCCATCACAGCGGAATGCAAAGAGGACAAAAAGAAATATGAGGCGGCAGTTTTGTTCCTGAAGTATTTTTACAGTGAACCTGTCTACACGAATGTCTGCCAGACAATGAATTCGATGCCTGCGGTGCAGGAAGAAATTGAATATAGCATGGTTCCCATACAAAAGAAAGTTCTGGAGGACTTTGAAGCATCACAGCATACAACGGCCATTCAAATAGGTGATGAGGAAACCCCGGAGGTTTTCCGTAATTATATGTATAGGCTGGTTCAAGAATTAATTGCCGGAAAATATGAGGTAAAGGAAGTACAGCAGCTTCTGGATGAAAAGTGGGATGAAAAAACAGATGAAGATTAAGCTGAAAAGAAAAGATAAGCCCAGTCGAAGAAAAAGAAGCATGTTCTTGCATCTGACCATTATATTTATGCTGGTTGGGCTGCTTCCGCTGGTGGCTATAGGAAGCCTTTTTGTGGAAAGGTATTCTGGAAATATGCGGGAAATCGTCATAGACAATGCCTTTTCCAAGGCAAATTTTATGAGCCGGAGTATAGAAGAAATCATTAGCAGGCTGGATGAAAAGCTCAAATATCTTTATGATTACAATGCGGAGGATTATACCTCTTTCTATAAGATATTGGAGGATAAGAGCCTGAACAGCGGGCAGCTGGCGGTTAAGATAGAGAGTATCCTCATCATTATACTGTATATGGATAATGACATTGAGGGGGTGCGGTTCATTGATGGTAATAATAAGCTTTACAGCGTTTACAGAGATCCTACCAAAAACATATATGGTAAAATTATGCTTAGTGACAGGCTGACGGGAACCAATACTGCAGATTATAAGAAGCAATATCTGCTGCCAACTATAAAAGAGAATCGATACTATTACCCGTCGGAGCAATATATATTCACCTCTGCCAGGTATTATATGGACACTGCTACAGTTGCCTCTGCCAACAATAAGCCCATGGGAACTTTGTATTTGGATGTGAACATTAACAAACTGAAAAAGGTGGTTGATGATATCCAGCTATATGAAAAAAGCAATGTGTATATTGTGGATAAGAATACAGGAAGATATATCTACAGCCCTGATGAAAACGATTATTCGAAAGCCTTTGGGGATAAGAAAGTTCTGATGCAATTGGCAGCAAACCGCTACAAACAGGAAAAGGACTATATCCTCACAGGGCAGGAGATAGATGGAAGCAGCTGGTTAATCGTGACCAGAATCTATAACCAGGATATCCTAAGGCTCTATAAGGAGAATGTAACCTATTTCTCTGTAATTTTGATTGGAGCCTGTGTCCTGTTAATTATCATAAACCTGCTGTCCTCCAGAAAGATAAGCCTGCCGGCAAGAGAGTTAAAAAGTGCTATGGTGGAGATAGAACGGGGCAATCTGGACACCCGTGTAAACCTGTCCAGCCAGGATGAAATGGGATATCTGGCAGAGGGACTCAATCATATGGTGGAAAATCTGCAAAAATATATCAGCAAGGTATATGTGGCGGAGCTAAGGCAGAGAGAAGCCCAGCTAAATGCCTTGAGGACACAGATAAGCCCCCATTATCTCTACAACACTCTGGATGTTATTCGCATGACGGCAATTTCCAATAATGACGGGAAAACAGCCTCCATGCTGGACAGCCTTTCCGGCCAGCTTCGGTATGTAATCGGTCAGAGCAGCGACAGGGTAGCACTGCGCAGGGAGCTGGAGAATATCAGGGAATACTTTGTAATCGTAAAAATCAGATATGAGGATAAATTGGAGCTTGATATTGATGTGAACAAGGAGGAGCTGGATCTGTATGTTATGAAGCTTTTGCTGCAGCCGGTGGTGGAAAATGCCGTAAAGCACGGGTTTAAAAATAAAAGGGAGAAGGGCAGAATCAGCATCAGGATTAACAGAAGAGAGGACTGCCTTGAAATCACGGTTATGGATGACGGAGTGGGTATGTCAGCGGATAAGCTTCGGCAGTTAAACGACCTTTTGGGCAGAGAGGAAATCGGACTTAAGACAGAGGACGGCTGGCTGAGCGTCGGAGTAAAAAATGTATATGACCGGATTAAGAAATATTATGGTGAGGAGTATGGGTTTGAGATAACCAGCTGTGAAAGTCTGGGTACCATAGTAAAGTTCAGGCTGCCGGTGCTTGAGCAGGCGGAAGAAAGTGAGGCGGAAAAGAATGTTTGACATAATAATAGCGGATGATGAACCGGTTCTTGCCAATGGACTGCAAAAGCTGATCGATTGGGAGGAGCTGGGGTGCAATATTGTCGGAACTGCCTATAACGGTGCGGAAGCCCTGGAGCTGCTCCTTGCCACAGAACCGGATATAGCGGTGCTTGATATATGCATGCCGGAAATGACCGGTATTGAGTTGATTAAGCGGATTAATAAGGACCATTTAAAAACCAGGGTAATCTTTATCAGCGGATACCAGGACTTTTTCTATGCCCAGGAGGCGGTAAACCAGGGAGCTCTTGAATACCTGCTGAAGCCTGTTAAAAAATCGGGACTGGAGCAGGCCATTAAGAAGGCACAGATTCTGATATCGAAGCAGAATCCCATGAGTCTTATGGAGGGCACCAGGAACGAGCTCCAGGAAATGTTTGGGGACATCAACCGTTATGAGGAATATGCGGAGGGAGATTTGTACGAGAGGTTTACCCGCCTTGGTTTAGAAGTAGAAGACCGGCGGTTTATCTGCATTTGCTACGCCATTTCGGATAAGGACAGGGAAATAGCAGCAGGCAGCCAGTATGACAGGTACGAGCTGATTCGTTTTTCAGTATATAACAGAATACAGGACTATTTTGCGGAGCATAAAAAGGGTTTCGTGGTAAAGAGGGATGATGAGTGCTGCAGTATAATGATTCTCCTGACACAAAAGGAGGGGGAATGTATTACGAGAGATTATGTAACCCCTTTTGTAGGTATGGTTGAAAGAGAATATGGAATGGAACTATTTGCCGGAGTTGGTGATGTGGTTCAAAAAATAACTGACATGAAATATGCTTATAAAACAGCTAAATTCTCTTTTGAAATGCGATTTTTTGAAGAAAAGCCTCTAATCATATACAGGGATATAAACAGGGATTACTCTAAATCCTTTGAGGATTATCAGGAAGCTTATGATGCAGCAGCGAAAAAAATTCTATTGGCAAACCGGGATATAGAAAAAGAATTGGGGTATTGCCTTGACATGATAGAAAGCCTTCATTACGGCAACCGATACGCTGCCTTAAACCGCTGTTTTTCCTTCTCAGTGAATCTACTGCAGCTGCTGGAGGAGTATCAGCTGCTGGAGACATCCTGCAGAGAACGGGAGGATGAATTCTTAAACCGGTTGAGGGGACTAACCAGCTATTATGCGGTAAGGAAAGAGTTTGTTGCCCATTATATGGAGCTGGCGAAAAGCATTTCGGAAAAGTCGGGGAATAAGGATAAGCATGTGGTCACTGGCATAAAGGATTATATTCAGAAAAATTATGCGGAGAATATTACCCTGGCCCTGCTGGCAAAGGAGTTTTACATGAATTCCTTTTATTTCAGCGCTTTTTTTAAAAAAGAAACCGGCAAGAACTTCAAGGACTACCTGACAGATGTCCGGATGAAGGAGGCCGTGAAGCTGTTGCAAAGGACGGATTTAAAGACTTATGAAGTTGCGGAAAAAGTGGGCTATAACAATGTACGACAGTTCAGTGACAAGTTCAAGGAGCTCTACCGGGTAAGCCCTGCCGAATATAAAAAGGGCAGACAGTAATAAGAAACTTCTAAAATTACCTTCTTAAAAAACACCACATTATGCTTAAAAAACTGAGTTTATAGGTTGAGCATAATGTGGTATTTTTATTATACAAACACACACAATCTGCATAAACTTGAGGCAAACTGGGAAAGGCATGGATACTGGTATGATACAGGAAAAAATGAAAAATCAGAGAAAAGGGGCACCGGGCATAGGGAAAGAACTGATAAAGAACAGATTGCTTTACAGCATGATGTTAATCGGAGTTCTGTGGACGGCGGTGTTTGCCTATATACCCATGGGCGGACTGATAGTGGCATTTAAAAAATTCAGCTACAGTGACGGAATTCTAAAAAGCCCATGGGCGGGTATTGATAATTTCAAATTTTTATTTTTAAACAAAGATTTATTTAATATTACCTTTAATACGGTTTGGCTTAATGTTCTGTTTATTGTATTTTCCACCTCCGTATCAGTATTACTGGCGCTGATGTTTACGGAAGTAAAGAGCAAAATTTATAAGAAGCTGACACAATCCGTTGCAATTATCCCTTATTTTATATCCTGGGCAGTGGTTGCCATGTTCTTACAGGGTTTTCTTGGGGACAGAGGGCTGATCAATCAGTTTATCAGGCAGTTGGGAGGGGATTCCGTAGCCTTTTACAATACGGATACCTATTGGAGATTTATACTGGTATTGCTTCGTATCTGGCAGGGAGCCGGGTTCGGAACGATTATCTATATTGCAACTATCACCGGTTTTGATGCGGAAGTCTACGAAGCGGCTAAAATTGACGGTGCCAACCGTTTCCAGCTCATCTCAAAGCTTACGCTGCCCATGCTGAAGACGACGATTATTATGCTCACCTTAATGAGTATTGGAAATATTTTCAGAGGGGATTTTGGTATGATATATGCCCTTGTCGGTGATAACAGCATGATTTACAGAACAACAGATGTTATCGATACCTATGTATACAGGGCTTTGCGGACCAATTCCAATCTGGGCTTTAGCACCGCGGTGAGCTTTTACCAATCCGCAGTCGGCTTCTGCATCGTTTTGGCAAGCAACTGGCTGACGAGAAAAGTGGAACCGGATTCTGCGTTATTTTAGGAGGAAAAAGACATGAGGGATATGACAGGAAGCATAACCAAAAAGAAAAAGAAAAAAAGCAGCGACACAGTGATTATGGATGCTATTGTATATACGTTAATTACCATCTTCTGTCTCTTCTGCCTGATTCCCTTTATGATGCTGATTGCAACCAGCTTTGAGACGGAGGTCAACATACTGAGGGAAGGATACAAACTATGGCCGTCTAAGTTTACCACAGAGGCTTACCGCACAATCTTTAAAACGGGACAGATATTCAAGGCTTATGGGGTGACCATCTTTACCTCAATTGCGGGAACGCTTCTTAGTATGGTGGTGACAGTGCTTTTAGCCTACCCGCTGTCCTTAAAGAAGGTAAAGTACAGAACCCAGGTAACCTTTTTTATATACTTTACTATGCTCTTTAACGGCGGACTGGTGCCTACATACCTATTAATATCAAAGTATCTGAACCTAAGGGACAATATCTGGGTGCTTATTATACCGATACTTTTAAACCCCTGGAATATGTTTATGATGAAGAATTTCTTCCGCTCCATCCCGGAGGAGCTTTCGGAGGCAGCCTATATCGACGGCGCCAATGATCTTAAAATCTTAACGAAGGTGATACTTCCCGTATCGGTACCGGGTATTGCCACCATCAGCTTATTCTATGCCTTAGGCTACTGGAACCAATGGTATAACGCCATGCTTTATATTGACGATAAAAGTCTTTATCCGCTGCAGTATTACATCATGAATCTCACCAGGTCCATTGATTCCATTAAGGAAATGGCCAGAATGACAGGGCAGGCCTTTGCCAGCCTTCCCAGCAATTCCATCCGTATGGCCACAGCGGTGGTAACAATAGGACCGGTAATCTTTTTCTACCCCTTTGTGCAGAAGTACTTTACTTCCGGCATTATGGTCGGTTCCATAAAGGGATAAACACAGGTTTTATCTTTGAATGTGAGAAGGTATTACATATCAAAGTAAAATAAATAAAAATGGAGGACAAAAACTATGAAAAAAATGAAGACATTGTTATCACTCCTGCTGGTGATCTCTCTGCTGCTTACGGCCTGCTCAAAGCCTGTGAGTAAAAATAATCAGACAGGGAATGAAGGTACGCCCGAGGCTACCAAGACGGAGGAATCAAAGACAGAAGGAACGGAGGAGATGACCACCATTAATATACGTGTCATTAATCCGGTAACCAACTTTGACAAGGTGCTGGACGTATTTTATGACAAAGTGAAGGACGATCCGGTATTAAGCAAAATCAAAGTCAACTTAACTTATGTGGAAGGCGCTGATTACGCTGACAAGCTAAATCTTGCCATTACCGCCCAGGAGGATTACGATCTCCTATTTGTGGGAGCGTGGCACGGTTTATCCGATAAAATCAATGACGGCATATTCAAGGACCTCTCAAGTTATTTTAATAATGATGCCTATCCGGGATTAAAGGCTGCTTTCAACGAGGACTATCTGACTGCCAATTCCTTTAACGGCAAGACCTATGCCATTCCCCTGGCAGAGTCCTATGAAGATATAAAGGGAATCATCTACCGTGAGGACCTTCGTGAGAAATACAGCTTACCGGAGATTGTTGATTATACTACTTATGAGCAGTACCTGGAAGAGATAGCTAAGCATATAAATGATGAAGGACTTATTGCTGCCTGGGGCGTGTCTCCCACACAGGGAATGACGGAATTTGAAAACCCTGGCTATGATAACAGAAGAAGCAACATCTATATGTATAACTATGGAGCTAAGTTCTATGTGGCGTTAAACAGCGATAGCACAAAGGTACTGGATGCTGCAACGGTGGGAGATGATGCAAGCCACTTCGCAGCTTTTCCGGAATTATATAATAAGGACTATATCAGTGACTGGTATACAGATCTTACAAAATGGACCAAGTATATCAACAGCGATGCGGTTTCCTCAAATGATGACATCGGTGCGGCTTTTGATGCGGGGCTTTACGGGGCAACCTACGGCACCGCTACGGAATGGGTTTCCCGTACAAAGAATATAGAAAATACCAATCCTGATGCAAAGCTTGGATTCTTCATTATGGATGAGAAGCAGAGAAACTTTGAGCCAGGCGCCATTGTAAGCAATATGCAGGCATGGAATTTCCTCTGCGCACCTACCTGGTCCAAGAAGACTGATGCGGTAATGGCCTTCCTTGACTGGATGTGGTCCTCCAAGGAAAACCATGATTTGATCCAGTACGGTATCGAGGGAGAGGATTGGGAAGCAATCGGCGATAACGCTTATAAGACCATCAGCACGGATTCCTATGTAATGCCCGGTTATTCCTTCACCTGGAATCCTGCCTACATCCGTTACGATTCCGCTGTTGTCAATAATGAATATGCCAATAAGGTGTATGACTATATGTATAACAACGATACCTATAATTTAAGCCCTCTTGCCGGCTTCAACTTCGACCAGAAGAGTGTGGAGACACAGGTGGCGGCAATCTCTGCCTATACCAATGATGCCAAGTTTGAATGGGGAGCATACGGAGAGAATACTGCAGCTAAGATCAAAGAATATCACGACGCGTGTGAAAAGGCCGGTCTTGAACTAATTAGGGCTGAACTGATCAAACAACTGCAGGATTTCCTTGATAAGAAAATCAGCAATTAATTAAAAAGAAAATGTGCTCCTGCTGTGCTTCATGGGGGCACATTTTCTACTGTCAATCATAATGCGGACAGATAACAAACACGGGCAGGTAACACGGATAGGAGAGAATTCCCATGGTAAGATGGAAGGACGAGGTATATCTGGAGGAGAACATACCCTGGATATATGACTTTGAAACAACGGCGGACTTAAGAGGCTATGATTATATCGCTTTTGATGCGATAGCAGATGGAGCGGAGGAGGATATGCCTGTTGCCCTTACAGCAGCGCTAATCCCTTTACAGATCGGAAGGCCGGAATTTTATCCGGAGCATAAGGCAGAGATTCTTATCTCCCGAGGAATCAGACAAAGGGTATACCTGGAGTTTAAGCAGTTTGACTTTGCAGAGGCAGCAGATGCTTTTTTACGTTATGTCTCACAGATTACATTTGGCAGTAAGGAAAGGATTCGGATAACAAACCTTAGGGTGGGACACTTCGGGGACTTTGATGCCAGGATTCCCATTGCCTCTATGAGTTGACTGTTACCAATGAGGGGGAAGAAAAAGCCGGCTTTTCTATTGTACTTCACCGTTACGCAAGAGAATCCATGAAGTATGATATTGGCGGGCAGGGAAGACGGTATGATTGTCATAGCATCCGACCGGGGGAGAAGATAACCATTCCCGTTACCGTAACAATACCCTCCTTCGTACCGCCGGGGGGCAGTGAATGCGGAAGGCTGCTGTTAAATTGGAATAATAAGTATAGCAAAGAGCTGACTATCAGGACAGCAAGAAAAAGGGGGCATCCATATCTGCTGCATAAAGAAAGCGGCTGGCAGGAGGTGGGAGAAAAAATAAGAAATTTTTCCTGGGCGGAGGAGTTGTTCCGGAAGGAGTATTATCTCCCCTCCCTAAGCTGGGAGATTCCTGAGCCCAGTGGGGATTCCACCTATGTATATCCCGCCTATTCTCAGCTATCCCTGCGTAAGTGTATTGCAGCCTGGAAGCTTAGCGGCAATAAGGTGTTGGGGGAGAAGGCGGCTCAGTATTTAAGGGGACTTTGCCATAAGGAAAAGGGCTATCTTACGAAATGGCAGTCCTACTTCGTCTTTGTTGAGTCCTCCGGGGAATATGAGAGAGGGGATTATAAGGAGCATAGAGCCTGCTCCGCAGGCTGGGTGCAGGAAGCGGAATTCTTTCTGGAAATTGCCGCCGCCTATGACCTGCTGTATGAAACGGATTTCTTAAGGGAAGAGGATCATAGGGGCTTAAGAGATGTCCTTCATCATTATATGGACTTTCAGGACTGGCTTCTGACTACCGGGGACGGTAATAATTTTCAGATAGCGGAAGCGGCTGCTGGGTTTTTCTGCGGTCTGGTACTGGAGGAAGATGACCGTGTCAGAAGATTTCTCTACGGAAAAGGAGGACTGACAGAGCTTTTATCCTCCGTCCTGTCGGAGGACGGCCTGTATTTTGAGATGGCAAGCGGTTATATGAGACTGGCAGCGGAATTGCTCCTGGAGGTCTGTGTTGCCGCAGATAACAGCAATCTTTCCTTTGGACAGCTTCTGGTACCGGCTTCTTTTGACAAGTCGGTTATTCTGGCTCCCTGGGCCAACAGAAAAGTATGGTCCGGGGACGGCATGCCTTTTTTAGGAATGTCCTTTGACCGGGACAGGGGGGGCAAAGAGCCTGTAAGGTCTGTGAAGCAGTATCTGAATGCCCTTTTAAGATGCCTGACACCGGAGGGGAACCTCTTCTCCTGTAATGACGGTAACGAACAGAATCTAAGCCTTATCTTTGACAAGGCCTATTATGTGTACCGGGAGGAGGGCTATCTTTCTGCTGTAAACCAAGAAAGAAGAGATCTTTTATACGGCAGGGGGGATTATCTCTGTGATAGGAAGTTAAGGACAGAGCCCTTTCTGGCAGACGGTTCAGGATATGCCATTCTTAGAACCGGTGAGGGAAGAGGGTATGTCCAGGCTGTTATGAAATATGGTGCCCACGGAGGCTATCACGGTCATTTCGACCGGCTGAGCCTGCTCTCTGTCATCAAAGGAAATCAAACCTTCTATAATACGGAGTATGCCTGGTTTGGCTATGACTCCTTCCTCTTTAAGATGTGGGTCCAGACCTCTCTGGCACACAATATGGCAGTGGTGGATCTGAAAATGCAGGAGCCAACCCCCTGCCGGCTTGTATTATACCATAATACGAAGGAGTACCAGGCAGTCTGCGCAGAAACAACGGCAAGGTGGAGTGACCCTCCCTATGGGGGACAGACCCCCTATCCGGTGAAATTCCCGGAAGATAAATGCAGGGCGGAGGGGCGGTATATCCTGACCCCGCCTGAGGAAAGACGGCAGGGAAGTGTCGGAGAATATACCGAAGGCGTATTTCAGCGAAGAATGATAATCCTGACCCAGGAGTATCTGCTTATCCTGGATTATCTGTGCGCAGAGCAGGAGCATGTCTATGACGTACTGTATCACCCTATGGGAAGACTGAAGGTGGAGCCTGCAAGTCCTTATAAATATCGGAACAGATTATCGAAAGACCCCTACAGTGCGGGACAATTTATCACCAACTGTAATTGGTACAGGGGAGAAGGAACAACCAGTATCCTCTGTGACTACCATCAGGAAGCGACTGTCAATCTGATGCCTTATACAGAAAAAACCGGCCTCCACCTGACAGCATCTTCCGCTTATGAGGTTGTGACCGGCAGATTCCCGGACAGTAAGGATACCTTTAAAGAAGAAGAAATCCGAAACCGCAGGGAAGCAATGGAGGAGAACGGAAGGAAGACAGCTGCTATACGGGTTAGGGGAAAGGAAGCTTATTTTGCCGGTGTGCTGGAGGTTGATGATAAGGAACTGAAGGTGGAGGCATTACAGCTTGTGGATTCGCAGCCGGTGAATTCAAAAGAGATTAGGGTAACTTATTGCGGCGGCAGGTGTGACAGATATCTGGTGGAGAACTTTAACACCAAAGGGGAAGTCAGCCTGTCGGTAATCAGGGAAGTAAAAGAGAATAAATAACAGGTAGTTAATATGAAGTGTAACTTTCTCAAGGTAGTATCAGAGAATAATAATCAAGCTGGTTATCAGACAAAAGGAAAGGAATTGCCATGATCAGAGAAGAAGTTGCAAAAGGAATATGGAAGATAAGGATTGGAGAGCCGGAAACACATACTCCGGTCTCTCTGCATCCCTTTCAGATAAAAAAGAATGAACTGGAGCTTTTGGAGGGAGAGGTTAAAAGCCCGGAAGTGCTTAATGAACTGGAATGGAAGGAAAGTGCCAGAGGGATTACGGTAACACTTCCTATGGATAGCACCGAGGACATATACGGCTTCGGGCTTCAGCTTAAGAATATGAACCATGCCGGCAGAAAACGGTTTGTAAAGGTGAATTCAGACCCGCCGGTTGATACAGGTGAGAGCCATGCACCGGTGCCCTTCTATGTATCAACGGCAGGGTACGGCTTATTGGCAGACTCCTTCCGGTACCTGTCCTTCTATATGGGAACTGTCTCGGAAAAGGGAGTGTCGGAACACAAAAAAGAAGTAAATGTTCCCCATGAGGAGTTCTCCGAATCTGCCCTCTATGCTTTAAAGAGAGCGAAGGAAAAAAGAAAGATTATCATAGAAATACCCGGTGTAAAGGGAATTGACCTGTATTTCTTTGCAGGGGATGTGAAGAAGGCCGTACAGAGATATAATCTCTTCTCCGGCGGCGGATGCCTGCCGCCTATGTGGGGGCTTGGTATGTGGTACAGGACTTACGGAGGAAGCGACCAGAAGAAGGTAATGGAGCTGGCGGAGCAGTTCCGTAAGGAGAGGATGCCCGTGGATGTTCTGGGACTTGAGCCAGGGTGGCAATCACACAGCTATTCCTGTACCTATGAGTGGTCCTACCTTTTTAAAAATCCACAGGAAATGATTGATTCCCTTAACAGGGAGGGCTATAAGCTGAATCTCTGGGAGCATGTTTTTGTATATCCTGCCGCACCCTTTTATGAAGAGGTAAAGAAATACAGCGGTAATTATGAGGTATGGAACGGTTTGGTACCGGATTTTGCCACAACAGGTGCTTCGGAGATATTCGGAGATTATCATAAGGTAAAATTTATTGAAAATGGAATTATGGGCTTTAAGCTGGATGAGTGTGATAATTCCGACTATAATGCCTCCAACTGGTCCTTTCCGGATTCCACAAGCTTTCCTTCGGGAATGGATGGAGAGCAGATGCATATGGCCATTGGAATGCTGTACCAGAATCTTATGTATAAAACCTTTAAAGAGAAGAATACCCGTACCTATTCCCAGGTACGCTCCTCGGGAGCTCTTGCCGCTCCGCTGCCCTTTGTCCTTTATTCCGATCTGTATAATCACAAACAGTTCATCAGGGGGATGGTTACCTCCGGCTTCTCAGGACTTTTGTGGGCTCCGGAAGTCAGAAATTGCATGGACGGCAATGATTTATTAAGAAGGCTTCAAACCATTGTATTTTCGGAGCAGGCACTTTTTAACAGCTGGAGGATTCCAAGTCCCCCCTGGAAGCAGGTGGACATTGAGAAGAATCTGGCGGGAGAGTGGATGGAGGATGCTCCTTATTATACGGACATCTGCAGGAAATTCTTTGAGCTTCGTATGCAGCTGCTCCCCTATCTCTACAGCGCTTTTGTGGAATACCACAGAAAAGGAATTCCTCCCATCAGGGCTTTGGTAATGGATTATCCCAAAGAGGAAGAGGCCAGAAATATTGATGACGAATACCTTTTTGGCAGCAGTATGCTGGTATGCCCTCTGACAGCGGAGGACGGCACTTCCCGCCGTATTTATCTGCCCGCCGGCACCTGGCATGATTTCTTTACCGGTGAAGTATTGGAAGGCGGAAGGATTTTTGAAGCAGAAGCAGATTATGACAAGATACCTGTATATGTAAAGGATAATACCCTGCTGCCTCTGGCAGCGCCGGTGCAAAGTGTAGAGAGGGATACGGTATTTCAGATTAAAATCGCCGAATATGGAAAGGGAGCCGCAGAGTTTACCCTATACGAAGAGGATTATGAATCCTTTGCCTATGAAACAGAGGGGATGAATGAGGTGGTAATTCAGAGAACCCAGGACGGAAAGCTTACCTTCAGCCGTAAGGGAACGGGCACAGAGAGATATCATATTAAGCTGTAAGACAGGTATTTCATTAGAGTGTAAGGCAGAGGGAGGTAACTTTGAGGGGGAGGTAACTGTAGAGATACGGATCCCAGGTTAATATACCATGCTGATAGCAGGCCCAATTTCCAAAGGGTCCGGCTGCATGGTCATATAATACCCAGTCATCAATGAATGTGCTTTTTTCTTGCTTATGCTTATATGTTACCTCATTGGGCCGTCCTTGTTGTAGTTGGGACGGTTCAATGAGGTTATTTTGATTGTAAAGCCGGGAAAAATGCTGTATAATAAAAATAGTTACACACAAAACGTCCCATATTTGGAGTAATCTTATAAGGAATGATTTTAATGAAACAGCAAAAGGCTGCAGCCTTATTTAAAGAGAATAAAAGTCCTATCATACAAAATAGTATACCGGTGAAAATGCTTATTGCCTGTTTCCTTTCATGCATTTTTGGTATTGTATTGATGGCGTTACTATCCCATTACATGTTGATGGCGGTACACATTGGTATTATCGTATGTTTATTAATTACAACCCCGTTGTTCGCGGCAGGTAAAATTAGCATTAATACAGCATGTCTTACCCCGATGCTGCTTTTGTGCTTTGTGTATACCCCTCTTAGTTGGTTCACGTTTGATGGCCTGTTAGGTTGTACGCCATATCTTTCTATTCTGTACATTACGATTATTACACTCACATACTATCGCAGAATCCAGATAATTGTCCTCTCTCTATACGGTGCGATGATGGTAGGACTTACAAGTCACTGGCTGATTACCTGGACAGGTACAAGGGATATGGAACAGATCATCAACATTCTGGTTGCATATGTTCTCACTGCCATATTGAATGTTTCTATCATAGAAGG
>JARBTJ010000061.1 GCA_029240245.1 Herbinix sp.
TCATACTTCTTATCCTTCTTACCCATACTTAAAACACCGGCCCTTCCAGTGTAATTCATAATCAATCGGTTTCTTCTCCTGATAAACGGTAGGACAATTTCATCAGGCTGTCTGCTAAATGTACATTTTCCACTGTAACTCCATTTGGAAGATTTAAGTCCGTCGGAGCAAAATTCCAGATGCCATTAATCCCCCATTTCACTAAGTCAGCAGCTAATTGGGGTGCTTTCGTCTTGGGAACAGTAATCGCCGCAATATCAACCGGATGTAATCTAATATAACTCTCTAAAATATCTGTGGACAAAACCTCTATTCCTCTGATACTGGTACCGACCAAACGCGGATTTACATCAAAAATAGCTTTAACGAAAAATCCCCGGCGTTCAAAATCAACATAATTAGCAAGTGCCTGACCCAAGTTGCCGGCACCAAGAATGATTACATTATATTTTTTATCCAGTCCTAAAATTTTTCCGATTTCGGAGTGGAGATATTCTACATTATAGCCGTAGCCCTGCTGGCCAAAACCGCCAAAATTGTTTAAGTCCTGTCGTATCTGTGATGCTGTAACCTTCATTTTTTCACTTAATTCTTTGGATGAAATTCTTACAACATCCTTTTCAAGTAAATCTCCGAGATAACGATAATATCTTGGTAATCTATTAATAACCGCTTTGGAAATCTGTTTCTCCTCCAATGACTTACCTCCTTTTTTGGCAAAAATAATATAATTCCATTATATTTTATCGTTAAGAATAAGTCAATGTATCTTTGGCACTGAGCCAGGATATTCTTTACTTGTCCGGTTGCTTATGCTAAAATATCAAAAGAATTGGTAAATGCTTATCTGATAAAGAACGAGGGATGATTACATGATACTTGCATGTCAAAATATAAGTAAAGCTTTTGGAACCACGGAAATATTAAAATCGGTTTCCTTTCATGTCAATGAAAGGGAGAAGGCTGCTATCGTCGGGATGAACGGTGCCGGTAAATCGACACTACTTAAAATTATTATGAATGAACTGACACCGGATGAAGGAGAAGTAATTCTTGCGAAGGGAAGCACCATCGGTTACCTTGCCCAGCACCAGAATCTATCCTCTGAGCATTCCATTTATGAGGAAATGCTAACCGTAAAACAGGATGTTATCGATCTGGATGCAAATATCCGTAGTTTAGAACAGGAAATGAAGCATGCTGAGGGTGATAAGCTTAATCAGATGCTGAGTACCTATACCAGACTCATGCATGAATTTGAAATAAAGAACGGTTATGCCTACCAAAGCGAGGTTACCGGTATCCTAAAGGGCCTTGGATTTTTCGAGGAGGACTTTCATAAAAAGGTAAATACTTTGTCCGGCGGCCAGAAAACCAGAATTGCACTCGGCAAACTATTGTTATCCAGGCCGGATATCATTTTACTCGATGAGCCTACCAACCACCTGGACTTGGTTTCCATTGCATGGCTGGAAACCTTCCTATTAAATTACAACGGGGCTGTTATAGTTGTGGCACATGACCGCTATTTCCTTGATAAGGTAGTTACAAAGATTATCGAGGTGGATAATGCAAAAGCCCAAACCTATGAGGGTAATTATTCAGATTTTGCCTACAAAAAATCCATGTTGCAAAATGCTATGCTGAAGCAGTATATGAATCAGCAGAAGGAAATCAAGCATCAGGAGGAGGTTATTGCAAAGCTTCGCTCCTTTAACCGGGAAAAATCCATCAAACGTGCAGAGAGCCGTGAAAAGATGCTGGATAAAATAGAGCGTGTTGATAAACCTATTGAACATTCTCAGATTCATTTTTCCTTAGAACCAAGAATTACCAGCGGAAATGATGTTTTAACAGTTACCGGGCTTTCAAAAGCTTATGGAAATCTGAAATTATTTTCCGGACTGAACTTCGATATCAAAAGAGGTGAAAAGGTCGCTATCATCGGCAATAACGGAACTGGAAAAACTACTATCTTAAAAATCATTAACGAACAGGTGGAATCAGATGGCGGCGAGATCAGGCTCGGCTCCAAGGTAAAAGTTGGCTATTACGATCAGGAGCATCAGGTGCTTGACCCGGATAAAACCTTATTCGATGAACTGCAGGATACCTATCCCCATCTGGATAATACTGCAGTACGTAATATTCTGGCTGCATTTTTATTCACAGAGGATGATGTTTTTAAAAGAATTAAGGATATCAGCGGTGGTGAACGCGGACGGGTGTCCTTAGCAAAATTAATGCTATCAGAAGCTAATCTGTTAATCCTCGATGAGCCTACCAACCACCTTGATATCGCTTCGAAGGAAATCCTTGAAAATGCAATCATCCACTACACCGGTACCGTTTTGTATGTTTCTCATGACCGTTATTTTATTAATAAAACAGCTACACGTATCATGGATTTAACGGAGCAGAACCTACTGAATTATATCGGTAACTATGATTATTATCTCGAGAAAAAGCCGGAAGTGGAGGCTGCTTATCTTGGAAGAAACACTGATATGAACCGCACCACAGTATCCGGCAAACCGGGAGCATTTCCGGTCTCCTCCCCTTTTCGGTCCACAGATTCTTCTACTGTATCCACAGCACCGGATAGTAGTTCGGATAATAAGCAAAGTTGGCAACAGCAAAAGGAAGAACAAGCGAAACTTCGTAAGAGAAAAAATGATTTAAAAAAGACAGAGGACGATATCCACCAATTAGAAACTCGCAATGAGGAAATTGACCTACTCCTTACGAAAGAAGAAATCTACACGAATGTATCGAAATTACTTGAATTAAATAACGAGAAAAAAGAAATTGAAGGTCGTCTCGAGTCACTGATGGAACAGTGGGAGCTGCTTGCGGCAGAGGAGTAGGAATTCATATAACATTGGGTGAATATTTTGTTTTTATTTGTCCCAGTCCAATATTTCGCGCGTAATCATAGAAAACCTGCAAAAATTTCATGCTATGTAAACTTCTTAAGCATGAAATTCTTGCAGGTTTTTTGCTATAAATACTTGTCTACATAAACTCTTGTGGGTTTTTTATGAATACTTTTTCTAAACGAAACTCATACGGTTTTTTGCTATGAATACTTTTTCTTCATGAAACTCTTGTAGGTTTTTTGGTATGAATACTTTTTCCAAACGAAACTCATACAGTTTTTTTGTTATGAACTCTATCTACATGAAATTCTTGCAGATATTTCCTTAATCCTTCTTTATAAGCCCTGTTCACTGATATTCTTAATTGTATTCATGATATGCTCATGTGCAAGCTTTTCGGCTAAATCTCCGTCTCTTTTTTTGATGGCATCTAAGATCAAAGCATGCTCTTCATTCGACTTTGTAGCTCTTGAGGATCGTGACAAAGTAATCTTTCGAATTCTTTCCACATAATGATGAAAGTCTGATAAAACATGATCTAAGATTTTGCTACCCGAAGCCTTATAAATTAAATCATGGAATTTATTGTCCAGCTCAACCAATTGTTCGTGATGGCTCCTTCTTGCATGAAATTCTGATAAATAAAGGATTTCATCCAATGCTTCGATCTCTGCCTCTGTAATATGTTCACAGGCCCACTTCGCGCAAAGCCCCTCCAGATATGACCTTATCATATAAATATCATGGATATCCTTAGATGTTATTCCCGTAACATAGGCACCCTTATTCGGTATAATCGTAACCAGACCTTCCAGCTCCAATTGCCGTAATGCTTCCCTTACGGGGGTACGGCTGACACCAAGTTCCAGTCCGATTGTATTTTCCTTAAGTTCTTCGTTTTCCTTATAGACACCTGACAGGATATTCTCTCTAATTTTATTAAAAACCCTGCCTCTTAGGGAATATTTATCTGCAACCTCTTTTTGAAGATTAAAATCTTCCAAGGATTTCCCTCCTCATATTAAACGTACTTTAAAATGTAAACCCCACATTTCATTTCAAATCAAAATTATGCTAAGTTCTCTATCGTTTCCATTAAATAATCCGCAAACTCAGCACTGGTAGCTCCGGTATCACGGCCTGTAAGAATAACCTTTTTCTCTGTAATCGTACAGATATCAAGCGCCTGGTAAAGCTTATCTGCCTCTTTTATATATCCGATGTGAGCAAGCAGCATTGCACCGGCACGTATCATACTGCAGGGATCTGCGTAAATATCTCGGCCTTCCTGTACCATACGAGGTGCGGAGCCATGGATTGCTTCAAACATCGCATACTTTTTACCGATATTCGCACTTCCTGCAGTACCTACACCGCCCTGGAATTCTGCTGCCTCATCGGTAATGATGTCACCATAAAGATTCGGGAGCACCACAACCTGGAAATCTTTTCTTCTCTTTTCATCGACAAGCTTCGCCGTCATAATATCGATGTACCAGTCATCTGAGGTGATATCCGGATATTCCTTAGCGATTTCACGGAAGATATCTAAGAACTTACCATCGGTGGTTTTAATTATATTCGCCTTGGTTACTGCTGTAACTCTGGTTTTACCGTTTGCCTTGGCAAATTCAAAGGCTGCACGGATAATACGTTCGGTTCCCTGTGAAGTAACTACGGTAAAGTCAACACCTAAATCCTCGGTAACATGGACACCCTTACTGCCTACTGCATAAGCACCTTCGGTATTTTCACGGTAGAAGGTCCAATCAATTCCCTGCTCCGGTATTCTTACCGGCCTAACATTCGCGAACAAATCCAGCTCCTTACGCATGGCTACATTGGCACTTTCGACATTCGGCCATGGGTCACCTTTTCTAGGGGTTGTGGTAGGTCCTTTCAGGATAACGTGGCATTTC
The DNA here is from genome assembly GCA_029240245.1 of Herbinix sp. GTDB lineage: Bacteria > Bacillota > Clostridia > Lachnospirales > Lachnospiraceae > Mobilitalea. The sequence continues at coordinate 4,799 of JARBTJ010000061.1, forward strand.
TTTAATTCCTCTAATACCGCCGGAGGAATCGCTGCTTTTTCCTCCGCTCTTCTTTCGATGGTTAATCCTTCGATTATCTCGAAGACTACTTTTCCGCCTTTTATTTCGTCCTTTAACAGATATTCCAGAACTCTCTGTGCCTGCGCAGTTATTGCAGGACCGATTCCATCGCCGCCGCAAACACCGATTTTAATCTGCTCCAGAGTATTATAATCAATAAAATCGCCCTGCAATTTCATCTCTTCAACTCTTAACAACTGCTGTTCCAGCAATTGACCAAACTTTTCTTTTGCTGCTTCAATTTTTTCTGTTGATATCATGTTTCAATCCTCCTGTTTTTTAGGAGGATTTCTCCTCCTGTTTTTTGAAGGCTACTCCTACATGAATTATGCAGGATTCTCCTTCTTAAATTTAAAGGCTTCTTCCTATGAATGATAAAGATTGCCTCATTGTTTGCAGGAGGATTTATTCTCATGTATTATTTAACAGGTTTACCTCTACACGAATTGGTAGTTATCACCTATGAAACAATACGGAAAACTGATCCTCCTGTACTTATCAGAAAAATTACATCATTTTGATTGTAAGATATATAACAGGAACTGTCAATTCATAAGTGAATCACTTATAAGTGTGATTCCAAGTTCCTCTTGGGTTTTATTGATAATCTCTATTAACTCGTCATCCGTGATTACAGTTACACGGCCGGTTTCATATTCCTCATCAACCCATTCCTTCACTTTAGTAACAATCGGATGAGCTTTATCGACTGCCTTATCACCCTTTAATTTATGATAGGTATTGATCCAATGAGCGATTCCTGCAAGTCCCGAGGTATTCGATACTGCAACCAATACCGGTCTATTTAAGAATTTATCTGTATCAAAAATATTATAAATTTCTTCATTTTTGAGCAATCCGTCTGCATGAATACCTGCTCTTGTTACATTGAAGTTCTTTCCGACAAAAGGCGTTCTCGAGGGCACACGATATCCGATTTCCTTTTCAAAATACTCCGCTAACTCCGTAATCACTGTAGTATCCATGCCATCTAAGGTACCCTTTAACTGCGCATATTCAAAAACCATTGCCTCAAGAGGAGTATTTCCGGTACGTTCACCGATTCCGAATAAGGAACAATTTACCCCTGCAGCACCATAAAGCCAGGCTGTTGTTGAATTACTCACTGCCTTATAAAAATCGTTATGTCCATGCCATTCCAACCACTTTGCAGGTACATTTGCATGGGTTCTGAGACCATAAATAATACCCTGAACAGAACGAGGTATCACAGCCCCCGCAAAATTTACACCATATCCCATGGTATCACAAGCACGTATTTTAACCGGAATGTTATATTCCCTGCTTAGCTTCATTAACTCGGAACAGAATGGAATGACAAACCCATGGATATCGGAACGTGTAATGTCCTCAAGATGGCATCTCGCTGCTATACCGGTTTCAAGGCATTCCCTCACCACGGATAAGTAATGATTCATAGCTTCCCTTCTGGTCATTTTCATCTTATAGAAGATGTGATAATCGGAACAGCTAACTAGAATACCGGTTTCTTTCATGCCAATTTCCTTCACCAGTTCAAAATCCTTCTTACTTGCTCTGATCCAGGAGGTTATCTCCGGAAATTCATAACCCTTTTCCATACAACGATAGACTGCATCACGATCCTTCTTGCTGTACAAGAAAAATTCACTTTGACGGATCAGACCTTTTGGTCCACCTAAGCGATGGAAAAATTCAAACATAGTTACGATTTGCTCTGTCGTATAAGGAGCCCTGGATTGCTGACCATCACGGAAGGTAGTGTCCGTAATAAAAATTTCATCAGGAAGATGATGAGGAACTATCCGGTCATTAAATGCTATCTTCGGTATTTCATCATAAGGGAACAAATTCCGAAATGTATTCGGCTGGTCCACATCAACAAGAGGATAAATCGGTTCCTCCAGCTCTAATAAATTATTATGTGGGTTAATGTATACTTCTCTTTGATCCATGCGCATCTCTCCATCCTTCACGTAACAAGCAGATTGACGACGCAATCCACCTGTTCTTATAATTTGTTTTATTGTATACAATTATACTTGTATTGTCAAGTATATTTATTCATCTTTTTTCTATTGTTTTTTCGTATACAAAAGGCTGCCGCCGGACCGAAGAATCCTATAAATGACACTTTGAATTGGAGCTTCTGAAGCCTATATCCGAGCACAGATCATGTAAATCAATCCATTTAGTATTTGACTAGATGCTTACCAAGTATTAATCCCGTATATAATATGCTGATTCATTGCATAAATAGTCACATCAAAAATTACTATTTCACTGGTATCTTCCTGCCTGTGCTCTCCACATCTGTGCATACTTACCGTTCATTTCGAGCAGGCTGTTATGAGATCCTTCTTCAATGATTTGGCCGTTCTCCATCATACATATCTTATCTGCAAATCTGGTAGTGGATAATCGATGCGATATAAATATAACCGTTTTATTTTTTGTTATTTCCATTAAGGAACGGTTCAAATTGTATTCTGCTATTGGATCCAGTGCACTGGAGGGCTCATCCAGAATGATTAGTCCTGCATCCTTGTAAAATACTCTGGCAATGGCAAGCTTCTGTTTTTCGCCTCCGGATAAATCCTCACCATTTTCTTCAAATTCTCTTGTTAATGGTGTAGATAGCCCGTCCTTTAACTCCCTCAGTTTTTGTGTAAATCCACTTGAGTCTAACGAGGATAGCAACCTGCTCTTATCGCCTGTTTCGTGAAGGTCAAGAAGTATATTCTCCTCCACCGTAGCTGCATACAAACGATAATCCTGAAATACTGCTCCGATTCTCTCCCGGTATTCCTTTACATTAAAATCCCTGATATCGATTCCACCCAAACTGATTTCACCGGAATCCGCATCATATAATCGCATCAAGAGTTTGATTAAGGTTGTTTTACCGGCACCATTATAACCGACTAAGGCAATTTTTTCGCATGCCCCAATATTCATAGTAATTGAATTTAAAATACGTTTCTCCTGATAGGAAAACGAGACGTCCTTTATACGGATAGCTCCGGGTTCCTTAGGAACGGGAAGATTTTTCGAGCTTGTTATCTTCGTTTCATAGCTTAGAAATGTCCTTATTTTCCCTACATAAAGACTGGTCTCCATAGCCCAAGGCAAAACTCCTGATAACGTATCAAACCCATTTCTCAATCTCCTGGACGAATTAAAAAGTACAACGACGTTACTGTAACTGATAGCTCTTACCACTGCTGCCCGGTATACAAGATAGGAGATATACCCCACATCAAGTAAAAAATCATTACAGAAATAATTTCGCAGTAACGTTAGAGTAAAGCGTTTCTTCGCTACCTCTTTGTTAATCTGATAAATTTCATGATTACTTTTGTCAAAATCAGCATATAGCTTTTTTGACACATCCTTATTAAGACGAAGCTCTTTTGCATATTCATTCAGATAAAATACTCTATGGATATAACTTCTGCGCCGTTCTATTGCATTTTCCTCAAGTCGTACCCGGTAATTTAATTTATTGATGACCCCTGCGATAAAAAGTCGCAATAAAAAGGAAAGCATAATGATTGCTACTGCAAATATGTCCCTTGACAGGAAATAGCCTCCGTTAGTCAGTAGGATCGTAATTCCTCCGACGATAAATTTCAAAAGCTGTGTTGTCCTGCCGATTACCTTATCTGCTTCTGACGCAGCCAGGATAAAATCATTATAATAATCCGGATTGTCGTAACAGGCCACATCCAGCTCTGCTGCCTTTTGATATAACAGCTGTTTAAGATTATACTGTATTTTAGGTAATGCCTTTATTTCAACATATTCTACGACATAGCCTGATACAAAGCCCCCTATTGCAAGGACTGCAAACATAAGAAGCATAAAATGCAAAACTTCCTCGAAGGACTTCCCCTTCTCGGCCGCGTCTAGTACAAAACCTATTCCATAAGTATGTTCGAAGAAAATGAGAGCATCATGACGGATCGTCTCAAAGATATAGCAAATCATATAAAATGGAGCGGATCGGAAGCATAGTCGTAATATAAACAGGTTATTGGAGATGATTTCCTTCCCGGATTGCTGCTTTTGATTCATTCGCAGATCACCTCCTTATAGTTACTTACAGCCAAATAATTTTCTGCCTGCTTTCTATACATATCTGCATATTTCCCATTTAGAGTCATAAGGCATTTATGATTTCCTTTTTCAATTAATCTACCTTCCTCCAGCATGTACACTTCATCCGCATTCTGAACGGAGGAAAGCCTGTGGGATATAAAAATCATTGTATTTTCCTTGCCTTCATCCAGAATACTGTCAAATAATTCGGACTCGGCGATCGGATCGAGTGCACTGGAGGGTTCATCAAACACCTTAATTCCGGCAGAACTGATAAATGCCCTTGCAACAACGATTTTCTGATATTCTCCTCCGGATAGGACTACACCTTCTTTGTCAAATTCCCTCGTCAGTACCGTATCAACCCCATTTGGGAGACTCTCGATTTTTGAATAGACACCTGCCCGTTTTAATGCGGTTATCACTGCCTCGTCTTCCTTTTCCGGTTTCCTGCCCATCAGTACATTATCTCTAACTGACATAGCAAAGATTTTATAATCCTGAAATGCTGCCGCGAATAATTTCCGGTATTCCTTCAGATTGTATTCCTTTATATTTCTACCATTTACAAGAATAACACCGGAGGTCGGGTCGTAAAGACGAAACATCAGCTTAATAATCGTAGATTTGCCGGCTCCGTTATGTCCAACCAAGGCAACACTGCTGCCTCCTTTTATGATGAAGTTCAATTGTTTCAAAACCGGTTCATCGTCTTTATAACTGAAGGTGACATCACGAAATTCGATCGAGGTGATCTTATTTTCAGGCACTATTCCATCATAATCCTCAGGAATTTTTTCTTTATACTCCATAAAAGTCCTAAGTTTTTGCATAAACAGGCCGTTTTTAGTGCTTTCCACCAATGCATTGGAGAAACCGATTAAAATCCATGTTGCGGAAACCATAATGCTGGATAACACCGCCAATTCACCCAGCGAAATTGTCTTGCTCACAATGGTACGATATGCTCCGTAAAGTAAAACGCCTTCAAAGATTATGGTGAATGTAAAATAGAATTGCAGCCAGCACACAGGTATTAATTTTCGTGCAAAGGATGCCCCAATTTTAATTCTGCCTTCAACTGCTTCCTTAAACTTTTTTTCCATAAGCTTGCTAACCTTTGAAAGACGCATTTCCTTTGAATAATCCGAAAGACACATGACACGGTTAACATACTCAGCTTTTCTGACAAATGGAATGCATTTTTCATAACGAGCAAAGATCATCTTGTTTTTAATTGCTCCGAATAGGAAATTACCAATAATAGGCGAAATTACAAATAACATTGCTATTTTATCAATTTGATACATGGTTTGAAAAACAGTTACGACAGCTATACCACCAAAAACTATACTACAGATGCTGCCTATTATGCTGATTACCTTATCGCAGGCATCATCCACTGCCATAGTATATTGGTTATAGAATTCACTGTCCTCAAAGCAAGCAAGCTCGACATTTTCTGCTTTTTGATACAATCTTTTATATAACCTCTGATAAATTTTAACCCCATAAAGCGGCCGTATCACATTATCGATAAATAAACTGTAGCAGGTGCATATAAGATTGATACCGCCGCAGATCAGGATAAAAGCGAAGATCTGTTCAAAACGCTCTTTCCTTTCTATGGCATCTACCACATATCTCATAAAGAAAGCACTGTAGAATATCCATAAAAAATAATCAATCGCTGTATTCAAGGCTATCAATATCACATAACCTTTACTAAGCTGCCAGCTCAACCGAAGGGCAAATAAATTATTACGAATCGACTGCTTTATTGTGATTCCTTGGTTTGTTGTGATTCCTTGCTTTGTTGTGATTACTTGCTTCTCAGGCTTCATATGTTCTCCCCCCATAAACTGCCTATGTTCATAATAAATATTGAATGCTGCCGAAAATGCATAGTCGTAACTCTATATCATAATTATGGTAATTTGATATATCAAATATAAGTCATATAGGATTTATTGTCAACGTGAAATGCATGTATTATCACCACTACTGTCATAGATATAGAAGCACGATACAGGTACTATCCACAGTAGATATATTTTAGTATCTAGGACACGAAATTCCTTAATACAAAATATCAGCTAGCTAATACTTCGCTCTCGATTGGATTGCAAGGTTATAAATTCCTTACCCCGAGTGCATATTCTGCTTGGAGTTTTTTTGTTTATAGGACACAATTGACTCAATAAAAAAGCCTTCCGAAGGTGTTCGGAAAGCTTCATTATTAGCGGTTGGCTGCCACAGGCAGACAATCCGTTTCCACGGCTAAAGCAATAACAGTTATGCTTTCGATAATTATCATTATATTTCTATATCAACTTCAGCAAAATTTCATATGCTACCGGAACCAAAACAGCCGGAAGTAGGTTTCCGCACTTTATTTTCTTACCAAACAGCATATTGATTCCGATTCCGAAGATTAAGACCGAGCCGATAAAAGATATGTTTGATATCAGCTGCCCACTTAACAGCGGCTCGATATAGGTGGAGGATAACGTAATTGTACCCTGATAGATACCAAGGGGTAGGATGGAGAAAAATACTCCAATGCCCAAGGTGGAGGCAAAAAAGATAGCTACCACACCGTCAATGATGCCTTTTGCAATGAGCATGGAAGGATCTCCGGACAGACCATCCTCCAAGGAACCGATGATTGCCATAGCCCCAATACAAAACAACAAAGAGCTGTTAACAAAACCTTCAACAAATCCCTGCCCTTTTTCTCCCTTTACCTTAAGGGTCTTTTTAATAAATTCACCCATCCGGTCCAAACGTGCTTCAATGTCAATTAATTCACCGATAAAAGCTCCTAATGCAAGTGCCACAATCATCAGCATAATATTTTGGGTGTCAAGGCCAGTTCCGCTTACCGTTAAAATTCCCTGCAGCGCTCCGCTGATACCAATGAACATTACAGCCAGACCGAGTGCGTTCATTATGGTGTCCTGAAAACGCTTCTTTAAGCCGCCTTTGATCAATATCCCTACTGTTGATCCCAAAATAATGAATGCCATGTTAACCAGTGTTCCTAATCCAATCATCCTTCTCTTCTGTCCGGTTTACTTCGTAGATCTTCAAAACCAGATATCATACCGGCTTTTCCTATTCCGAGTTAACCGTTATGTAACTTTGACAGTATTAACCTCCATCTTTTATTAAATTAGTAGGCAATTGTGGAACTCATAATCTGTATTAATTGCGCACACAACACATTCTACTCCGAAGCGGAAGTTAAGCCCGTAGGAAGCGTTGGAGCGGAAGAATAGTATGTGTTGTGTGTGCAATAACAAAAAACTATATTGTTTCGCAAACACCTATATTTAAATTACCCATAAGCCAGTATATAATTGCAGCTTATGGGCTAACTGTATTTATTTATGCAATTGCTTAATCCTTACACCAGTCCGGAAGTCCGTTCTACCTCTCTTAATGCATCAATCGTTTTCGCAATTAATACATCCAGTTCCCAGCCAAGCATCTGTGCTCCCTTTTCAATCACTTCTCTGGAACAGCCTGAAGCAAATTTCGGTGTTTTGAATTTTTTCTTAACAGAACCTAGTTCTAAATCAAGGATACTTTTTGAAGGTCGCATAATCGCTACGGCACCAATGAGGCCGGTCAGCTCGTCCACCGCATATAATACTTTTTCCATTTCATGTTCCGGCTTTATGTCTACGGTAATTCCATAACCATGGCTTGCTGTGGCATGAACGATACTCTCATCAATCCCCCGTTCTCTCATGATTTCCTGGGACTTGATACAATGCTCCTGTGGGTACATACCAAAATCCAAATCATGTAAAAGACCGACGATACGCCAGAATTCCTTGCTCTGTTCGTATCCTAAATGCTCTGCAAAATATTTCATGGCACCTTCTACAACCTTCGCATGCTTTAGATGAAACTCATCCTTATTAAATTCCGTGAGCAGCTCCCACGCTTCTTCTCTGGACGGTATCATAATAAATGTCATCACCTTTCATAATTCATTTTATGAGATTATCCTTCATATCGTAACCCAAAATCTTACCTTTGGCAATCCTTAAAATAAAATCATTGTCAATATCTATTCTAAAATATGAACTGTGAATATTGGTTAAAAATGAAAAGTTGAATGAACTAACTTCATTTAATAAATATAAACTTTGATTAATAACTTTCGAAAGTAATTAAATTATACCGAATCGTATGGATAATTAATTGAGATAATCAAGCTGATTCTAGCAGATTTCGCCCAAGTCCTTTATAACCTCTCCTGCAATAATTAATCCTGCTACAGAAGGAACAAACGCATTGCTGCCCGGAATTTGCCTTCTTTCAGTACATTTTCTCTCTGCTCCGGGAGGGCAGATGCAATGGCTCTTACAGCTAATGGACATATCTTCAAGCGGTTTACGTGCCGGTTCCTTCGAATAAACCACCTTTAACCTTTTAACACCCCTTATCTTTAGTTCCTTACGCATCACCCTGGCTAAGGGGCAGACGGAGGTTTTATAGATATCCGTAACCTCAAACTTTGTCGGATCTAATTTATTACCGGCTCCCATGCAACTTATTATCGGCACCTCGGCTTCCTGGGCTTTTAGAACCAGTTCAATCTTGCCGGATACTGTATCGATAGCATCTACAACATAGGAATACTGAGTAAAATCAAATTGTCCGGAGGTTTCCGGGGTATAAAAGCATTGATGCGTTGTTACCACAGCATTCGGATTTATCTCCAGAATCCGCTCCTTCATTACATCTACCTTATATTTCCCTACTGTTTTTCTGGTAGCTATAATCTGACGGTTTATGTTGGTAAGGCACACTTTGTCATCATCGATTAAATCAATGTTTCCGACACCGCTGCGAGCAAGTGCCTCTGCCGTATATCCACCCACTCCGCCGATACCGAACACTGCTACTCTGGCATTCTTTAATTTTTCCATCGCTTCTTTACCGAACAATAGCTCCGTCCTAGAAAATTGATTTAACATACCTTACCTCCCTTACTATCATAATCATCCAGAAAATTATATTCCTTTTCCTTATCATGATAACCGATAATCGTACTTAGATTGACATCATGAATACTGCGGAAAATATTCATATCAATGCTAGAATTCGTCTGTCTGAATTTCTTAATTAAGGCTTTCATCTCCTGACGCTTGGAACCGCCTCCCCCATTATCGCAAAGGGTACAATTTTCCGTCAAGCGGCAGGCACACTGGATAAATTGAAGATCATGATACTGCTTCCAGGCAAGTATATCTGCTTCCTTTACCAGATACATAGGCCGTATCAGTTGCATTCCGGGATGATTTGTGCTGTGAAGCTTCGGCATCATAGTTTGAATCTGTCCACCATACAGCATTCCCATCAATATTGTTTCAATCACATCATCAAAATGATGACCCAGTGCTATCTTATTACAACCTAGCTCCTGCGCCTTCTTGTAAAGATAACCTCTTCTCATTCTGGCACACAGATAACAGGGGGATTCATCCACGCCTGCCACGATATCGTATATCTGAGTATCAAATATCGTAACGGGAATATCCAACAGCTTTGCATTATTAATAATCGTCTGCCGGTTAATTTCATTATAACCGGGGTCCATAACCAAAAATTCCAACTCAAAGGGAATCTTCCCATGCCTTTGCACTTCCTGCATTAATTTTGCCAGAAGCATTGAATCTTTACCTCCGGAAATGCATACCGCTATTTTATCTCCTTCTTGAATTAACTGATAATCATTGACACCATTAATAAACTTTTTCCAGAGAGGCTTTCTAAATTTCTTTATAATACTTCTTTCTATTTCCTGATAACGTTCCATATAGTCTACCACTTTCTAATGCTCCATCGATCGAGAGCATCCATTGATTCCTTTAACGTGCTCCGAATACTATCTCATTTTATCACTGATAGGATTAAAGTGTAAAAGCACCTTTCACACTTTATTCCTATTAGTTCATCACCATTTTATCAAGCAATTCAATAACCTCTACCTGTGAAGTTTCAGTTGTATTTTATTGTCAATCATTCGTCCATAAAAATACACTATTTTCCATATTGATATCATCAAAACTAATTTGCTAATCTTTCATAACATCGTTGAAAAGCCTTCAGGAATAGATCCATTTCCGCTTCTGTCGTCATATGACTGAGGCTGATACGCCAGGAGGACATGGCATTCTTCTTATCCCTCGTCACAGCATAGACCGGACGTGAAGGAGTATTTGAGACTGAGCAAGCAGATTTGATGGATACGCAGATACCTTCCTGTTCCATCGCCTCCTGAAATATAGCCGCCTTCACTCCCTGCACACTCACATTTAAGATAAACGGTACGGAGTAACGGGTACTATTCATCCTTACCTTTTTATAAAT
>JARBTJ010000062.1 GCA_029240245.1 Herbinix sp.
TTTTTATTCGTCGATTCATTATTATAACACATTATAAAAAATATTGAAACAGAAAAATTGTATAACAAGACAATTTATTAACAATTTTTTTAGTTAATTTGTATATGGCTGGTATTTTTCTGCTTCCTATGGCAGGACAAATGAAAATTTCTTTGTCATAAAGTCATTACATTACTATCGCATTTTCTTTCCTCGTGTAAAAATATACGCGATCTGATAAAATCTCATCCCCGGCTACCTGTGTCCTGTTAACCTCACTGACCATTTCCATGAATGCTTCCTTTTTCATATCCTTCTGGCAGGGAACCAGGATTATCTCATGAATACTGCTTGGAAGGATAAATAAATCAGAATGGATATTGTCTGCAAAATCACGGAGTACATTATCATATAACATACAAGTAGCTCCATTAATACCCTTTTGATTAGTTAGAACATACATATTCTGCTGCTTTACGTTCCAGGAATTATGAAGAAATTCGTCGATGATAGGATCAGCCAAATCAGCCCCCACTCCCTCCAAATACTCCTCCTGAAGCATGCCACGAAGGACCTCATCCATACTACGGATAGAATGTGGAAACAACTTACTGGTATTCTCTTTCGCCAACGCGCTTATTTCCGTCAGGGAGGTATTCCATAACTTCATATGCTCATTCGTAATACGGATAGTTCCAATCCCATCATTATCATTACGAACAAGGCAATGAAAGGTAAGTGCAAGATCCAGATACTTTATATGGGGTGTCGTTCCCAGTAATTTTTTATTTCTCTCATAACTGACAAGCCGGTATATCACAAACGGTTTCATATCATCAAAGGAATAGGTAAAATTCTCCCTAAGCATAGGGATTGTGCTCTGTTTATAAATTTCACAAAGCCTATCAGCAATCTCTTGTACGCTGCTTCCTTCCAGATAAGCATTATAATATGGCATGAGGTAAATATTTGGAGCAAAATTTTTACCATCCTTTAGCATTACAAGGCTGTCTAGTTCCAAAGAATTATTCTTGATAACCTTGTATATCCTGACCGTATAGTCAGAACCCATCTTTTCCTTCACTAAGTCTGTAACCTCACTGACAAAGTAATTATAATCCTCTGCTTGTTCCTTCACTACATGTAACATATTAACATTCCTCCTTGTTCATAACTCTGATATATATATAGTGCTTATGCACAAAAACTTTACGAAGTAAGTTATAGCAAATAAAGAAATAATGCCAAGATACATCGGTTTCTATATATGTAATTATAATCATTTGATGATACGATAACCGATTATTCATCGATGATTGTTCATTTGACGATGATTAATTTTTGAAGATACTATTTGATCTTATTTTCGTTGAGATTCTTAAGATTACCTGAATTTGAGAATTAAGATTTATGAAATGATTAAAGAAATACCTAGCTGGTGTATTCATTTGAATAGTAAATATGATAGAGATAATTATAAATGTAAATCGCCCACATGAACAAATTAATAAATTGGTTGGAATTTATTTACTGGATTTGAAGTGTAGATAACAATGAAATAGGTATAGAGGAAAGAGTTATAAAGTTATTTATAATATGTATTGTATCAAATGTATCCAAGGTAAGCAAGCAATTGCTTGTCATATTTTTACATGAAAATTCTCAAATTTTTTGTCTATTCTGCTGTTTTACTGCACTTAAAGCAATAAGCACCTGGGAAGGTGCATAAAATGTCCACATCAGGATAGAGGATAATGAATAAATGAGGTCGTAGCTCTGCCCGGATAAGTTGAAAACATCAGCCAGATTAAAAAGGCCTACATTAATATCGCAAAGAAGAAAGAGGATCATGCCGCCGGCAAATAAGCTGCTGCTTAAGCCCGCAGATGAAATACATTCTTTTATTGCATGTATGACATTTGTTACAATACTGATAAAGTACACAATGGTAATTGTGATCAATATATCTAAGTCAATACCCAATAAGAGTAAAATAACACATAGGAGTCCCGTCATCAGAAGCTGCAGGCAAATACGTATGAAAAAAGAAGGAAGGATACCCTTTCCCATATCTTGAGGATGGCTTCTTTCCGCTGATAAATCCAGCTTAAACGCGTATAACTGCTGCACCACGATAAAAGATATTACTCCCCAGACATAATAATCCAAAAGCAGAAGGAATAAATCGGATATAACAGTGAAGAATAGGCCTGCTCTGAGAATATAAAGAATGCTTTTGTCAGTACTTTTCCGATAAAAAAGTACATAACAAAAGCATAATATTATGATAAAGAATTTTACACCGTTGGATAGATTCGTGTTTGAACCGGTAATATCGAGGGTTAAAAACACTCCGTATAAAAAAGTCTGTATGCAAACAAACAAAACCGTATTCCAATGTTTCTTCCAAACTGACATTCCGGGCATCTTACCTAATCCTCCATATGTGTATTAAGGTATCCTGCATTACCCGTTTTTATGAACTCGTATAAATCCGGATATTCTCAGGATTTAAACATTATAATCATGGTTATTCAAAAACTGAATTGCCATATCCTTAGGAACCGGTTTACTGTATAAGTAACCTTGGGCCTTATCGCAGTTCGCAGCTTTTAAGAAAACTTCCTGATCACTGTTTTCCACGCCTTCCGCAATAACTAAAAGATCCAGGTTTCTGGCAAGTGATATAATTGTCTGGATAATTTTCTGATCGCATTGATCCTCCATTACCTTATCTAAAAAGCTCTTATCAATTTTCAAATTATTAACCGGAAGTCTTTTTAAGTAATTCATGGAAGAATATCCCGTACCAAAATCATCCAGTGAGAAATTCACTCCGATTTTCTGTAATTCCTTAATGGTCGAAATGGTATAATCCAAATCATCCAGTGCAATGGTTTCGGTAATCTCAAGCTCTAATTTACTTGGGTTAATTCCTGTCTGATCGATAACATCATATACAAGCTTTATGATTTCCCTGTCTTTAAATTGTCTGGCTGATAAATTAACCGCCATATGTATGTCCGGATAGCCTTCCTCAGACCACTGTTTTAGTTGCTTGCAGGCTGTGAGTAATACCCACTTGCCAATTGGAATAATTAATCCTGTCTCTTCCGCAAGATAGATAAATTCATCCGGGTATATCAATCCCTTTGTCGGGTGATTCCAACGAATCAGCGCCTCAAAACCAACCACTTTTTTCGATTCAAGATCCATCTGAGCCTGATAAAATAACATAAATTCATTTCGTTCAATCGCTTTTCGCAGTTCTGATTGGATTTCAATCTTCTCTGTCAGCTTTTGGTTAAAGGAGAAATCGAAATAAGTATGGGTATTCTTTCCATTTGCTTTCGAAACATACATAGCAGAATCCACATTCTTAATTAAAGCCTGTGAAGTTTTACCATCCTTTGGTGCAAATGCAATACCAATACTGATTGTCACGAAATATTCCTTCGTGGACAACACAAAAGGATAACTGAAAACATTTCGAATTTTCTTAATTTTTTCCTCGTAAGAAACCATATCAGGCATATTCTGGGTCAGTACGATAAATTCATCCCCACCGATTCTGGCCAGATAATCGTTTTCATCCATAACCTGTTTTAATCGGTAGGTCACATCGATTAAGAGCTCATCTCCGTAGGAATGTCCCAATGTATCATTAATATTCTTAAAATTGTCAATATCAATGTCCATAATAGCGATGATTTCTTCATTTCGAATCGTTAACATGACATTATCAAGCATTTCCGTAAACGCTATCCTGTTCGGCAACTCCGTCAAATAATCGGTGTATGCCAACTTCTTCATGTTCTCTTTGTTTTTGTTAAGTTCATCGCATTTCTTTGAAAGATCGCTTAAGGAAGAAAGTGCCGTGCCGTTTATTTCTTCTAGATCACGACAGTTTTCTTTTAATTTTTGGTTTTCCAGATCCGTCATTTCTTGTGCCTTTTTTACTTTATTCAATCTAACAATAAGAATAACAAGCAACACAAGGATAAGTGCTGTGCCTATAACGATTGCGATTCCGATCCCACGATCAATCACATAATATCCCATAAATCCTCCAATACGTTTCCCCAAGCGTATTTTCTTAAGTTAATCTGATACCATCTTCAGTTTATTATATGCTAATTTCCTATCATGTCCGTCCATTTAATTATTCTTTGCTTTTAGATATTCATCTATTCCCTTCGCGGCTGCCTTTCCTGCCCCCATAGCGAGGATTACCGTAGCCGCACCTGTAACTGCATCCCCACCGGCAAAAACACCTTCCCTTGAAGTAAGGCCGGTTGTTTCGTCAGCTACGATACATTTATGTCTATTAATTTCAAGTCCCTTTGTTGTAGAAGAGATCAAAGGATTTGGGCTGGTACCAAGAGACATAATTACCGTATCCAGTTCCAACACAAATTCGGAATCTTTCTTTTCTATCGGTCTTCTTCTGCCCGATGCATCCGGTTCGCCCAGTTCCATTTCGATACAGCGCATTCCTGAAACCCAGCCATTATCATTAACAAGAATTTCAACTGGATTGGTCAGCAGTTTGAATATAATGCCTTCTTCCTTCGCATGATGTACCTCTTCCACTCTGGCCGGTAGCTCGGCTTCGCTTCTGCGGTAAACGATATAGACCTGTGCCCCAAGTCGCAGCGCAGTTCTCGCCGCATCCATGGCAACATTACCGCCGCCGACAACAGCTACTTTGGTGCCGGCAATAATCGGTGTGTCATATTCTGCATCAAATGCTTTCATTAAGTTATTGCGGGTCAAATATTCATTTGCAGAAAACACTCCGTTGGCGTTCTCACCCGGAATTCCCATAAACTTAGGAAGTCCGGCACCGGAGCCAATAAATACTGCCTGAAAACCTTCCTCTTCCATTAACTCATCAATGGTAATCGATTTACCGATGATTACATTTGTCTCAATTTTTACGCCAAGTGCTTTCACATTTTCAATTTCGGTTCTTACGACGGTATCCTTCGGAAGTCGGAACTCTGGTATGCCGTAAACCAAAACACCGCCCGGCTCATGCAGAGCTTCAAAAATCGTTACATCATATCCCATCTTTGCAAGATCACCGGCGCAGGTAAGCCCTGCAGGTCCGGAACCGATGACAGCCACCTTAATACCATTTGTCAATTCCGGCATTTCAGGGGCGATATTATGTTCTCTTGCCCAATCAGCGGCAAATCGCTCCAGCTTTCCGATGGATACGGCTTCTCCCTTAATACCGCGGATGCATCTTTCTTCGCACTGGGATTCCTGCGGACAAACTCTGCCGCAGACAGCAGGAAGTGCTGAGTATTTTCCGATCACTTTAAATGCAGCTTCTACATCACCGTTCCCAATTTCTTTGATAAAACCGGGAATATCTATGGAAACCGGACATCCGGAAACACATTTCGGGTTCTTGCACTGGATACAACGGGAGGCTTCCGCTTGCGCTTCCTCTAAATTATATCCATAACACACTTCGCTAAAATTTGTTGCCCTCACTTTAGGATCTTGCTCCCTGACAGGAACTTTTTTTAATACGTCCATTTAAACTTTCCTCCAAAACTGATTAACAATATGAAATCTATCTGATAAGTCGCTTCAATTGCACCTGAATCCTTACGTTTTTAACTATTCTGCATGAATTCTGCAGTCATTGCTGTGATGGGTATCACCTTCTCTTTTGCGGAGAATGACTCTTCCCTCTTCTGATTTATACATTTGTAACCGTTTCATCGCTTCATCAAAATTCACCAAATGACCATCAAACTCCGGTCCATCCACACAGGCAAACTTCACTTCATTCCCGATGGTAAGTCTGCAGGCACCGCACATACCGGTTCCATCTACCATAATCGGATTCATACTGACGATCGTTTTAATCCCCAGCTCTTTCGTAAGAAGACATACGAACTTCATCATGATCATGGGACCGATTGCGATTACAAGATCATATTGTTTCCCCTGATTAAATACCAGTTCTTTAATGCAATCATTTACATTACCTTTAAATCCATACGAACCATCGTCCGTTGTTATGTATACATTTTTTGCATATTTTTTCATACGGTCTTCCAAAATAATGAAATCCTTATTTCTTGCACCGATAACACAGTCTACATCATAACCGTTTTCCTTCATCCATTTTACCTGAGGATAAACGGGTGCTGTACCAACACCACCAGCAACAAATAAAATTTTAAGCTTAGAGAGCTCCTCTCTCGGCATATCGATCAGTTCTGAACGATGTCCTAAAGGCCCTGTGAAATCCCGGAAAGCTTCTCCTTCCTCATACTCTGCCATCAGCTTTGTGGAAGAACCGAGGGATTGGAATACGATAGAAACAGTTCCTGCCTCTCTGTCATAATCACATATTGTCAAAGGTATTCTCTCACCCTTTTCGTCCATTTTTACAATTACAAACTGTCCAGGATAACAGTTTTTAGCTACTCTAGGCGCTAACACATCCATAAGATAAATAGAATTCGTCAGACTCTCTTTCTTTGTTATGGTATAAATATAATTCTCCGTCATTTGGTTAAACCTCATTTCTCTGTAAAAGTTGCTGCATAAGCGTATTTATAATAGTCATTATTAGTTTTATTATAAGATATATGGTATAAAAAATCCAGCAATATTTTATGGTACCCTATGTATTATCAGATATCCAAATATTTTAACTTTTTTATACGATTTTACGATTAATATGCTGTAGTTTTTTGCACAAAAAAAGACTTCGTACGTATATTTAATCATTTCGTTGAATTTTATTACGAAAATCTTTCTTTTACGTATAAAGTCTTAATCCTTCATTACACCTTAACATTTTTCTTAACTAATCTCTCCAGCATCTGAATAAATTCCTGATATTCTTCCTCTTCTTTATCCGCATCAGCACCGGTTCTACCCAAACGATCACATCTGCAAAGAAGAGCTATTTCGTGAATATCCACATTTCGGAGCAGGTTCTTTGTATCAGCATATGGCAGACTCTTCAGCACATAAAGCATATGCATATGATAGCGAACCAAGCCCTCCACCCTTTGAATAAACTCTTCATCGTTTGTGAAAACGTGCAAAAAGTCCTGGCATAGCTTTGCACCGATTTTATCATGATCATAGGAAGTTAATCGCCCTTTTCTCATGATTGTTGTATCCGGTTTTCCGATATCATGGAGCAAAGCAGCCCACATAAACGATGCTTCCTCTTTACTCTGATTTCTCACCTTCGCTGCCTCATCAAGCACCAACATGGTATGATTCCATACATTGCCTTCCGGATGATGTTTTTTTGACTGTTCTGTTTTCATAAGTTTTGAAAGGAGCACAAGTGGGAATTGCTTAAATTCCGGTTCCTTCGATAACCTAATCATATATTCCGAGGGTCTGTCGTCACCGAGTAAATGTGCTGTAATCTCTTCAAATAGCTCTACTTTATCCGCCATATTTATTCGTGATCATGAACAGGATGCGCTCTTTTATTTCCTGTCTTTTCCTTTCCCTGAAGTTCCGGAACAGGCTCTACAACGTTCTTTTGCTTGTGCATTCCCTGCCGTCCTTCTGTTCCGTGTGGTTCACTCGGATCTGGTCTTCTCATTCCTGCTTTTGCCATGCTGCTACCTCCTGTTTATACGTCATTATTAGGAATGGATTGCTTTTTCGCATTTTTACTTTTATTCTGATTTTCGGTGGTTAAAGGTGTCTGTCCGTTCGCTTTCTTAATTCGTGCTCTTTTATTATCCGGTTGACTGTCCTTTGGCATATGAAACCTCCTAATCTTGTGATACCGGCAAATGTAAAAGTTTTGCCTGTTTTTATTAATTACAAGCTTAGTATATACAATCTGTTGTTTCATATCCTGATTCCGTCTATCTTAATTTTCAATTTTTCCTATGTAATCATTATCCAAATCAATGAATTCCTATTGCGATAGAATATCTTCCAGTTCCTGTATCCCTGATAGTGTAGACAAGTAATAATTGGAAAACCGCTTGTCGCTTGTCAATTCTCTGCCGATCCAGGAAGGCGGAATAAATTCATCTGCAGCCGCTTCGTCGGGAAATTCAACCTCAGTAAAAATCAGGCCTGATAAAATACCCTCAAATACATCTAATTCAGCGGTCAAACCATCTTTTATCGGAATAAGATAACGTGTTTTATATACCATATTTCCCTCTGTTTTTGTTGTTAATAACTCATAGGCTTCCTTCGTTAACGGCAGTTCTACTTCATCATTGACTAATGCCCTGTTATTATTATGCTGTTCCAGGCCGAATTTTGACTTGTAGGTCAAATAAAAATCGTCATTGCTTTTTCGGATACGAATAATCGGATTATGACATAGATAACCCTGTTCAATTTTTTTATAATGATATTGTTCCAGATCACCAGGCATATAATTCAATAAATATTTACGTTCAATTTCCATAAGCTTCCTTTCTCATTTCTTATATCCATTAAGTACCAGTGACAGATCCTTATTTTCATTTATTTTCTAGCATAGGATGATTCTATCTGCAGATACTATTAATATGAAAAAATGTTTTTTAAAGAATTTTTTAATTTGCGGCTTTTGTGGTTGGTGTATGGAATGTTTCTGGACCGGACTTGCTTCTATCCACAAACATAAGGATAGAACTCTTTCCTGTCATACTTCTGTATGGATGTTTCCAATCTACGGAATGGCTGCCTGCTTAACACCATTTTGCAAAAAGCTGAAGAACCGGAATGCTCTAATTCGAGGAGGTGTTTATGCATTTTTTATCTACACGGCAGAATACACGACCGGTGTCATTCTGAAAAAATTCAAAGCATGCCCGTGGGATTACAGCAAAGCAAAATTAAACTACAAAGGAGTGATTCGGCTGGATTATGCACCAGTCTGGTTCTTAACCGGTCTCTTTTTTGAAAAGATCCTGGACCGAAAATAAGGGGATGTTTCAAAATACTGATTGCTTTGTACCGGTATTTTGTCACATCCGCTTTTTTTATATGTTCCTCTTTCGTTTTATTCTATTATATCAGTAATTACACTTATCTTGCAACGCCAGATTTTATGATGTATACTATTGGTGTTTCCAATTGCTTTACAGTTAGCTGCAGAGACCACAAAAAATACAACAGGAGCATAATATCATGTTAAAAGCAGTTATATTTGATATGGATGGTGTTATCATCGACAGCGAGCCAATGCATGCGAGGGCAGCAATATTAGCGCTTGAAAAATATAAGGTTATAATTACCCTAGACTATCTTAACCAGTATATTGGTTCAACTACAGCACATATGTGCAAAAAAATGATAGCGGATTTTTCTATTAATGCTTCCCCCGAGGAACTTCTATCCACGAACGAAGAAATGAAGCAACTTTTGCTCCACAAAGAAGGTCACACAGTTGTACCATATGTGATTGATCTTATAAAAGATTTATATTCTCATGGACTTCAATTAATGATAGCATCATCTTCACCGATGAAAGCGATTGAAGAGGTTATGGAAGCGTTAAATATAAAAGAATATTTTACCGGTTATGTTTCAGGGATGCAGGTGGCGCAGCCAAAACCGGCTCCGGATATATTTCTAAAAGCCGTTGAAATGCTTCAGGTTAAGCCAGCGGAATGTATTATCATTGAGGATTCATCCAATGGCGTAAACGCAGCGGCCGCAGCCGGTATCGTTAGTATCGGATTTGTAAATCAAAATTCCGGCAATCAGGATTTGAGAAAAGCTTCTATATTAGTAGAGGGCTTTGATGAAATAAATTATGATTTTGTGAAACAGATTTACCATAATGCGCATTTAGAACCCTTAACCGTTATTACGACTGAGCGTCTAATGATCCGTGAACTTTCCGTGGATGATGCACAACAGTTATATGAGATTTATCAGTCTCATGGTATAACGGATTATCTGGAGGAAGCATTCGATGATCTTGAAGAAATGAAAGAAAAACTGAAGGCTTACATACAAAACGTTTATCATTATTACGGTTTTGGTTTATGGGGTGTTTTCTTAAAGGAGAATGATAGATTAATCGGCCGATGTGGCATAGAATTAAAGATGATGAATGGTAGGGAGGCTTTTGAGCTTGGCTATCTTCTGGATACACAATTTCAAGGCTTCGGATATGGTGCAGAATGCGCTAACGCGGTTATATCGTATGCATTTACACAGTTAAATGCCAAGGCAGTTTTAGCAATCATTGACCATAGAAATCTACGCTCCATTCATTTAGCAGAAAAAATTGGGATGTACAAGACTGGTGAATATTTAAGCAATAGACGCAAGTGTCAGATATACGAAATCAAGCATAATTCAGATAGTATTCAGTTTTAAAAGGAGTATATATGGAATCAGGAAGGAATACCAAGCAAAAGCAATTAATACTAAGTATTCTTAAGGATGCTGAGCTTCCAATGTCAATCAATGAAATTTATGCTAAAGTTGTTGATCAGCTTCCAAAAATTGCAAAATCAACAATTTACCGTAATATTGATGCTTTGCTTAGCCAAAACTTAATTGATAAATATCATCTTAATGATAACGAAGTATTTTATCGTATCAAATCCGACCGTAACGAACATAAGCATTTTGTTATCTGTGATGATTGCAAAAAGGTTTTTGATCTGCCCTCCTGTCCCATTCACGAGATTGAAAGTACGATGGAGGAAGAAGGCTTTCTTATAAAAAAACATCAAATACAAATATCCGGAATTTGTAAAGAATGCATCGGGAAAAGTAAAAATAAATATTAATAACTGAAGTGAAATTCACTTGTAATGAATTAACATAAGAAATGGCAGTATATGTACTACTGCCATTTCTTATGTTATCTTATTACGGATTTGCACCTGTTCCTGTAGTACCAGTTCCAGTACCATTACCCGTTGTACCTGTTCCAGTGCCATTACCTGTCGTTCCTGTTCCGTTTGTTCCTGTTCCGTTTGTTCCTGTTCCGTTTGTTCCTGTTCCAGTGCCGTTACCTGTCGTTCCTGTTCCGTTACCTGTCGTTCCGGTTCCGTTACCATTTCCTGTACCAGGAGTTACAGTTGCACCGTTATTGGTTCCATTGTCAGTTCCGTCATCAATGTCATCCGTAGCACAAGCTGTAAATGCCATTAAGACTACGCAGCATAATGCTATCAATATACAAAATTTCTTTTTCATGAGTACTCCTCCTATAAAATATTTCATTTTACTCGGTTAGTATCTCACAGTTTCATTGATTTATTCTTCAATATCGGGTTCAAATTCTGTCATATCGCCTCGAAAGCGTAGCGGTAAATTATTGCGCTGCAGTTTGGGATTGATACGTTCCTTAATCACAATATGTTTAAAAAATATTTTCCATAAATCCCTGTACTCATCCTCCTGATCCGTAAAAGCTCTGAAATCACCAATCTTTAAGTCTGGAACTTCAGCTAGAATCCATTGTTTTCCCGGTATATGAAGTGCAGCCATATTCCGCTTTTTATCATAGATAATAAAGCGTTCC
This sequence comes from Herbinix sp., assembly GCA_029240245.1. Classification (GTDB taxonomy): domain Bacteria; phylum Bacillota; class Clostridia; order Lachnospirales; family Lachnospiraceae; genus Mobilitalea. The sequence continues at coordinate 11,477 of JARBTJ010000062.1, forward strand.
TTCGGCAATCGGTCGGCAAAATGAGGAGCTATCAAGGAAAGAACATTATTCTTAGGTTCGATTGATGAAAACAACAGACCGTTTTCCTGTTCTGAAAAACGTACAAAGCCAAGGAGATGATGAGCTTCAAAGCCTACATTCTTATTAATTTTAAAAATTTTATTCACTACCTCATCACTTAAATGTTCTAATATGCCGCCACCGATATGAAAGCCCTTTATTAAAAATCGATAGATTAAATCCGCCTTCCCAATATAATCGGATAATGCAACTCTGCAAACCATCTGAAAGGCTTCCTCTGATATCTTACTTTGAATGCTCCGAGAGACTTTCACCGACAATGTCAGATCCGTATTCACTTTGATATATTCCGAAAACAACTCCAGGTTGGCAAAACTGCCTTTCTCACATTTTTCCTCCAGCTTGACATTCGCATGACCGAATCCGGAACTCCAGGCTAGGTAGATTGCAGTAAAAATACCGTCTATACTGTTATCACAAAGGAATATCTTCTTCTCATCCATTATTTTATCCATAATCCTTCATTCTTTATCAATAGATATTAAAATATTATTACCAATTATTATTTTCATATATTTGCCAGCTTTAATGTAATACGTTGCTCAGGCTGAAAGCTTGCATCGTCAAACAGTGATAATTGACGATACGTGATGTCTTTGTCAATACCGAGGGGTAGCTGGTCTTTCAGTGCCAGCAGCTGCCTGGTAATAAAATTCTCTTCTATCTTAATCGGATACATCGTCATCCCGTTACAGGTTATAAAATATACAGCTCTCTTCAGTACGATGCCCAACCTCTTTAGATCATGAAAGCCAAGAACGGCACTTTTTCTCGCCGCTACAATTCTCTGAGCAGAATTGGTACCAATTCCGGGAACGCGAAGCAAGGTAAAATAATCCGCTTTATTTACCTCTACCGGAAATAATTCCAGATGCCGCAGAGCCCAATCACACTTCGGGTCAAGAAAAACATTAAAATTCGGATGGTTTTCATCTAATAGTTCCTTTGTTTGAAAACCATAAAAACGTAACAACCAGTCCGCCTGGTACAATCGGTGCTCACGAAGCAACGGCGGACCGTCTGTGGTCACAGGCAGTCTGCTGTCCTGATTAACATTCATAAAGGCTGAGTAGAATACTCTTTTTAAATTGAAATTATCATATAAAGCTTCGGAAACCGACATGATCTGATAATCGCTTTCCTTTGTTGCTCCGATAATCATCTGAGTACTTTGACCGGCGGGTACATAATTTCTCTTGATCATTGAATTCCTTTGATAGGGTACCAGTCCTGTTTTCGTTGTGATGATTTCTTTAATGTCTCCGTCCTCATGTCCGGTAATAATTTTTTTGGGGGTTATTGACTTATCCGGCAAACCCAGAAACTCACGGTTACTCTCCCGCCTTAACTGAATCTGACGTATCGGTTTTAAGATATTCTTGCGACTTTTATGCGGAGCCAGTTCCTTTAAGCTCTCAGACGTCGGAAGTTCCAAGTTAACACTCATTCGGTCAGCATACCAGCCAAGCAGTTCAATCAACTCCGGATCTGCTCCGGGAATTGCCTTGCAATGAATATATCCGTTAAAATGATGAACTTCTCTTAGGAGTCTAAGTGCCTGTAAAATTAATTCCATCGTATGATTGGGACTGACCAGGATACCGGAGCTTAAGAACAGTCCTTCGATATAATTCCTGCGATAAAACTCCATCGTAAGCTCACTGACCTCCTCCGGTGTAAAGGAGGCCCTGACCACATCGTTGGAAGAACGATTGGCACAATATTTACAGTCAAAAATACACTCGTTGGTATAAAGTATTTTAAGAAGTGAGATACACCTGCCATCTGCCGAAAAGGTATGACAAATACCGCACCCAACACTGTTACCCATACTAGATCCGTTTCCCTTTCGGTCTACTCCGCTGGAGGTACAGGCTACATCATATTTTGCAGCATCGGATAAGATCTCCAGTTTCCTTTGAATTGACATTTGTTCCTGAATGACCATGGTATAATTCACCTTCTTTTCAAACATTTGTTCTGGAAATATTTTATCAAATCAATCCCAATATGTCAACCCGGTATCAAACATTTGTTCTCTTATCATTAAGCTTAAGAACTGCCACTTTGAGTAGTCATTCATTTAAGTAGTCATTCATTTACCATAGCGCTTTTTCATTACATAGGACGTAATCTCTAATGATATAAAAGGTATGTCACTGCTATGCAAGAACATACCTTTTCACTTACTCTCTATATTTCATAATACTATGTCATATTTTTATAGATTAACGAACGCAATTTATACTGCTAGCACCTTATCTACGGATGCGGCCGTTACTTCATTAAGTTGCTTGCTGGCTTTTTCTCTTACTTACAACCAACGCCACTGAAAATATTGCTGCCGCAAACCCAAGCTGAATTGCCATCATACCGAATACCCCTGAGATATTATCCCATGAAAAACTGGTTAAGGTCTGTATCGTATTATTGGCTTTGATATACCAATAGGTTGGTGTAAAACTTGCTACCTTAAGTACGGATGCTCCCAGATAATCTTGCGGAACAAACATACCACTAATAAAGGCTAAACTTAAGGATACGGCTGTCGAAATCGCTGATACTGCTCTCTTGCTCGTTATGGTCATACTCACCAGATAACTGATGCCTAGAGCTGTCATAGCAAAAACCGCTGCATTCAGGATATATAATAACAGGTTCGTGTCGACTCTACGGAAGGGATTAAAAAGGTATCCTGCGATAATGAACACTGCCATATAGATCATAACAAATGCAAGGTTACCTAATATCAGCTGTAAATTAATATTTTTTAAGGTTACCGGCGATGCATGGTGCCTTCTTCTGATATTAAGATTTTGGAAGGAAAGCATAACACTGCTGACGGAAATTATAAATACTGCAAGCATTATATATCCTAAATAATTGTAATAATTCTTATTAAATTGAATGGATTTTCTATTTTCATCTTCCAGTATGACATCAAAAGCCACTTTTGTTTCTAATTCCAGGTTTTTCTCAACATAATAACTTAACTGGGAAAAATCCGCCTCCGGTATATGCTTTCGATATACTCTGACTGTATTCAAGTAGTTATTAATGATCGAATCTACCGACATTGCTTCATAGGAATCCGGTACGATCTGCTTTATTAAGGATATCTCCTCACCCTTAAGGAATGCCTCGGTAAAGCCCTCCGGAATTGTCAGAATATAATAGACCTTACGGTAAAACAACGCATCCCTTCTAGCCTCCTCGGTATCTTCTATTTCAACAAATGTCACATATTTTTCCAGATACGAAGTAAATTCCTGAAGGAACTCACTTTTAATATCTTTATTTACAAGAAGTGCGTCTACCTTTTGTTCCTGGAACTGTTCGTTATCCTGATTTCGTTGGCTTAAAGTGGTCAAATAGGTCAAAGCTAGAAATATGGCACCGTAGATTAAGATCGGTGTGAGTTGCTTTTTTAATATAGTAAAAAAAGTTTTATATACTTGCATAATTTTTCCTCCTAATACCCAGATAAGAGATATAGCCGCATACAACCGTAATTACACAAAGAAGAATGATATTTAATGTATAACGCTCATAAGTTTCATAATAATATAAGCTGTATAAGGCATCTGC
>JARBTJ010000118.1 GCA_029240245.1 Herbinix sp.
GTATGAGTGGAGTCGATCAGCCTTCTTCGTAATTCTTAGTATTAAATCGTTCGTTATATGTGTTTAAAACATGTTAATGTAAATTTATATTCATAAAGACAGATTTGCATCATATAATGATGTGATAAAATAATCTATTTTAGTACAAAACTAATAATCGCATTGTAAATTTGTGATCTGCAAAACGAGAAAATCAGCAGTTTTCTCATCTAAAGTTTGCAGTTGATAAGAAAGGCATGGTTGTTTTTATGATAATCAATTTAGAGGAGACTGATTTTCTTTACGATAAATATATCAGGGCAGCGAAATGCTTGGCGAAACAATATGATAGCATTCTAAAGTATGTCACGATTGGCGAGACTCATGATAATCGTGATATTATTTTATTAAAGCTGGGTTTGGGACAAAAGTATATAATCTGCTGTGGTGGAGTCCATGGAAGAGAGACAGTAAATCCGATTGTTCTCTTAAAGATAATTGAATACTATGCAGATCTGTATATGAATTTCAGACAGCAGAAGCTTGCATTAAAGAAGAAGCTTGAAAAACCGAATGTTCATATTAAGGAAGAATATGAACACATGCTATATGGCGCTTGTATTTATGAGTTACTTCAGACTTATACCATATTATTTGTCCCAATGTTGAACCCGGATGGTTATATGATTGCACAAAAAGGGTTTGGTATCCTGCGCGATATACATTTAAGAGAAGCTTGCGAGAAAAGTAACATCGATTATAGAGAGTGGAAAGCGAATGGAAGAGGGATTGATATTAATCGTAATTTTCCTTCTCAGTTTTGGAAGCAAAAGTTTGGAGGGGATTTTCCGGCTAGTGAAGAAGAGACTAAGGCATTGATCCGCCTATTTCATGAATATCAAAGTATCGGTTTCCTGGATTTTCATTCCAGAGGAAGAGAGATTTACTATTACCGAAATAAGATGCCGGAAAGCTATAATAAGAAGCAACTTGATATTGCCATAAGGTTATGTGCCATTACGGAGTATACGTTGGTTCCTCCTGAGGAGGAAATCGATGTCGGCGACAGTGGTGGGAATACGGTTCATTATTACAGTGAGTACTTTCATAAACCGGCTATAACAATTGAAACAGTCGAAGATGAGGCAGAATTTCCATTAGAACATACATATCGGGCATCAACGTTTAGGGAAATTATGCTACTGATATCTGAGTTTGGGTTCATGCTCCTGTAATGCCGATCAATCATCAATTCCAGCATTCCATCAAGGGATTTTTTACAGAAAAATTATTCTTCTTTGTAAGTTGGTAGTGTCAAAAGCTATCAAAAATATCAAATTGTGCAAATTGACGATATATATCTCGAAACAAGCTTTGGCACTCCAATCCCAAGTAATTTTATTATAAAATCCTGTTTACAAACCATATCAAAAAATGGTATACATAAGTATATGATTTTTTGAATGGAGAATGAGCATGTTGGAATTTGATTTAAATAACATAGATTTGACAAAGGAACCAGACATTCAGGAGCCGCAACGTCAATGGTATTACATCGCAAAATGCAGGGAGGTTATCAAGGCAAGAAGCGAAGCATATGGACGTCCCTTAACCTATTGCATTACAACCTTTGGTTGCCAGATGAACAGTCGCGATTCGGAGAAGATTGCGGGTATACTGAAGCAGATTGGTTATGTCGAGATAGAGTCTGAGGATGCAGATTTTGTCATCTATAATACCTGTACAGTAAGAGAGAATGCGAATAACAGAGTATATGGCAGACTTGGCTACGTGGGCAAACTTAAGCAAAAGCACCCAGGCATGTTAATTGCTCTGTGCGGCTGTATGATGCAGGAAGCCTCCGCCGTTGAGAAAATAAAATCCAGTTACCGTTTTGTAGATATAATATTTGGTACCCACAATATCTTTAAGCTGGCGGAACTACTGCAAATTCGTCTGGATTCCAAGAGGATGGTGATTGACCTATGGCAGAATACAGATATGATAGTGGAAAATTTGCCGAATGACCGCAAGTATCAGTTCAAGGCAGGTGTCAATATTATGTTTGGCTGTAATAATTTCTGCAGCTACTGCATAGTTCCCTATGTAAGGGGAAGAGAACGCAGTCGAAATCCGGAGGATATCCTGGATGAAATAGAGGGTCTAGCAAAGGATGGAGCAGTTGAGATTATGCTGCTCGGTCAAAATGTTAATTCCTATGGTAAGAATCTGGAGGCTCCAATGACCTTTGCGAAGCTTTTACAGGAAATCGAGAAGATAGAAGGCATAGAGCGAATTCGATTTATGACTTCCCATCCGAAGGATTTATCCGATGAATTAATTGATGTTATGAAACATAGCAAGAAGATATGTAAGCATCTTCATCTACCGATACAATCAGGTAGCTCAAGACTCCTTAAAATAATGAACCGTAAATATACGAAAGAAAGTTATCTGGAGCTGGTTGATAAAATTCGGGCAGCTGTACCGGACATTTCTCTAACCACAGATATCATTGTTGGCTTTCCGGGGGAGACGGAAGAGGATTTCTGTGATACGCTGGATGTGATACGAAAAGTTGGCTATGATAGTGCTTTTACCTTCCTTTATTCCAAGAGAACCGGTACTCCAGCAGCTGCCATGGAAGGTCAGGTTGAGGAGTCGGTGGCCAATCAACGCTTTGACCGATTACTGAAGGAAGTACAGAAAATATCAGCAAAATCTGCCGGTAAGGATGAACATACTGTACAGAAGGTTCTTGTCGAAGATATCAGTGAGCAAGATTCGGAACTGCTAACCGGACGATTAAGTAATAATATTCTGGTACATTTCAAAGGTAGTAAGTCATTAATCGGAACGATCGTAGATGTATACCTGGATGAGAGTAAAGGTTTTTATTATATGGGAAGTCTAGTTAAGTAAAATTACTTCAACAGAAAATATTTAAAATTATCATTTTAAATATTTTCTGTAACTGAATAAATAATCATAAATGCGTTTAAAAATTATCGTAATCGGATTATATTGTGGAGGTCCCTTGTAATTGCTCTATATATTGATACTGTATTTTGTCAAAATAGATAAATTATTCGTGAGTATACTTGACATATTAGTAAAAACAGTATAAAATTTAAGTGTTGTATATTCATTACAAGTGATAACATGATAAATTGGATATCATTTATGTGATTTTGATCGTTTTAGGCTTGTATTGTACAATGAAAACTAAATAAGGAGGTGCTCCTGTGCCAGATTTAGCATTAGTAATTGCTATTGCAGCAACCTTGGTGATAACAGCTATTCTTACTTGGATCATTGCAATTGCCTATCGCAAGAAGGTTTATGAAGCAAAGATTGGCAGTGCGGATGAGAAGTCAAGAGAAATCATAGATGAGGCTTTAAAGACAGCTGAAACTAAGAAGCGCGAAGCATTGCTCGAAGCCAAAGAAGAAGCTTTGAAAGCAAAAAATGAATTCGAGCGTGAGACTAAGGAACGTAGAGCAGAGTTACAACGCTATGAAAAGCGGGTTCTGACTAAAGAAGAGACTTTAGACAGAAAAACCGAAGCACTGGAAAAAAAGGAAGCCAGACTTTCGCAAAAGGAATCCGAGCTTGATAAA
>JARBTJ010000119.1 GCA_029240245.1 Herbinix sp.
CGAGATTATGTCGGTTGCCGATCGTTGCACCGTGCTTCGTAAAGGAAAATACATCGGAACTGTAGATATAAAGGATATCACTAAGGAAGAACTATCCCGTATGATGGTAGGACGGGATGTAAACTTTAAGGTGGATAAAAAAGTGGAGGAAACCGGTGAGGTGGTATTATCGGTACGAAAGGTCAGTGTAGCATCAAGAATTAGTAAGAAATATGCTGTTAAGGATGTATCCTTTGATGTAAAAGCGGGTGAGATTGTGTGCCTTGCAGGTATTGACGGGAACGGACAATCAGAACTGATCGCAGCAATCACAGGCCTCGAGAAACTGAATAAAGGCAATATAATTCTGTGTGGTAAAGATATCACAAAGTCTGCGATAAGAACCAGAACTAAAACAGGAATGAGTCATATACCGGAGGACCGCCATAGGCATGGGCTTGTTCTGGAATATTCCTTAGAAGATAATCTGGTGCTACAGCGTTACTGGCAGCCAGAGTTTGAGAAAAACGGATTTATAAAGAAACAGGCAGTCCGCGCTTATGCTGAGGGTTTGATCGAACAATATGATATTCGAAGTGGACAAGGTCCCATCACCATCACCCGGGGTATGTCCGGTGGTAACCAGCAGAAAGCAATCATAGCCAGAGAGCTTGACAAGGAGCATGAACTGTTAGTTGCGGTACAGCCCACCCGTGGTCTTGATGTGGGTGCGATAGAATTTATTCATAAACAGCTGGTCGCTACACGGGATGCCGGTAAGGCAGTACTACTGATGTCTTTGGAGCTGGATGAGGTTATGAATGTTAGCGACCGTATTCTCGTCATGTATGAGGGTGAAATAGTAGGTGAGCTCGATCCTAAGTCAGTGACAGTTCAAGAGCTTGGTCTTTATATGTCTGGAGCAAAACGAAATGTGAAAAAGGAGAAGGAAGATGCAGAATAATTTATTTTCTCCCAAAATAAAAACTAACATAGCGCGAGTATTGAAAGGTAAAGGGTCTTCTGTATTTACAGCTGCATTATTAGCGATAGCATTAGGACTGATCTTTGGATTTATCGTTATGCTGGTGGCAAGCCCTGCGGATGCATTTTATGGCTTTTCTGCGATGATGTTTGGTGGTTTTGGACGGCTTGGAGATGTATTTTACTTCGCGACTCCAATTCTTATGACAGGACTTTCGGTTGGCTTTGCTTTTAAGATGGGCTTGTTTAATATCGGTGCTTCAGGACAGTATACAACCGGTATGTTCTTTGCGTTATATGTAGGATTTATGTGGAAAATGCCGACCGGCATTCACTGGCTTGCTTGTATACTCGCGGGAATGATTGGCGGTATGATCTGGGGCCTTATACCTGGAATTCTAAAGGCACTGTTGAATGTTAATGAAGTTATTACCTCAATTATGTTTAATTATATCGGAATGTATCTAGTGGATATGTTGGTGCAAGGAAATGCGACTATGTATGTTTCCTCAATGACAAGAACAAATTATCTACCTGCATCAGCGCAGCTTCCTTCTCTTGGTGTTGCAAATTCCAATGTTAATATTGCATTTATTTTTGCGATTTTGATCGCAATCATTTTGTCGGTAGTATTAAATAGGACTATTTTCGGATATGAACTCAAAGCAACCGGTTATAATAAGCATGCAAGTAATTATGCCGGAATGAATGATAAGCGAAATACGATACTAACTATGGTAATAGCAGGTGGTCTTTCGGGACTTGGCGGTGCCTTTGCTATCTTAGCACCTTCTGCGATTGCAGGAAGCAGTATGACCTATGAACCGGTCAGTGTTATTGCTGCAAACGGTTTTAACGGTATCGCAGTAGCCCTTCTTGGAAGTTCCTCACCAATAGGAATCATTTTCTCGGCATTATTTGTCTCCCATATCCAAAGGGGTGGATTTTTGGCAAGTTTATATGGTTACAAGCCCGAGATAATTGATGTTGTAATTTCTGTTATTATCTATTTCTCAGCTTTTTCTATCATTATGAATACAGCAGTAGGTAAATATATTAAGAAATTGCGTAGTAGAAAATTGGAGCAAACAAGAACTGCAACTGTTTCTTCCACAGATAACGAGAATAAGAAAGAGGAGGAGGCGTAGATTATGGATACTGTTTATTATTTGGTCCAAAACATGCTTCCGGTAGCGATACCTCTATTATTGGTAGCCCTCGGTGGTATGTTCAGCGAGCGGAGTGGTGTCGTTAATATTGCACTGGAAGGTATCATGTTGTTCGGAGCATTTTTCGGATGTCTGACTGTATATATCACACAAGGCTCCCAGCTAAATCCTCAATTGATACTTCTACTGGGTATGCTGGTTGCAGCCATAGCCGGTACCTTATATTCTATGCTGTTATCCTTTGCAGCGATTAATATGAAGGCAGATCAGACCATATCAGGTACTGCGCTTAATATGCTGATTCCAGCAGTTATATTACTCTTTGCCAAGATGAAATTTAACAGTGATGGTATTACAACAAACATTAACTTTTATATTCAGGAAGTGCCGGTTCTCGGAAAAATTCCTGTGCTTGGAGATCTGTTCTTCAAGAAGACTTATATCACGATATATATCGGAATTCTTCTACTTATCATAGTAACCATTATCTTCTATAAGACAAAGTTCGGTTTGAGGCTTCGTGCCTGCGGCGAACATCCTCAGGCAGCTGATTCGGTTGGAATCAATGTATACCTGATGAGATATAGCGGAGTAGGACTTTCAGGAATACTAGGAGGAATCGGTGGTTTCTTCTATTCCGTAGGAGTTATGGACAGCAATGTGAATGGACATACAGGAGTAGCAGGCTTTGGTTTTCTTGCTCTTGCTGTTATGATCTTTGGACAATGGAAGCCTCTTAAGATATTGTTTGCAGCTGTTTTCTTTGCCTTCCTTCGTACGCTGGCATATTCGGTTGCCTTGATACCGTTCTTAAATAATTTAAATATCAATCAGACCTATTTCAAGATGCTGCCGTATATCGCAACCATGGTTGTTCTTATCTTTACCTCGAAGAAGTCAAGAGCACCGAAGGCAGAGGGTATACCATATGATAAGGGCAGAAGATAAGAGAGGCCTATGATGAAACATTTAGGTGAATATCAGGTAGTAGATTTCCCATCCAGCAGAATAGCAACGATAGATATCGGTATTGCCAGCCATATGAAACATCATATCAATGCATTCATTGAACTGGATGTTACGGACGCCCGCAGGATGCTTCATGAGAAAAAGAAGCAAAATAAGAATATTTCCTTCAACTCCTGGTTGATTAAATGTATCAGTATGGCAGCTGAGGAGTGTAAAGAGATTCATGGAATTAGGAAAGGGAAAAGGAAAGTAGTTCTATTTGATGATGTTGATATATCAATCATGATTGAACGAGAAATTGATGGTGAAAAAGTTCCCTTACCTTATGTGATTCGTAAAACGAATGAAAAAAGCATATCAGATATCTATGACGAAATAACCTCAGGGCAAAAGCAGTCTATCAAGGATGAAGGAAATTATGTGTTAGGTGAGAAGAAAAATGAGATTTTAATGAAAATATATTACTCCATGCCAGGCTTTATCAGAAGT
>JARBTJ010000017.1 GCA_029240245.1 Herbinix sp.
GAAAAAATTAAAAGTCCACAGTGTTACTATTGATTATAACAAAGTTGAAATAGAAAGGAGAGTATTGATGTATTTGGTACTAAATACATCATACAAGTATGGATGCTTTATCTGGCATATATGGGTCTTGATCTTTTTGAAATAGGAATAATGGAATCCGTATACCATGTTACTTCCTTCACAATGGAAGTACCCACAGGTGCGATTGCAGATATTTACGGCAGAAAAACTTCAAGAATTTTAGGGCGACTGGTTTCAGTCATATCGGTTATCGTCATGATATTTTCAAAATCACCGATTGGATTTGCCATATCCTTTATGTTTAGTGCGTTAAGTAACAATCTTGAATCAGGTGCCGGAGATGCACTTATTTACGATTCAATGAAAGAGGACGGTAAGGAAGCTGAATATATGAAGGTGAAGGGGAGAGAAGAGATATTTGTACAGGTCGCAGATACATTGTCCCTCATATTAGGAGGATATCTTGCAACAATTAATTATGGTTTGGTATACAAAATGGCGGCTATTATAGGTATCATTACCTTGCTGCAAACACTTAGTTTTATGGAACCGACCATTGGAAAAGTTAAGCGTGAGGATAAACTCATGAAAACCTTTGTAAACCAGTTAACCGCAAGTTTCAAGGTTATTAAAACAGATAAGAGAATAGCCTATTTCATTCTTGCTTCTGAATTATTTGGCATTCTGGCAACGACAAGCTTTTTCTATATCCAGAATTATTTAAAATCCTTTGGACGTACTGAATTTAGTATAGGTGCCGTACTGGCGATCGGTGGACTTATCTCTGCCGTTTTTTCTGCAAATGCTCATTTTCTGGAGAAACGCTATCAGTTTAAAGGGCTGATGACAGGTATATGTCTGTTAGCAATTCCGGCTTTCTTTGCCTTGCAGCTGAAGGCTACAATAGAGATAGGTATCGTCGTTATTATGGCGCTGGAATGTGTTTCCTTTGTAGTTATCAATGATCATATTAATAAGCTGATACCTTCGGAACAAAGAGCTACGATATTGTCATTTCGGAGCATGGTTTTTAGTTTTTTTATGATACTTCTTTTTCCTGTGATAGGAAAAATCGGCGATATCTTTGGTCTTATGAATGCCTTCCGAATAATTGCTGTTTTGGCTACCATTGTATTATTAGGAATCATCTTCTCCGTGAGACGGAATAAATTATAGTTTTATATTCATATCTTCCGTCGCAGCCTGTAATAGGCACAGTATCCGGGAGCTATTCTCTTAATAATAAATGGTAGTACTAAAACGGATAGCACTAGGAACTTATTTGGATCCAATAATGACTTATAAAAGAATTCGTATTATAATATAAATCTAGACTCGTCTACTAACCTGTAGTGATTTTACATTATTAAGAGGAATGCTTAAGAAAAGAGGAAAAATATATGAAGTTGATTATAATCCGTCACGGGGATCCCGATTATACGATTGACTCCCTTACAGAAAAGGGCTGGAGGGAAGCAGAACTGCTATCCGATCGAATTGCGGTTATGAGGGTAAAGGAATTTTATGTTTCACCGTTCGGTAGAGCAAAAGATACAGCATCCCTTACTTTGAAAAAGATGAACCGCGAAGGTAAGATTCTTCCGTGGCTTCGGGAATTTATTGCGCCTGTGGTTGATGAAAAGACAGGAGAGAAGCGTTTGCCATGGGATTATCTGCCTGCAGACTGGACAGCAGTGAAAGAGTATTATGACAATAACCTCTGGCATACGACACCTGTTATGCAGTCGGGAAATGTGATTGACGAAGCGATGCGTGTTTATTCCGGTCTTAATGAAATATTGAAAGAACATGGATATGAGCGGGAGGGAAATCTATACCGTGCAAACAGACCGAACAATGATACGATCGTTCTGTTCTGCCATTTTGGCGTTCAGTGCGTTATGCTTGGACATCTGTTAGGTATCTCTCCAATGGTTCTATGGCATGGTTTGTGTGCAGCTCCTTCGTCTGTGACAACGCTGGTTACCGAGGAACGCAGAGACGGCATCGCCTACTTTAGAATGAGCTCCTTTGGCGATATATCACATTTATACACGGCAGGTGAGGAGCCTGCATTTGCGGGTAGATTTTGTGAAACCTACGATAATATGGACGAAAGGCACGACTGATAAAGTGGATACATAGAAAGATCCTATTCATGTAATAATGAACATAGGTGTGTTCACTCATGGGCAATCAAATATAAAAATATGGATTATTATAAATAAGTATGGGGGCTCGCATTTAGATATGAAATAGAACGGGATCGATGTTTTGAAATAGACATTTTGTTAAGGGAGGGATATATTGAAATATAACATTGTTGAGGAAAAAAATATCGGTCGCTTTGGATTGTTAGTATTATTGTTTCTAATCCCGTTTCTTTTTCTTGCTACAGGGATAGGTTATGCTTTCGTGGATGGAAGTATTGACAACACCATTGAGGGCTTAAAAAATATTATATTATCACCAACAATACTTTTTACCGATTTCATAAGGGTAGGTGGCATCGGTGCAGCGTTCATCAATGTAGCAATTCTGGGGTTTATTAACATATATTTAATGTATGTTTATCGCATTAAAATAAATGGTGTTTTGATTGCGGCTTTCTTTACCGTAATCGGTTTTTCGTTTTTTGGGAAAAATATATATAACATACTGCCTATTTATATGGGTGGTTATTTATATACCAGATATCAAAAGATATCGTTTAAGGATATCATTGTTGTCCTAATGTTTGGAACCGCATTGGCACCGATGATCAGCGAAATAAGTTATTCCGGATTTTTACCTCCATTAACCGGTGTAATTGTAGCTGTTTTTGCAGGTGTATTTATTGGGTTCGTCATAGTACCTTTATCTTCTCATATGTTAAAAATTCATGATGGATATAATTTGTACAATATCGGTTTTACGTCAGGTATTATCGGAACGGTATTAACAGGATTATTAAGAAGTTTTGGAATAATTGTCGAACCGGTAAGTATTATCTCTGAAAAGAATCATATTGTAATTATTGTTTTATTAATAATTTTATTCCTTGGACTTATGATGACGGGCATTATAATTAACCGCCGGGCTGTTATTGATTATGTGAAAATATTTTCCTATAAAGGAAGGCTCATTACAGATTTTACACATTTAATGGGTTATGGAATTACCTTTTTGAATATGTCAATTCTTGGGTTTGCCAGCTTGCTTTATGTGATAATCATCGGTGGCGTAGTAAATGGACCTGTTTTAGCCGGAATATTTACGGTTGCCGGATTTGGTTCATTAGGTAAGCATATGAAAAATTGTTTGCCTGTAGTACTGGGGACCATTGCAACTGCTTTGTTCTTCGGTTATGATCTTTCTGATACAAGTATTATAATATCGGTTTTATTTTCCACGACATTAGCACCGATTGCAGGAGCATATGGTACTTTGGCAGGCTTTATCGCAGGGGTACTACATATGATTTTGGTTACTAATGTAGGTGTGATTCACGGAGGAATAAATCTGTATAACAATGGTTTTTCAGGCGGTATTGTTGCAAGCGTAATGATTCCGATCATTGACGCATTTAAGAAGGAGAAACGAAATGCAGCATGAATCTAAAAAAATAGCAATGATTGTTAACGAATTGCTCACCATGCTTTTACTTAAGGGAGCTGGAAAAATAGAGGTTAAAATAAACAGGCAGAAACATAATACAGAAATAGTTATGAAACAACAGCAATGTGACTATGATGAGATGTTTATACAAAATTTAAGATACAATTTAAATACACAACGTCAAACAGAGGTTGAAGAATATTTTTGGCAATTGGTCGGAGATGATGACAACGAGGATGAGTTGCCTTTGGTTGGGACAATGGTAGATGAGGCAGTTGTAGAACTCGTAGATGGGGATCTATATATAACCGTTAATCGAAAGAATTAGGACATGCCAGGATAAGCTAAACTCGCAGTTGTCTAATAGGGTTAAAGTGTCAAAAGCACCTTATGACACTTTAACCCTAATAGTGAAGTTAGAAAGGAAAGAACATTGAAGTATTATATGATTGATAATAATGACTCATTTGTATATAATCTGGCGGCATATTTTGAAGAATTAGGGCATGACATTATTGTCGAGAATATAAAAAATATCGATGCAGATCATTTGAGCATAGACAATTTGAATGGGATTGTCATATCCCCTGGTCCCGGTACTCCGGAGGATGCGATTGTTTCAAAGTCTGTAGTAAAATCCTTTGCCGGAAAAATCCCAATACTCGGAGTTTGCTTAGGACATCAGGTGATAGGTCATTGTTTTGGTGCGACAGTAAAGAAGGCGCAAAAACCAATGCATGGTAAAGTATGCATGCTTTTTCATAAAGGGACGGGCTTATTCTACGGTCTCCCTTCGACTTTTCATGTTACAAGATACCACTCCTTAATCATTGACCAAAGTACACTTTCAAACGATTTTGTAGTGGATGCCGTTACGAATGACCAGGAAATTATGGCAATCTCTCATGTAAAATTTCCATTATACGGTGTTCAATTTCATCCGGAGGCTCTATTGACCGAATTTGACTATGACTTATTAAGTAACTTTAATGATATATGTAAAGCATGGGAGTTGCGTTATGGCCGATATTAAAAAATTACAACAGTATAAACCGATACAGGATATTTTTACCATATTTCACAAGGAAGAAGATGTGGCATTTTTGGAATCTTCGTTAAGGAACCATTTGGGTAAATTTTCAATCATCGGACGCAAACCATATCTTAAATTGGTAAAGGATAAAGTCTTCACTATAAATGGAAGAGAAAGTGATATTAGCTTTGAAGAATTTGTAAAAGAGTATTTTGCTAACAACCGCGAAGGCAATAAATCCGGATTGCCCATTGTATCAGGAGCCATAGGGTATTTTTCCTATGATTACGATCGTGGAAAAGACAATCAGATTCCGGAAAGTATTTTAGTCTTTTATGATGAATTTATCATCGAAGATCACCAGGCAAATGCTATTTATTTAGTTGCCAACGGAAAAACGAATCCTTCGAGCGATACGCTAGGCGAACTGGAAGAAATCATCATGAGGGGTAATGGGACGCAGGCGAATCGTCACTTGGAGTACCAAAAGCCCGAAATAAAATATAATATTGAAAAAGAAGACTATTTGAAAGCTCTTGAGAAAATGATCGAATATATCGTGGAGGGTGATATTTATATAGCAAATATGACACAACAGCTCTTCATAAAAACAAATATACAACCATTTGAACTATATAAAACCCTTTCAAGAGATAATCCGGCTCCTTTCGCGGCCTATTTAAACTATCAGAATTTTCAGGTAATATCGGCTTCACCGGAACGCTTTCTTCAAGTGAAAGATAGAGAGATAATTACCCGACCTATTAAAGGAACCCGAAAAAGAGGTGCTACCCCTTATGAAGACCAATTATTAAAGCAAGAATTATTAGATTCAGAGAAGGATAAAAGTGAGCTATTAATGATTGTTGACTTAGAACGCAATGATCTTAATAAGATTTCTAAGCCAGGTTCCGTAAAAGTAAATAACCTTTATACCATCGAATCCTATGCTACTGTTCACCATCTTGTAGCTGAGGTCAGTGGCATCTTAAAGGAAGACATAGATATGATCGATATGATAAGGGCAACCTTTCCGGGTGGTTCTATAACGGGTGCACCGAAAATCAGGGCAATGGAGATTATAGAAGAGCTTGAGAATAACCAAAGAGGTCTGTATACAGGTTCGATCGGTTATTTTTCCTTGAATGGTGACTGTGATATGAATATTGTAATACGAACGGCAATCTATCAGGATGGAGTTTATCACTTGGGTGTTGGAGGCGGAATTACATATGAATCCCAAACGTTGTCAGAATATGAAGAAACATTACAGAAGGCCAAAGCGTTTTTCGATGCATTAAGTTGATGGACACTCTGAAATTGACAGAGGGAGGAAATTTATGTTTGAATTGGATGCGGGATATTATTATGGAATCGGAGCTTTTGAAACAATCTTAGTTCAAAATGGAACGCCACTATTTATAAAGGAACACTTACAAAGATTGAATAGCACATTAGACTTTTTGAGGATCAAGAAAAGAATAACAATAGAGGAAGTATGGGGATTTTTAAAGAAAGACAAAATGGCGGAAGGGGTATTAAAAATTTCCGTATCAGAACAAAACGTACTATTTACAACAAGAATAAATCCTTATTCCTATGATTTGTACGAAAAAGGGTTTCAATTAACCTACAGTTTATTTCGAAGAAATGAAACATCACCTCTTACCTATCATAAAACTTTAAATTACGCCGAAAATATAATGGCGAAACAGGAAGCAACGCAGAAAAATTACGATGAGGCCCTATTTCTTAACTCAAAAGGCGAAATATGTGAAGGGAGTTGCTCTAATATATTCTTTGTAAAGGAGGGACAGTTATATACACCTTCCATCTCCAGTGGTTTATTACCAGGTATTATCAGAAAACATATATGTATGACAGAAAATGTAGTGGAGTGCGTTATTACAAAGGATGATATAGAAAAGTTTGACGAATGCTTTATCACAAATTCTATCCTGGGGATTATGAAAGTTATTAAAATAGAGAATCATAATTATGGTACGGCTTCCTGTGTCGAGGTAATCCGTAACAAATATAATGCGTTACATAATTACACGCAGTAATTATAAATATCTTTATAATATGCAAAATGGTTAAAGTGTCAAAGCACCTTCGGTGCTTTCGTGCTACAATATATTAAGATGCAAGCTTGCTTCCATATTAGTATTTTGTAGCATGAAAAGTGCGTAGAACGCATGGGGATTTGACACTTTAACCCAAAATATAAAGTAGCAGTTACAACCGGTATTGTGCCGGAAAAATCAGAAAGATCATCATTCCAGGAGGAGCAATTATGAATTTATTAGAGATTATGAGTGAGCTTGAGGCGCTTGGTACTGAAAGAACAAAGAAATACTATGTTGGACAAGGCGCAAAAGAGCCTCTTTTCGGTGTGGCTACTGGTGCTATGAAGCCCATAGCCAAAAAAGTTAAGAATAATCAGCAACTTGCAGAGGAACTGTACGCCACCGGTAATTTTGACGCCATGTATCTGGCAGGAATGATTGCTGACACCAAAAAGATGACACCGGCAGACTTTGACCGCTGGATTGGTAAAGCTTATTTTCATATGATTTCAGACTTTATCGTCGCTGTTACCCTTGCAGAAACCGATTTTTCTCAGGAGGTTGCTGATAAGTTTATAGCCAGCGAGGAAGAATTAGTGAAATCAGCAGGATGGAGTTGTTATGAATGGTTGATCGGATCAAGAAAGGATACCGAATTTGACAGTAGTAAACTGCTTTCTATGCTTGAAACAGTGGAAAAACAAATCCATTCACAACCAAACCGGACAAGATATGCAATGAATGGTTTTGTTGTTGCAGTAGGAATATCGTATATTCCTCTGCACGAAGAAGCTTTACGAACGGCAGAACGGATCGGTAATGTCTCGATAATTACAGGTAAGGGAGTATGTAATGCAGTCAGTGCATTTGAGAGCATTAAAAGTGAAACGGATAAAGGACGGCTAGGTTTCAAACGAAAAAATGTAAGATGTTAATGATAAAATGATTATCGTAGAATGGTAAGGAGATCAATATAGTGAATTACTGGCTGATAACAGCTGTCATATGTGCTTACATAATCAAAGGCATATGCGGGTTTGCAAATACATTGGTGTTTAGTACGATCCTAAGTTTTCGGTCGAACAATATTAATATAACACCGGTCGAATTAATTACAGGATTTCCGTCGAATCTGATCATCACATGGAAAGAAAGAAAATCCTTATCGTCAAAGGTATGGGTACCACTTTCCTGTCTGGTCATTGTCGGAAGTATTCCAGGAACCATCTTATTAAAAAACGGTGATACTACATTAATAAAAATAATATTTGGTTTTACCATAGTCTTTGTTGGTATGGAAATGTTTTTTCGCGAAGTTCAAAAGGAAAAGCTGACATCGTCGAAAGTTGTGCTGGCGGTGATCGGAATAATTTCAGGTTTACTTTGTGGTTTATTCGGAATAGGGGCTTTGTTAGCTGCTTATGTAAGCAGAACTACAAGTAACAGCAGTTCCTTTCGTGGCAATTTATGTATTGTATTCCTGATTGAAAATAGCTTTCGAATTTTGATATATACGTTAACAGGAATATTGAATCTGTCTGTATTAAAGCTGGGTATTCAACTGCTTCCATTTATGTTCATCGGATTACTGATCGGAATATTTTTAGCGAAAAGGCTGAAGGAAAAGCTGGTAAAAAAGGCAATTATCATTATGCTTATGTTCTCCGGCATATCGTTGATTGTGAATAATATGATTCAAATGTAATAACGCCTTTTCAGTATGACCGGTAAATAGCTAATAATTGGAAAGCCTGTGAATAAGTATAAAATCGTCAACTTAAATGACACTAATTTACGTTAGGTGAATTATTTACCATGACTATGCTGTACATAAATGTAAATAAATTACATTCCATCCATATAATAAACTAAGTGAATCGTTTATTCGAGGTTATGATGGATATTCATGTAGTTCAATCAGGGGAGACAATTGAAATAATTGCGGAGAAATATGGTGTAACATCGCAGAAAATTATACTAGATAATGAATTAAAAAACGCAGTCAAGTTAGTTCCGGGACAGACAATAGTAATTACTTATCCTGCAACCACTTATACTGTTCAAGAGGGAGACTCTCTGTTAACGGTTGCTGAAGCGAATGGGATATCGGTAATACAATTATTAAGGAATAATCCATTTCTCTCCGAAAGAGAGTATATCTACCCGGGAGAAACTTTAGTAATAAGTTATAATAATACTAAAAGAAAAATTACAACCAGCGGTTTTGCATTTCCTTATATTAGTAAAGGAGTTCTGATTAAAACATTGCCATATCTTACCTATTTATCAATATTTAATTATACGATTACAAGCGAAGGTGATTTGATAACGTTTTATGATGATACGGAAGTGATTCAAACTGCTAAGGAATATGGTGTTGCTCCAC
Source organism: Herbinix sp. (assembly GCA_029240245.1). GTDB lineage: Bacteria > Bacillota > Clostridia > Lachnospirales > Lachnospiraceae > Mobilitalea. The sequence continues at coordinate 9,107 of JARBTJ010000017.1, forward strand.
TTATGCTAATAACAACGTTAACAGCCAGGGGGGAGCCCGATATTGAGGCTGCCTATGATATACTTACCAATGAAGCACTTCAAGAATCATATGTAACTTCAATTCTGGATTTGGTAAAATCAAAAGGATATTATGGTGTTAATATATCGTTTCAATATCTAAATACAACAAATCGAGAGCAATATATCAATTTATATAATAAAGCAGCGGAAATCTCCAAAAGAGAGGGAATTCCTTTATTTATCACTGTGAATCCAAATAAAGCATTCATAGGGAATATGATGATGTATGAGAGGGTGGACTTGTCAAGTATTGATGAGGAAGCAAATAATATTGCTTTTGTAACTTTTAATTGGGCATATAATTTCGGGCCTCCGATACCCATCGCTTCAATTACTGATATTAGAAGTCTTATCGACTATGTCTTGGATTTCGTGATATCAGAAACAATTAATATTGGAATTCCGGTCTTTGGCTACGATTGGGAGCTCCCGTATGTTGTGGGTTTTTCAAAAGCATCAGCATTATCTTTAGATTCTGTGATAAATTTAGCAAGTTATGTTGGTGCTGTAATAGAGTTTGATGACATATCACAAACTCCTTACTTTCGGTATATAGACAGGAGTGGAATACGGCATATCGTATGGTTTATTGATGCCAGAACAATTAATTCGTTACTTGACTTAGTAAGTTACAAAGATTTACAAGGCACCGGTGTATGGAATATAATGAGTTATTATCCACAGATGTGGCTTGTGATAAATTCACAGTATGAGATTTTAACTGTGATGTAAATGTTTTGCCAATGATAATGTCTAATATAAAATCTAAGTTCATGTTATGCAGATTAAAACGAAATCTATCATACACAAGGAGATACATATGATTAATTTAAAATACAAACCTACTCTAACGGGAATGAAAGTCATACTTCGGCCATTTCATGGGGATGATCTTGATTCCATGGAGGAATGTATCAATGATACTGAAGTAACAAAATTTACAGGAAGCACGGATTCAGAAGTATTCGACAGGGAAAAGCTTTACAACTGGTATGCCACCAGAAATGATCAATCGGATCGCTTAGATTTTGCGATTGTAGATAAATCAAGTAACCTGGTTGTAGGTGAAGCAGTCATCAATAGTTATGATGAAGAAAGTCATAGCATGAATTTTAGAATTTTGATAGGTCCGAGGGGTAGAAATCGTGGGCTTGGCTCAGAAGCGACCAATTTGACGATTGATTATATTTTCATGAATACGGATCTAAAAGAAATTACGCTTAGTGTCTTTGCCTTCAATCCAAGAGCGCAAAGAGTGTATGAAAAAGTTGGATTTGTACTTAGTAGTGTTGACAAGGATGAATTGGAATTTGAAGGTGAAATGATTGATTCCATTAATATGGTTCTGACAAGAGAAGCTTGGATGAATAAAAGAGAGAATTCCAATTATTTCTATTGTAGAGGATTGGAATAACCTGTATTATCATTAAACATATACACTGACAGTGATAAATATACATTACCATTATGGTTAGTTTACTTCGTAGTAAAAAACCTGGCAAATTCAAAATGATGAATCTGTCAGGTTTTATAATTTCAAAAAGAGATTGTTTCATTGTTAACATGTCTGCTAACTAAAAACTTAGTCTGGTTGTTTTTGAATTAATGGAAACTGATTTAATAGGGATGATGTTCCTCCGCCGCTTGCGCATCGGCTTTCGTTCTATGAACGGTGCCATATGGATGCTGTGGCGGTGCATAGATGGAGTATAATTTCAATGGAGTACAACCTGTATTGATTAGATTATGCCATTTACCGGCAGGTATTACAAATGCAAAATCATCATAAACTTTCTCCTGGAAATCCATTTTATCTCTTCTATCCCCCATCATTACAAGTCCTTGACCTTGTTCAATCCGTATGAACTGATCAAGATCGGGGTGAATTTCAAATCCTATATCTTCTCCAACCTTAATACTCATTAAGGTAACCTGCAAATGGCATCCTGTCCATAAAGTGGTACGAAAATAATTATTTTGCAAAGTTACTTTATTTATATCAATGGCAAACGGTTTCGGTCCATAATCTCTGATATACGGTTTTGTATCATGATTCGTACAATTGTAGTCATTTTTGATTTTATTTATATAATATGAGCTGGTATAAGGTTTGCGATAATTATACATAATGACAATTCCTTTCCTATGATATAATTTATCATATGTGAAACCTTATAATATGTGCTCTGATTCCGTGTCAGAGATAATCATAGTAAGGATTATTTTGTTTTATTCATAGTTGATTGATATTTTTTCCTGCATTTGTTTTTTAGAGATAGATGGTTCACCTCATTACCGCCAAGGTTGATACTTGAATTATATGAATTACGAATACTACGTTTTTTTGCCAATTAAAAATCCCCTTCTTTCATTTCCATATGTGTTATTTACAGTATGCGAAATAATATGTTGCTGTCATTTGTAGATGAATTGCCATTTGTTTTTGAGGAGGGGATATTAATATTTTTGTATAAGAAGGTACATTGTAGTATCATTTCCTTTATGATAATATGGTAAAATAAATCTTTTTTATATAAAAAAGTTTGACAAAAAATACTATTTGGAATAAAATATTCTAAATTGTATTACATAACATACTAAACCGATATGAATCAAGTAGAATGGTTGTGTGAAAATTTATCAATGATGGAGCAAAACCATAGTTTATAAGCTAAATAGGATACAAGAATTCATTTTGCTCCAGTTAAGTCGGAGTAAATACAATATCTGTTTAGATTGTTGATAACAATGGAATTAATTTTTAAGAGAGAGGATGATTTATATGAAGAAAAACGGTATAAAAAGATATCTGGCATTCGTAGTTACATTATTAATAACATTTACACTTACTGCGTGCGGAAATTCATCGGGATCAAAGGATGGGAATAACATTGAGGGGGAAAAGGTGGTTAATATCGGTATGACGGATTCCTTAAGCAGTGTTAATCCCTTGTTAATGGATGCTACCGAGATTTTAAAGTATTCATTAGCCTTAGAATTTTTACCCTTAGTTGAATTAAATAGTGATTTGGAATTTGAAGGAATGTTAGCGTCGTCGATTACGACGGAGGACAATATTCATTTCACGGTTACAATAGATAAAGATGCTGTTTGGTCGGATGGTCAGCCCGTAACAGCAGATGATGTTGTCTTTACGGTATTAAGGCTAGCCAGCCCGAAGCTTGCCAATGCAAGTATGGCCCTATATGCATTTGAAGGAACCGGTGATGATGGATTTGTTGCAGAGGGTGCAACAGAAATCTCCGGTGTGAAAGCAATTAATGAGAAAACGGTGGAATTTACGACCAAATATCAGATGGCTTTAACTACCTTCCAAAATACCTATGGCCGTTATATTCTAACCCTACCGAAGCATATTTTAAAGGATGTACCGGAGGAGGAGCTGGCTTCCTATGAATGGTTCAACTCTCCGACGGTTATTAGCGGACCCTATACAATAGCGGAATTTGATTTGCAGCATTTCGTTTCCTATGTTGCAAATGATAAATATTTCAAAGGTCAGCCAAAGATAAATAAACTGAATATAAAAATATTATCAGCTCCCCAGTTATTGACCAGTTTACAATCCGGTGAGATAGATTTCATACAGCAGACAACCGGCAACATTCTTCAGGAAGATTACGAGGGTGTTGAAGCACTGAAAAATGTAACAGTGAATTACGGTTCTCCGGTTACCAACCAATCCATATTCTTTAATACAACCAGTGTTTCCGATGTTCGTATCCGTCAGGCAATTCTTTATGGAATTGACCGTGAAGCTATTGTAAACGGATTTCTTAATGGCAAAGGTGAAATCGTGGATGGATTTTTATCCAGTGCCGGACCGTTTTATGATTCGAGTTTAACACCCATGGCATATGATCCGGAAAAAGCAAAAGAATTAGTAAAGGAAGCCGAGGCTGATGGCTGGGATTCCTCCAAATCATTAAATTTTTATGTGAATAGCGGTGATACCACATTTACTCAGGCAGCTGATTATATTGCTGCAAAGCTATTAGATGTGGGCATTCGGGTTCAGGTAAATACGGTAGATTTATCTACGCTTTTAACCAAAGCAGGAAGTAAGGACTTTGACCTATTGGCAGTTCAATATACCTATGCTCCGGTAGATCCTTATCCGGATATTAATTGGCTATTATCAACAGACGGATGGACCGGGTACACGAATGATTTGGTTGCAGAAGCATTAACAGCGACTCAAGTGACCAGTGATATAAATGAAATTAGAGAGAAATATTTGACGATAGATAAGATTGCCCAGGAAGAAGTACCGATGATATCAGCCTATGTAATAAGTGCTATGGGAGCAGTGAACAATCGATTAACCAATGCAACTCCGAATGTATACGGATCCTTTATTAATATTCACGAATGGGATGTGGCAGAATAATGACGCCTTTATTAAAGGTTGATGATCTTGAAATAGTCTTTACAGGTGATACCGGAGTTTTTAAATGTATCGATAAGGTAAGCTTAACCATCGATCCGGGCGAAATTCTTTGCATCGTAGGAGAATCCGGCTCTGGAAAAAGTGTAACGTTGCTGTCTGTCATGGGTCTTTTGAGTAAGAACGGAAAAATAACCGGAGGACGTATTGAATTCGACGGGAAAGATTTGTTAAGCAAATCGGAAAAAGAACTGGATCAGATTCGCGGAAATACCTTATCCATGATTTTTCAGGATGCAATGACTAGCTTAAATCCGGTATTTACCATAGGTTCTCAATTAATTGAAACGATGCGCGTCCATTTAAATCTTAATAAAAAAACAGCATATGAACGGGCGGTAAGCCTCTTAGAGAAGGTGGGATTTCCAAATCCCTCTTCTTTTATGAAGAAGTATCCTCATACTCTGTCCGGAGGTATGCGGCAGCGTGTTTTAATTGCTATGTCATTGGCATGTAATCCAAAGCTGTTGGTGGCAGATGAGCCGACTACAGCCTTGGATGTAACGATACAAGCACAGATCATGGAGCTTATTAAGAGATTAAAAAGGGAATATGGTATGTCCATTATCCTTATTACCCATGATATGGGTCTGGTAGCAGAAATGGCAGACAGGGTACAGGTTATGTACGCTGGCCAGATTGTAGAAGAAGCCAAAGTAGTTGATTTATTTCAAAAACCAAAGCATCCGTACACGCAGGCATTACTTAAATCCATACCAAGTATTCGTGATGATGAGAACCGGGAACTTATAACCATTGAGGGCTCCGTACCGGAGCAATATGGCGACATCACCGGCTGTCGGTTTGCGAATCGATGTCCTTATGTTGTACCTGAGTGTAACGTTGAACAAAAGTTACTGGAAACAGTATCAGGGCACTTTGCACGGTGCTGGAGATCACTTGACCGGGAGGAGGAGTTAAATGGATAAAAAACAAGAGCCTCTTCTTATTGTAAAAGGTCTGAAGAAATATTATCCAATACGAGACGGAATCATCACTCATACGGTTGGTCAGATCTATGCGGTGGATGGTGTTGATTTTGCTATTTATCCTGGGGAAACTCTTGGATTAGTGGGGGAATCCGGTTGTGGTAAATCCACCATAGGGCGACAGATCGTTGCTTTAGAAAAGCCGACCGAGGGAGAAATTATTTATGACGGTCAACAAATCAATGATATTTCAGCGCATCAAATGAAACAGATCAGGACTGAAATACAAATGGTATTCCAGGATCCGTATTCTTCGTTAAATCCCAGAAAGCGTATTATAGATATCATAGCATCACCTATGCTTTATCATAACATATGTAACAGAACTACTGTTGAGCAAGAAGTAGGACGGTTACTGAATATGGTAGGATTACCAAACAACAGTAAAGACCGGTTTCCCCATGAATTCTCCGGTGGGCAAAGGCAACGCATCGGAATTGCGAAAGCCCTTTCCCTAAGGCCCCGCTTAATCGTCTGTGATGAGCCGGTCAGTGCTTTGGATGTATCAATTCAAGCACAAATATTGAATTTACTGCGTAATCTGCAAAAAGAATTAAAGCTTACTTATCTCTTCATTGGTCATGGTTTGGATGCAGTGAATTATATCAGTAAACGTATCGCAGTAATGTATCTTGGAAAAATTGTTGAAATTGCGGATGCGAAAGAATTATTCTCGAATCCGATCCATCCCTATACAAAGGCCCTTTGCAATGCAGCACCGATCCCCAATCCGGAGGAACGAGACCGGCAAAGAACCATATTACAGGGAGAGCTTCCTTCCAACACCGTAACCTATACCGGCTGTCGTTTCTATTCCCGTTGTTCCTATGCTACCGAGAAGTGTAAATCATCAGAACCAATACTGGAGCCTGTTTCACCGGATAGTTCTCATTTGGCAGCATGTCCAGTAAGTCTTCGCAAACGCTTTGATTAAATTAAGGCGATTGCGAAACTCAAAATCTGTATTAATTGCGCACACAACATATACTACTCCGGAGCGGAAGTTAAACCTATTAATTAAATTAAGTAAGGGGAAAGCAGATGTATCGATATATTTTAAAACGAATTCTGATCGCAATACCGGTCTTAATCGGAATAACGATGATCGATTTTATCATAATGAATTTGGTGGGAAGTCCGTTGGAAATGTTACAGGGCGCAAGAATCTCCCAGGATGCTCTGGAGGTCAAGAAAATAGCACTAGGACTTGATCAGCCAATTTATATCCAGTACTTCATCTGGCTAAAGCAGCTCCTTCAAGGTAATTTGGGGTATTCGATCAAAAGCTACCAGTCCGTGAGCCAGATGATAGGGAATTATATTGGGCCAACGCTATTATTAATGACAACCTCAGTCATAGTCAGCATGCTTATAGCGATACCTGCAGGAATCTATAGTGCTGTTCATCAATATTCTGCAGGGGATTATACCATGGTGACATTTTCTTTTTTGGGAAGCAGTATTCCCGGATTCTTTTTGTCTTTAATACTCATTTATGTCTTTACCATAAAGCTGGGTTGGCTGCCTTCCAGTGGAATGGCAACGTTAGGTACGGAAACAAATGTTTGGGATATTATTCGACACATGATTATGCCGGTCATCGTTTTATCCGTTTCAATGGCGGGAACCAATATTCGTTATGTCCGTAGTGCCATGCTGGATATTTTACAGCAAGATTATCTCCGTACAGCCAAAGCTAAGGGGATTGGACGTTTTCTTGTAATCTATAAACATGCAATACGTAATGCCATGATACCTATAATTACGATTATCGGTATGCATATTCCTATTCTTTTTGGCGGTGCAATCATTGTTGAGCAGGTATTTCGCTGGCCGGGACTTGGATTAATGACGATGAGTGCAATTATTAATCGGGATTATCCTGTCATCATGGGTGTATGCTTAATGTCAGCAGTCGTTGTCTTAATAGCAAATCTATTAACCGATATTCTATATGCAATCGTGGATCCAACGATTAAGTATTAAAGGCAATTGCGAAACTCGTAGTATGTGTTGTGTGTGCAGAAGTAAAAAAGATATTGTTTCGTAAACGCCTTATTAAGCATTAAGGTGCAAGGAGAGAAAGAATGAAAAAACAAAAAATAGCAGAGAAGAGGGAAACCTATCGATACAGAAGTAAAGCCTGGAAACGCTTTCGAAAGAGTAAACTGGCGGTTATTAGTGCAGCATTTTTGGCAATCGTCATTATCTGTGCTCTGCTGGCTCCTGTGATAGCTCCTTTTCATCCGAATAAAATTGTGGGTGGATTTAGCGACCCACCTTCTCATAAATTCTTATTAGGAACAGATCAAGTTGGCAGAGACGTGTTCAGCAGACTGCTCTATGCAACCAGAATTTCGTTATTGGTTGGATTTGCAGCAACTGCAGTATCGACCGTGGTTGGTGTAATTTTGGGCTTGGTTTCCGGATTCTTTGGTGGCTGGATTGATATGGTGATCATGCGTTTTACCGATATGGTGATGTCATTTCCATACATACTTCTGGTGTTGGTATCTGCGGCTATTTTTCAGCCGGGGTTATGGAATATCATCTTAATCTTAGGCTTTGTGGATTGGCCGGGCATGGCAAGGTTGGTTAGGGGAAATGTGCTATCCATAAAGGAAAAGAATTTTATCCTAGGTGATATCGTAGCCGGTATGCCAAAACGATACCTTTTATTTTCGGAAATACTCCCAAATACCATTGCACCGATTCTTGTTTATTCTACATCTGTAGTTGCTATATCCATGCTCGACGAAGCAGCACTGAGCTTTTTGGGTATGGGCATTCGACCACCACAAGCCAGCCTCGGAAATATGCTTAATGGTGCCGAGTCCCTATCCATATTGACTTCTAAACCATGGTTATGGCTTCCACCCGGTCTTCTAATTATACTTTTGGTCATTAGTGTTAATATCATTGGTGACGTTTTAAGGGATTCTTTCGATCCTACTGCAAAATAGGAAAGAAGAATAGCATTTTATCGGATTTCGCGTATGATATTATATACTTTTATTGACAACTAGAAAGGGATTTCGACATGAAAAATCAATTGAGTTATCAGACAACGGAATACGATTGCGGACCAACCACATTAACAAATGCCATCCGATATTTATTTGAACGGGAAGAAATTATGCCGGAGCTGATTAAAACAATCTCTCTCTATACCTTAGATACTTATGATAAGAATGGAGAGTATGGGAAAAGCGGCACCTCCTGTATGGCGATGATGTTTTTATCCAATTGGTTTAATCATTTCGGTAAAATAAAAAATTTTCCTTTATATACGGAGATTATACTTAATGATAACGTAGGGATCAGGCAAAACAATAAACTTGTTGAATGCCTTCAGCAGGGAGGGACAGTGATTTTATGTGTATGGCTTGGGGACGTGAAACATTACGTACTTTTAACTGATATCGAGGACGAATATATCTGTCTCTTTGATCCCTATGATTGGGATGTACCTGTGGATGGGACCAAAATAAAAAAGGCGGAGGATCAACCTAAAAAGATGAACCGCAAAGTCAGAATCGATGTGATTAACGAGGAAAGTAATGACTTTTACGCTCTCGGAACCAAGGAAGGGCGAGAGGCCATGCTGCTATATAATGTGAATTCCAGAATCACCCCGGAAAAATCGATTGAATTCTTTATTTGAGATTTAAGAAGTAAAGTGAGCTTTCTTATCCTGATTTTTAGGAAGGATAAGAAAGCTCAACTTTTATATTCACATGCCTACCATCCGTGCAAAGCGTAAGAATAATCGTTGTAACAGCTAAGCAATTTACTGGTTCCATTTAATAACTGGTGATTATGATGCAAAGATGATACAATTATGATGTAATCTGTTCCTAAAGATTATATAAAGGCGGTGTTCTATGAATCAAATATTAATCGTCGAGGATGAAAAGGCAATTTCCAACCTGATGTTATTAAGTCTTACCCAAGCTGGCTATCAATGTGAATGTGTATATGATGGACTGGCGGCAGCAGATAAAATAGAAAAAAGGAATTATGATTTGATATTACTGGATGTTATGCTTCCAAAGCTGAATGGTTTTGAATTAATGGAATATATCAGAAGCATCGGAATTCCGGTTATTTTTGTGACTGCGAAAAACTCTGTGGCTGACAGGGTAAAAGGATTGAAACTCGGAGCAGATGATTATCTGACCAAACCCTTTGAAATAGTGGAGCTGCTTGCCAGAGTAGAATCGGTATTAAGAAGATTCCATAAGACGAAGCAGCAGTTTACCATAGGTGATTTGGAGATTGACACTCTATCACGGGTAGTAAAGAGACAGGGTGTAGAAATTAGTCTGACGAAGAAGGAGTATGAGCTGCTTCTGCTGTTTATCCAAAATAAGAATATAGCTCTATTTCGTGATAAGATCTATGAAAAGATTTGGGAAAGTGAGTATACCGGAGATAGTAGGACGGTGGATTTGCATATACAGAGACTACGGAAAAAGGTTAGCTGGGAAGATAAGATAACCGCTGTCTATAAAATCGGATACCGGCTGGAGCTTTAAGATACCGAATGGAGGCGAAGAATGAACTTTTCGTGGAAAGTATTTTTTGGTACGATTATCATGGTGATGATAACCTTTAGTATTGGAGGTTATCTTTTAATTTCGTCCTTATTTGAGGCAGCTTATGAGCAGGAGGTAAAAAGCGCGAAGGAAGAAAATAAGCTTCTTCAGATATCGCTTGCAACTGCTCTGACAAATATAACGGAAACCAGTAAGATTGAGGATAATGTAATATCAGAAATTTCCAGTTCTATCATTAATCGCATTGGTAAAGAGCATATAATAGTTCGAATCAGCGATCAGGACGAAAAGGTAATCTATCAAAGTGAGAGTATCCCTGTGCAAAACCAGCTGTTAAAGGATATCACCGCAAATACACGTGGTCATATGCTGCAGTCGAATCAAGAGAAGCATTATTTGCAGACTGCCTGTATGATTGGTGTCGCAGATCAGAGCATTTATCTGGAAAGCTTTCGTAATATCGACTCCATATATCAACAGCGGGAAAAGCAATACGACATCTACAAGCGTCTGTTAGTTGGATTAATCGTTATAAACGGTATCATCAGTTATTTTTTGTCTCTTTGGATCACATATCCGATTAAGAAGGTCTCAAGAGTTGCCCATAAAATATCCAGGGGAAACATTCACGACAGGGTGAAGACACGCAGCCAGGATGAAATCGGTAAGCTGGCACAGGATTTTAATCATATGACAGATAGTTTGGAGAAAAAAATAAATGAACTAGAGGATATGACCCGAAGGCAGGAGGATTTTATCGGAAGTTTTGCTCATGAATTAAAAACACCCTTGACCTCGATTATCGGTTATGCGGATATCCTACGATCCAATCGATTAACCCCCGAGCTTACGGTAATGTCAGCGAATTATATATTCAATGAGGGAATTCGTTTGGAAGCTCTTTCCCTTAAGCTTTTGGAATTAATCGTAATGCGTAAGCAGGAGCTTACTTTAAAAAAAGTATATGTAAAAAGACTGTTTGGGGATGTGAAAGGGTTGGTGTATCCGGTATTACAAAAAGAAAATATCGTTTTAAAACTGGAAGCCGATGACTCCTGGTTAAACTTAGAACCAGATTTAATAAAAACTGTATTAATCAACCTGATTGATAATGCCAGGAAAGCAATGAACGGTTCCGGAACCATCCTTCTTGTAGGCAGGAAAGAGAACAGAGGATATAGTATCTACATAAGAGATAATGGTAAAGGTATTCCGAAAGAAGAACTGCAAAAGATAATAGAAGCCTTTTATATGGTAGATAAATCGAGGGCGAGAGAGCAGGGGGGAGCAGGACTCGGACTTGCTATTTGTGATGAGATTATAAGGCGGCATAACGCTACGATGACCTTTGATAGTGAGATGGGTAAGGGTACAACGGTTCATTTATTCTTCGCAGAAGGAGGAAGTATATGAATAAGGCATACAAATATATCTTGATGACAATGCTTACCCTCTCCTTAGGCTATTTTTGTTTTGTTCTTCCTTCCAGTATCTCAAGTTGGAGGGATATGAAAATGTCAGGGATCGTGAGCTTAGAACCTCTGGACGCTATGAATGTTGAAATCAACCGGAAGATGACCATGCTGGAAAAAGTAGATTTAATGATCAATTCCGATAAAGAATCAAATGTAGTCTTAATCAACCAAGGAAAGGAAATGACGCAGGAGGAAGCGATACAGACTTGTATGTCAGAAATCAATACTTTGGAAGCATCCGGAATTATAAGTGCCTTATCCGAGGATATCAAGGAAGCAATGCCGAGCGCAGAACCTCTATTTTATATCAGCTCGGATGATCCGTCAAAATCAATGATTCTTTGGGTGGTCACAATATGGTATGGAAATGGAACCTATATCGTTCATTTGGATGATGAAAGCGGGAAAATAATGAACATAATATCGAAAGAACACATGAGAATGGATGTTAATGAAGCAGACATTAATGTAACTGAAATTATGATACAAAAGCTAGGTAATTATTTAGGACTTGAATTCGAGATGGATCATTCAGAGAAGGCTGACGAGTTGCCTAAATATTTAGGTTATGATTTACGTGTTTTCATCCCGATCACAATAAAAGAAGGAGAGAAACAGATACAATGTCTGTTTTATATGTACAAAGATAATTTTAACTTTCAATACGGCTATTAAAGGTTAATTGCGAACGCATATTCTGCATTAATTGTACGCAGAGCTAATACGCTTTCCTATCGTTAGTTAAGTGGTATAATCAAATAGTTCTGTAATAGTCGAGATTATGAATCAAAGTATGGAATCAGACGGACAATCGAATAAGGATATATAAGGTGCTGCTACAGTCAAAATTTTTCATTGTAGGGGCACTTTTTTGTCCTAAAGAAATTGATGCGTATAAATTACGATTAATACTAACGTTTAGAATTATCGATCAAGTTGATTCGTATATTGATGCATGATTATGGAGTTCCTAGGTTGGGATGGTATTGTCCTATTGCTGTATCGAATAAGTAAATTTTCATATAGAAAAGTTATAATTTCATCCTTATTTGATGTAACTATGATGCAAGTGACTGATATGATTAGTGAAGTAAGAAACCAGCGATATTGATCGCAGGGGGCAGTTCATAATTGTTTATAGAAGAAGGGAGTTATCATAATGAGGAAAAAATTATATGCAAAATTATTATTTGTGACAGCAGCTGTCTTTAGTCTTTCTGCCTGTCAGGCCACACCGGAGGAAGAGATTATCAAGCAAAAAGGAAATTTGGAGGAAGTAATCCAAAATAGCCAGCAGGAAGCAGAAAATTCTGAAACGAACTTAAAGGATACCTTAGGTGTGCCGGACCAGGATGCCTTTGAGTTACAAACCAATAACAAAAATGTAGAAATCCTCGTAGATTCGGAGGTTTATGTACCGGAGGTTACCAAAGTACCGGTGGTTCATTTGAATAGAATTGATTTTGTGGATGCTGATATAGAAAAATTAAGTAAACTTTTCTTCGCTGACAGTGAAATTTACCCGGAACGAACTTATAGAGACTATTCCAAGGATGAATTATTACAGGAGATTGCAAAGGCTCAGAAGGCTTTGGAGAATGAGGATGCTGAAAATAAAGAGTTATTTAGCCGTAAGTTAGAACCCTATATCAGTGAATTACAATCACTGCTGGAAACTGCACCGGACACGGTTATACTAGAACCCATTACAGAATACAAGTTTTCAGAGCTAGATGAGACCTATGGGAGTCAGAGTTTCATGGCTTATGGCGATATCAACGGTAATAAGGGTCATTTTAATATCCAAAAGGGAAGTTCCTATAATAGTTGTAGCTTTATGATTGATAAACCGGAGGGATTTTTGTGCTATTCCAAAAATGATATTATCTCCGAGGATGGGGTAGAGGCTGCAAATATGCCTATAAATTGCGATTATAGCGAAGAAGAAGCAGTGCAACTGTGCCAGAATATCGTAGAAAAGCTTGGTAAGGATAAAGAGTATATCCTTTATTCCGTAGAACCTCTTGCTGACGGCTATCCTTCTGCTGGTATCACAGCTTATTTGGGATACCGTATCAAATTCAGCAGAACCATAGAGGGAATACCGGAAACGGTGGATATGTATATGTTTGATGATGAACTGGGATGTCTGGATACCTTCCCCTACGATTATGAAAGAATGGAATTTACTGTCTCCAATGTCGGAATCGAGAATTTTATCTGGACTTCACCGCTGGAGCTTGGGGAAAGGGCAGCAGAAAATATAAGTCTGTTATCCTACAGTGACGTCATAGATATCTTTAAAAATCAAATTCTTCTAAAATATGCGGATCAGGAGGAGGTATTAAAAGTTCATATCCCACAGATTCGTTTTGGTTACATGAGAGTGAGGGATAATGAAAGTCAGTCTTCCTTTACTATGGTGCCGGCATGGGACTTCCTATGCAATGACTATGGGCTTATGAGTATTCTAACGATTAATGCCATAGATGGCAGTATTTTGAACAGGAGCTTGGGTTATTAATGAAGAATAATTTTTTGAAAAATCTGAGTTCAGACTTTGAAAGAGGCTTCTCATCCTTTGGTATTTTGATCAGTATGTTTGGAACCATCCTGGTGATCATACTCGGTGCCTGGGATAAGCTTGCTATTACCGATGAAATGAGGAGCGCGGGAATCGCTGCCGGCTATCATTTTAGTATGGTGTTAGAGTCATTAAAGTCCGAAGCGGCGAACATCGCCATACCGATCTTAAGTACGCTTCCCTTAAGCGGGATGTTTTTAGAGGAATACCGGTCCAGATTTAATAAGATATGTTTAATCAGAACCAGCCGCAAAAATTATGTGATTTCTAAAGTAATCGCCACGGGGATCTGTGGAGGAGCAGGGATTTTATTTGGGCTCATCATAATCACAGGGATATTTGCTTTAATTTATAGTCCGATGGAATTAAAAGCCGCAGAAGAAACCGGGAAACTTTTCATTCAGTTTGTACAGTCGGCTTTCCTGTCCTCTATGCTGGGAATCCTATTTGCAAGTCTTGGTGCATTGCTTGGGACAGCTCAGATGAGTACTTATATGGCTTACGGAGGACCTTTCCTTATCAATTATCTGCTGATCATTTTGATTACCAGATATTTTCCGAACATATATGTATTAAATCCCAAGGAGTGGATGTTACATGAACATTATTTTTCAGATAATCCGACTGTGATTTTTCTGTTGTTGCTGGAATTATGCATGATTATAATGCTGCTGGAGGGTATAGCTATATGGAAAAAAATCGAGTGAAGAACAAAGTAGTACTGCAGGTGTGGCAGGTATGTGTATATCATTTCAGCCGGTGGCGTAATAACAAAAGGATTTTGATGGCTTTTCTACTGGCTGCCGTGATCAGCTTTTTGCTGACAGAAAAAGTTATGGCCTTTAGCGCAGAAAATGGCACCACCATTCAGATGTTTGAACCTTTCATCTGGGTTTTTGGAGATGGTACTTCAATTCTTTTGTGTGCCATGGTGGCAAGTCTTCTCTTTGCCGATATGCCGTTTCTAAGTTCGTCGGTACCTTACTATCTGATTCGAATCCGGGTCAGGACCTGGGTAATGGGGCAGCTGTTATACATGATTTGTTCGACTTTTATCTATACAATGTTCATTTTGATTATAACAATCCTACTGTGTTCAAAAAATGCATTTTCGGGTAATGTCTGGAGTCCGACGGCTGCTTTGTTAGTCTACTCGGATTATGGAGGAAAATTGTCTATTCCTGTCACCTTAAAAACTTTTGAGATGTCAAAACCTTATGCGTGTGCGGTGACGATCTTTTTCCTGCTCTTGCTCTATGTTCTATTAGCTGTACTGATCATGTTTCTGGTTACGATTTGGAAGGGGCAATTACTTGGTATCATGTCACCATTTGCCTTTCATCTTTTTGGTATTTTGTTAAACCCCGAGTGGATTGGTAAGGTCTTTCAATTGTCAGAAAAGGAATTCTACAGAGCTAAAATCTTATGTGGGTGGATTTCACCGGTCAGGCAGGTTACTTATTATTGGCATAATTTCGGTTTTGATCTGTTACCAAGGCTACAGGACACTTACCTCATATTTAGTATAGCCATTATGATGTTCATTTTAGCGATTATAAGGAAAATGAGACGGTATAGCTTTCATTTCTTGGGAACGGAGGAAGAATAATAATGTCAGAAGTAGTGATAAATATTGATGGGGTAAGTAAATATTTTGGTGACGAGCAGGTATTAAAGGATATAACACATCAATTTCTGGCAGGAAAGGTGTATGGAATCGTCGGTAACAACGGCTCGGGTAAAACAGTACTGTTTAAATGCATCTGCGGATTTATCCGACCGGATAAAGGGAAAATTGAAGTTTATCATAAAATAATTGGCAGGGAGGTTGATTTTCCGGAAGACATGGGGATTATCATCGAGACGCCCGGATTTCTGCCACACTGTACCGGTTTTCGAAACCTTCAGATACTTGCCGACTTACGTCGCAAAATCGGCAAGGAGGAGATTGTTAAAGTTCTTGAGAAGGTTGGTCTGGATCCAAAACTCAAAAAGCATGTAAGCAAGTATTCCCTGGGAATGCGTCAGCGACTTGGTATTGCTCAGGCTATCATGGAGGATCCCAAGGTGCTTATATTAGATGAACCCTTCAATGGGCTGGATAAGCACGGTCTTTCCCATATCCGAGGTATCATCCTGGATTTGAAGAAACAGGGGAAAACCATTTTTCTTGCCAGTCACAACGCTGAGGACATCAGCATTTTATGTGACAGCGTATTTGAGATGGATGCAGGAGTTCTTAAGGAGGTTATGGTAAATGAAGATAACAATGCGGTCGGATAAGGAGAGACGCTTATTTAGAAGAAAAAAAACTTTAAGAAAGCTAATGTTGGGATTGGTATTATGTGTACTGATATCCTTTTTTCATCCATTAAACCTAAGCGTCTATGCAGTAACAAATGGCTTTAACATAGATGCTGGGCATCTCTACCCCAATATGGATATGACCTATCAGGAGGGCTATGTGCCAACGGTGAGTGACGGGAAAGTAAGGATTGTCCTACCCCTCATCCATACGGGATCAGAGTATGTGGAAAACGCAATGATAACAGCCACCATCGATTATGGAACTCTTTCAGACTCACCCTTTATCATTAAGCAGTATCAAAAAAAATTTCCGGTGAAAACCTTTACCTTTGAGGAGGAAAAGTTGGAGGTTTATCCGGTGGAATTCGAACTTGATTTAAAAGATGACCGGATCAACGGAATTTACCCGATTATGGTGAAGATACAATACAATTCTTATGATGTTACGACGGAAAGTTTTAACTACACCACAAAAGAACAGCAGTTTCCGGTATACATAACGATCTCCGACGGTAAGGATGGGAATGAAGCTCCCGAGGAACCTGATAAGAACGTAAATATACGGATGGTGAGCAGCTCGATTAATCCGGAGCTCATATATCCGGGAGATGACTTTTTGGTTCAGGTGGATTTAAAGAATACTGGCGCCAAGGATGACATTAAGAATGTCAAAATCAGATATGAAAATGCGGAAGGTGTTCTGATTCCACGTAATCATACCGGAACGATTTATCTTGATGAAATTCCTGCTGGAATAACCAAAAAGGTTACGATGGAACTTGCGGCTGCCAAACACATAACGAATCTTTGGCAAAAAATTTTTGTATCGATTACCTATGAGGATCGGGAGGGGAATGAATTTAATGAGACGGAATATATTTACATCACTCTATGCCCTTCCCCGATAGAGGAACCGGAATCACAGCTGCCAAATTTCCTCGAGCTTGATACAAAGCACACCTTTTCCGGTATGATGAATTCCTATGAAACAGGATATGAGCCGTTAATCAATAAGAATAAAGCAACCATCGTCCTGCCGCTGATATTACGGGGGGATGGCAGCATCAATCATCAGGAAATCACTGCATCCGTAGGACTTTCTGAGAGCTTAAAGGAAGCATTTTTTTTCAAAAATTATGAAAAGAAATTTAAACTAAGTCAAAGCACAACCAAGGAGGGAGAAAAGGTATCGGTCTATCTTGTGAAATTTTCATTGGATTTAATGAAAAATCGTTGGAATGGAGTGTATCCGGTCACGGTAAACATAAAATATCAATCGGGGTCGGAGTGGAAAGAACAGAACTTTTCTCTATATATTGAGATAAAGGATGGTAAAGATCCGGGTGAAAAGGAAGAAGAAGTCGAGACACCCATTGAATTTCCACCCAAATTAATTATAGAAAGCTGTGAAATTAATCCATTCGACGCTCAGACGGGAGACGTGATTACCTTTCGGGTAACTCTTCATAATACCGGTATTGCCTCGTCCATCAGGGATTTTGTAATAAAATATAGCAGTGAAAGCAATGACCTGCTTCCTCTAAACAGCAACACCTCTATCTTTGTTGATCGAATAGCCGCTGGTGCAACGAAGGAAATTACATTTCAGATGAAAGCTGCCGGTGAAGTATCCTCCACAATACAAAAGGTTCTTCTTAATATGGAGGGATTGGATGATAAGGCTTCCCCGATTATAGCTTCTGAGAGTTTATATCTTACACTTAGTCGGCCCATGGGAATACAGGTAGATAAACCGAATATGAAAACGGAGGTGGAATCCGGAAAGACCGAGACGGTGAAGGTGCCGGTTTTTAATACCGGAAGTACAAAGCTAAAAAATGTGATGTGTGCTTTACATCTACCTGGAGTATTACCCTCGGGAACCGTTTTTCTTGGCGATATTGAACCGGGTGCATCAGCGGAGGCGGAAATCGAAGCTATCATAGCCAATAAAATGACTACAGATTCTTCGATCAATGAAAGTGATAAATACGGACTGGTAGTGGGCTTTGTAACCGTAAGCTATGAGGATGAAGAGGGTAATTCCTATCAAAAGGAAGTGGAAATAAAGACAAAAATAATACCTTCAAGCGGTCAGGCAGAGGAGCCGGAAGGTATTTCCGTACAGTGGTGGATATCCATCATTGTCGGTTTGGTAGTAATGCAGCTAATTGTCATGGGGATTTTATTATATCGAAAGAAGCGGGTTGTTTATGCATAAGCTAACTTAATTCGTGTGAGGAAAAAGAGGATACTTGAATAGTCAAGTATCCCTTTTCCAGTTAATACGGCATTAGAAAAATGAAAGATAATAAGTAGTCCGCCATATGGGCTAACCATCATGCTTGGTCATTGGTAGACATGATCAACTGGAAGGTAAACGGGTAGGGATTGTAACACTCACACTTCTATGGTATAGTTAACCCATATTATCCATATGATTACAGAAATCATCAGATATTTTAAAGGGAGACATAAAGGTTGAATCTCAAAGAGTTTCATGAAGATCCGAACTGGAACGATAAGCAGTATCCCGGTGAATTTACGATTTATGCGGTGAAATAATGGTGAAAGAGTTAAAATGAATATAGGAAGTTATAGAGGATTAATAAGTGCTATGTAATTTATGAGGTGAGATATGAACAGTGATTTTGGTTTTAGTAATCAGGAAACAGAAAGAATTATAAGTCATTTTGGGGAGAACTTCTATCATAAGGTAATCAAGGATATTGCATTCTATACAAAAAAATGGAGGTTAAGCTCCATCAGGTTGATAGATTATTATTCTGTTAATTGTAATTTTACGTGTTATTCTGAGGATTACGGTGCATCTGTGTTAAAAATCGGAAATCCCTGCAGAGAAACCTTTACAGAATACCATACTTTACTTGAATATAAAGATAAGGGGTTTTGTAAGGTTTATGCTGCGGATATTGATAACGGAGTAATTATCGAGGAGCTCATTTCACCCGGAACACAGCTTCGTGCGGAAGCTTCGCTGGATCAAAGACTTTCGGTCTTTTGTTCCTTACATAAAGATCTGCATATAGCACCGGAAGATGGTAGAATATACCCTTCCTATATGGATTGGGTCAGCAGAATTACTAAGTATATGAGCAACCGACAGGACAAGAAAGAATTATATCTGTATATGAAGAAGGCTGAAGCTCTTTGCAACTTGCTTTGTGTGAAATATCCGCGAAAGATGCTACTGCACGGGGATCTCCATCACGACAATATCTTATTAGGCAGAGATAATACCTATACCATTATTGATCCGAAAGGAGTGATTGGAGACCCTATATTTGATGTGCCACGCTTCATTTTAAACGAATATGAGGATGAGATAACCGAAGGGTTTTATCATAAAATTAACCACATCATTCATTTCCTTGAATCTATGCTTCCTATTCCGGATCAGGTAATCAGACAGTGCTTATTTATTGAAACGGCAATGGCACTATGTTGGGAGGTCGAAGATGGTGGTGAACCCAATATGGATCAAATCATTTTTGCTGAAAAAATCTTGAATCATGAAAACGATAAGGATTAAAAGGCGACAATGATGTTAGAATACACAGAGCGTGTGTTATATCAATTTTAATATATGTTGGTAATCAAAGAAGAGGTTGGTGTTGAGTTGGATTGGATCAATATAATTGGATTAATTATCCTTGTTTTAATGTTATTACCGAATATGATATATGCTTCTCGAAGCAAAGAAATGGTAAATCAATGCCACAATAAAGGAATGAACTTTATGGAGCAGATCGGAAGATATGGCTCCATGTTTCTAATGTGTTTTAATATTGGCATTTTGGAGTTTGGATTTCGAACGAAGGAGGACTATACACTTTGGATTATTAGTAGTTCGGTGTTACTTTTATTATATTTTATATTTTGGGGCTTATATTTTGAGAGGGCAAAGAAAAGCTATGCTATTGCGCTGGCGGTCATTCCAAGTATCATTTTTATATTCAATGGTTATATTCGGCAGCATTATCTTTTGTTAATTATTGGAGTTATATTTAGTATAGGTCATATTTATGTTACTTATCAGAACAACCGAAATTAAGTATGTTTAGGCATATCAGATAAAAATATAATGGGTATTAGAGGAAGACTGAAATTGGCTTCTGATGTGAATATTTAATTTGGATACTATGTGGAGGTGCAGGTATGGCAGTGGATTTATACATAACAAATTATTGTGATAAACGATGTTCTCGATTGAGCAGTATAACACGACTTCCGATGAATGATGCTTATATTATGGCAAAAGAGTTATCTTGTTATAGAAGGGATGTTTTTACTTCTTTTAGCAGATTCGGTGATGATGATTTTGATGGTTATTATAAAAAAAGATTACGTACCGAAGAATGGTTATACGATTCATTTTTAGCATTAGGGGGCAAGCCACAAAATGAACATCCTCTTTACTTTGTCCTAGGCGAAAGCAACTATCTAAATAATTGGTATGAAGATTGCATAACGACGAGAATACTACTAGACCTAATAGATGTTACCGACATCAGCTTTACCTTTGGTGACAGCATGTCCAGGATGGATTCAGAAGATAGAAAAAATCCTTTTAATAAAGAAACATTAATTAATTTTATATCTGAGACTTCATCAGAAATACATATGTTTTTAGATGATCTAAATCGAAAAAACAGATATATTGAAGTACAGCTATGGAACGATCGCTATGTAAAGGACTTTTTATAGGAAGCAACAGATATATGGGTATTAATCGTAAAACCATACAGTATGCCACAATCAATTTATAAGCAAATAAACTAATCGTATCCTGTTATGCATAAAGCGGCCTTATATGAGACCGCTCTTTTCTTATGTGTCTTTTAGCCACTATCCTAATGTTGCCAATACATGATATATTTCTTATTGTATTATTTACACCGTGGACTGATTAATATATATTCAATTTTTAGAGTTTTTGTTCATTGGTGGATGCAATACTTTTTTGAGTTTATTTTTAATTAACATAAGGAGTATATGTAAATGCACATGAAGAGAAAAGGATTAATGGAAGAAATTGAGCATTACAAAAAATTATTGGATTTAACGGTAGAAATATATGGTTGCAGTTCTGATCAGACAATCACGATCAGCCAAAAATTAAATATACTGTTTAATAGGTATTATGGACTTACGAGGAATAATAAGTAAAAGTATGGGTTATGGTAGGGGATAATACCGGGGTTATATCGTTAGAAGATATATTTGCACGTACATAGGAAGCCAATCAATATAAATAAAGTATAATCCGGGCTTTAATGGTAAATTTTAACATTTTACCATTTTTAGCCTTGGTTTTCTTTATATTATTTTGATATAATGATATATATAGTGGCAACACCTTACCTTATGTACTTATTATATACAGGCAACTATAAGATTGGGGAGAGGTCTGATGAGGGAATGGTTAATACAACTACGTAAAATTAAGCACATGACTCAGCAGCAGGTTGCATCCCGATGTTTTATTGAAAGGTCCTACTATTCACAGATTGAAAGAGGAAAGCGTAATCCCAGTACGGATGTGGCTAAAAATATTGCATTTGTTCTGGAATTTAATCCTTTAAAATTTTATAAAAAGGATCTTAATCTATCCTTTTTTGATAATACTGAGTATTCTAATATTTTATCATATCCATATGTAATCGAGAGTTATTTTAATTCCTCTGATCGAGGGAAAGTGGTATATTTATACGATGATATTAATGCTTATTATCAGCATTTTATAACCTATCTATTGGCAGGAATACATAAGAAAAGACATTGTATTATCATTGATCATCAGATTAATCCTAACTTATTGTCGGATCTGATGAAGCGAAATTGTACGGAAGATGATATTAATAGATATCTACATATTTTTTCGATCAACCGGAACGAATGTACCACAATGGATAAGCTATCCTTATCGATTTTAAATGATCTGAAAACCAGTTTGAATGAGAGTGATTCCATCCATATTTGGGTACATCAGGAAAATATTTGTATGAATGACTTTTTGAGTACATTGCAAAATGAATATGATTTTCATATGAAAATATTATATGTACATGCTTATGATGCTTCTTCCATTACAGCCAGTGAGTATACTAAAATGATGAAGCAATTTCCTTTGCTTATGACGGATGGCGAGATCGTTAATTCACCGTTTTATAGATCCTTTGATAACCCCCAGGGGTTACCCTCTATCTACATGCAAGAGAATATCTAGTGTAATAACATAAGAAAAGAAGCCCTACCTACGAAATACGAATTAGTGGGCAGGGCTTCTTTATATAGAAAGAGTGAAATTAGTTAGCGATTGCGAAAGAAGGATTGATAGTAAATGAGAAATTTCTTTGATATTTTGGCAGTCAAAAAGCTGCCAAAGAAATAGCATATTTGGCAGCTGAACGATCTTAATGATAAATCATCGTAGACTCAAGCTTTGCGTCCTTACTTTTCAGTAAGTTTGCTTTTGACATGTAAAATATTTACAGTGATTATAATAACGAACTTGTCCTAAAAAGTCAATACATAATTCCCAAAAATTAACAATTAATTTTTACAAAATTTACTAGTAAAATATTTACAAATAAGCATAATGATGGTATAATATGTAAAAAATAGGCTACAGATAAAATCATATAATCTGCAAATGGTGAAAATCATCGCCTTATGCAAGGGCTTTTTAAAGCTTTTGTTTCATAACATGAAAGGATGGTTCGATTGGACAAAAAGTGGTTAGATAATATGTTGTTATACGCAATGAAGGAGAACGCTTCCAGCCTACACCTTATTTCGGGAGTTCCACCGGCGATGAGGATAAACGGTAATATGAAATATACCGATTATGATAAAGTGAATAAACAAAGGATGGAGGAATTAATTGAATGGTTTGTCAGTAAAGAAAATTCCAATATTCTGAGTGAAAAGGGCTCCTGTGATTTTACATATTCGATAGAAAAGACGAACAGATTCAGAGTTAATATTTATAGACAGAGAGGATCATACTCTATCATTATAAAAATAGGTTCTCTCTATGTTCAGTCAAAAGAAATGCTCAATTTACCAAATTGTATTTATACACTGAGTAACTTAAAATCCGGTTTGGTTATTATCAATGGTTTATCCTCAAGCGGTAGGACGAGCACAGCCACTTTCATCGTAGACCAGATAAGACAGACTCATAATGGTCATATCATTACAATAGAAAATCCGATCGAGTTTTTGTTTAAGCACGATCAATGTATTATTAGCCAAAAAGAAGTCGGGCTAGATGTGAAAAGCTTTGAAGCCGGGCTTGAGGCTGCTGTATACCAGGATGCGGATGTTATCTATATCAGTGAATTAAAAAGTGTGAAATGCATCAATAAGGTTTTGGATATAGCACAATCCGGAAAGTTAGTGATCGCTGTAATGAACACAAAGGATGTTTCTGATACCTTACAGCTTTTAATGAATAGTTCTGATAATGTAAATTCAAATTGGAACAGGTTACAGATAGCGAATTGCCTTAAGGGAATCCTTTCGCAGAAATTACTTCCGACCACAGTCAATTCAACAATTCCGGCTTTTGAGATTTTACTGCAAACAACGGCAGTATCAAATTTAATTAGGGAAAACAAGCTCTCTCAGATACCGACAGTAATTGAAAATAGTATAAATCTGGGAATGACTACCTTTAATAAATCTATCGCACGTCTGTTTCACAAGGGCATCATCACCAAAGATACCGCTCTTAGTTCAGTTTACGAGACAAATGATATGTTGAACAAACTGGTAATCGAAAGGTAATCTGGTGATACGAATGTTTATAAGCGAAAAAAAGGTACTACGGTTAATGAGTATGGTTTTGTTGTTTCAGATAACCGACAGTCTGTTATACCGGACAAGTATACAAATCCCGCCATTTTGGCGAGCATTGATAACGGCTTTGTTTTATTTAACCATGACTATATATTTGCTAACAATTGATCGACCAAGGGCTAAAGCAAAATTGAGCCTTCAGCATTTTATTATATTATGGGTTTTTGTATCTGCTTGCCTATACCTGTTTACATATTTTGTTTTGGGATTCATCGATGGTTTCGGTAATTCCCCCTATGATAATTCGGCGATTAGCATAATAAAAAGTATATTCCTTTACGGAACGGTACTCGTCTGCAAAGAGTGGATACGTAGCTATGTAATTAATATGGTTCAAAAAAGATTTGCTTTATTGGTTGGAATCTCACTTGTGTTACTTTATACGTTTATCAGTATCAATTGGAATCCGTTATTTTCTATGGATAAGCCTAAGGATTTTTTGGTGTTTTTTACATCAAGGGTATTTGTATCACTGGCACTTAATTCCTACCTGACTTATGTATCCTATTTAGCTGGTCCGATGCCATCCATAATCTATGTACTTGTTACGCAGGCACCAATTTGGTTTATGAATCCATTGCCGAACTTATCATGGTTGACTACGTCGGTCCTTGGCATCTCATTTCCGGTGCTAAGCCTTGATATTATTATGAATGCCTACCATAAACAAACGAAGGTAATAAAACCGCATGAATATCAGGGAAGTAACCCTTATAGCTGGATTGTAATTGCTGCTTTCTCTGTTATTATGGTGTGGTTTTCTGTGGGACTTTTTCCGGTATCCCCCTCTTTGGTTATAACAAAAAGCATGCAACCAGGTATTGATCCGGGTGATGTTGTCATAATAAAGAAAGTAGATACGCAGTCGCTTAAAACCGGGGATATTATTAAATACTGGGATGGCAAATGCTTTATTACTCACAGAATTGTAGATATCTATACGGAGGAAGATAAGACATATTTTATTACGAAGGGGGATGCCAATTCCCTGGAAGATGATCCTGTATCACCGGAACAGGTTCGGGGAGTTTTAATGTTTACCATTCCAAAAATCGGTAAATTACCCTTGTGGATAAGAACACAATTAGCTATTTCATAATTAATGGAGAAAAGAGGAGTAGAGTTGGCTTATATCAATAAATATATACGAAACAGTATGATAGGTATCTTAATACTATCATTCCTTCTTATGATGGGATCTATAATATATACAGGCTTTATTAAGAAGGACGAATATATAATGAATAAAATATTTGATTACAGCTATGAATCAGGATTTGATTATCAGGTTTATGTCCTTCCGAATTCGATTTATGGTGATGCAGAGTATCTGGAGAGTTCAAAAATGTATATGCTGCCATATACCGATTATATAGATATTCAATATAAGAATAGATTTAGTTCGGAGCAGCCCGTGGATATCCAATATACCTATACAATTAATACATCGGTTATGTCAACTGTTGAAATCGATGACGAAGATAAAATACTCTGGAACAAAAGGGAAGAAGTAATCACGGCCAGCAAGAATGAGACCAATGTAAAAGAATTGGATATCAAGGATACTATAAAAATTGATTTTATAGAATATGCCTCCTTTGTTAAATCAATATACCAGGATTTATATATCAATGCTTCCAGTGAATTGATCATCGATATGGTGGGAACCATAACGATCCTATACGATGGTAATACGGTAACAAAGGAGTTTTCACCGCAATTACGAATACCATTGGATAAAAATGCTTTTGAGATTACTTCATTAAATAATATTAATGCGGTCGATTCCATTGAAAAGGAAATGGTTGATAAGTCAATTAGAACAAATACCTTAATCGCACTTGCTTCCTGTACCGTAGTATTAATTTCTCTCTTGTTATTTATGCTGTTTCGTACAAAGCAAAAAACAGAATTGGATCCGTTTGACAAACTGGTATCGGGAATTTTTAAAGAATACGGTAACCGTCTGGCTCAGCTCAAAAATTCCATACCCTATCAGGCTTCTATGGTTATAACCGTAACTTCAATAAAGGATATGGTTAAAATTGCAGATGAAATCGGGCAACCCGTTTTTTATTATAAAGTGAATGAAATTGACGAACGCAAAATTGAATTTTATGTATTCAATGATACAAGACTCTATTACATGGTTCTGTTTGGTTCCATGGGTGAAAGTGAAAATGATAGTGAAATGGTCTTAGTTAGTTAATTACAGAAGAATGTCTATCAATGAAAATCCTCTGTCTGTTGAAATGCAGGTTGAGGATTTTTAAGCTGAATCAAGGTATGTTTTTCGCAGTTAATTTTCTAAAATAAGCCAGAGAAGGATGTACTATAACGACCATAGGAATAATTTAATAGATTAATAAAAAGAAATTCTGACAAAAATACTTAAAATATTTTAATATATGACTAAATATTTTAAAAATCAACCTATAATTATTGTGCAATTTGTTGCCATAATTTACATATAATTTAGTATAATTGTTGATTATAGTCAAAAATAGGTATATAATACTACTAATATTACTTAGGAGGAAATTGATATGTCAGAACACTTGGAAGAAAAAGGGTCAAGATTTGTTCGTAATACAACCAAAGTATTTATTTTAGGAATTACATTTTTTTTACTTGCTGTAGTTTTAGTATTTCTGGTTCTATCCTTCTTTCTGTTTGAGGGCAAATCAGCGACTACCATACGCATCCTTTTGTTGGTACTATTCATTCCTCTCAGTGTTTTGTCCGTAAATATATGCATCTTTTTCTCGTCCCTAGCAGTGGTAGATAAGAAGGCACAACTCATTGCTCAGGGTAATTTAAATATTAGTAATATCGTACTCGATAAAACAAGGGGCCTGGAAAATTTAACCTTAGCCTTAAATGAAATGAAATCAAATTTCTTGAGTTTTATCGAACTTACCAAGAATAACATTGTCACACTTTCAGATGCAATTGATCAGGTTTCATCCAGTATCGATATGAATAATAAAGGTAATGAGCAAATAGCTGCCAGCATGAGTAACGTAGCAGAAAAGGCGCAGCAGCAGTTACTTTTAGTAAAGGATACGATTACCGGAGTGGAAAATACCAATTCGCTTATCACAAAAATCACAGACAGTATCAAAACGATAGAAGAATATATTGAAGGAACCGTTTTAATCACGGAGACCGGAACCAGAAACTTGGATTTGTTTTACGACCAATTAAATACCATGTCTGATAACCTGGACAATACCAATAAATTCATGCATGAATTAAATACAAAGATCGGTAAAATCAGTAATATAGGTGTGTTCATTATACAGGTAAGCAAACAGTTAAAACTGCTTTCGCTCAATGCCACCATAGAAGCGGCAAGAGCCGGAGAAGCAGGAAAAGGCTTTGCGGTTGTTTCGGGTGAAATTAATGAACTGTCCTCTAAGACTCAGGAAAGCATGAAAAAAATCGATGAAATCGTAAATGAAGTAATGAAGAGCAGTGAAACGGTAAACAGCAGTATTGGTGGTTTCATCCAAAACTTTAATGAAAGCAAGGAGATATTCGGTCAGGTAAAAGAATCCTTCCACAGCATCAAACAGCAGAGTGACATAATTAACAAGGACATGAAGGTGATCTATAAGGAAATCAACCTGATTGGTACCTTCACCATTGAAACGAAGGAAAAAGGTATGGAGTTGCAGGGGGCATCGGATGAAATATCTGCAAATACCCAGGATGTGGCTGCGGTAACGGAGGAAGTGCTGGCAGGTCTGGAAGGGGTTACTACCCAGGCATCCGCTTTAAATACCATGCTTTACAATATACAAAGCTTGGTGAAACGATTTAATACATCCGTATTGCCGGTAGAAAAAGTAAGCACGAAACCGCTTAAGTTGGCATGTTTCAGCTTATGCAACAATGAATTCTGGGATTCTATACAGCGTGGTGTGATTTACGCTCAAAAAGAACTATTACATAAAAACACAACGGTCGATTTCTACGGTTATGCCGGGACAGAGGGCATGTCACTCGGAGATTGGATGATTAGCAAAATGAAGTATTGTATCGAAAAGGGCTATGACGGCATATCATTACCGGGGTTTATGTCAGAAATGATTCCATGGGTAGAAGCGGCTAACAATAAAAATATACTGGTAATGGCTTTTAACTGTGACTTTTCAGAAAAATGCTCCCGAAGGGCTATCTTTGAACCAAATAATTACGAAGCAGGTAAGCTTGCAGGTAAATTAATTGCGACAGCGATGGGAAACAGCGGGAATATACTAATCGTTAGAGGAGGATCTGAGGTATCCGAGAACAGAAAAAAAGGTATGCTTGAGATTGCAGATAAATTAAAAAAGATCCGGGTGGTTGATGATCTCATCATCCATGATGTCGCAGATTCGGTATATGGTACCGTGAAGGAATACTTAGAGTCACATGAGAAGGTTCAAGGCATCTGTGTATTAGGAGGCGGTGTTGAAGGAGCAGCGAAAGCCATCGAGGAGATTGGATTAATAAATAGATTAAAACTGGTTGGTTTTGAACATACCAAAGAAATTTATCAATATATTCAAAAAGGCATTATTTATGCCTCCATCGGTCAGGATACCTTCGGTCAGGGGCATGATCCTATGATTTGGCTTTATAACTGCATTGTAACAGGTGAGAAAACACCAAGTGAAATCATGTATTTGAGATCGGACGTTGTTGACGGTATCAATGTAAAGGATCTGTTTATTGTTTAAGTACTGTAAACGTCAAAGCATGAAAAATAAAGATTGGTTAACGTGTCAAAAGCACCTTGAAAGAATCAATCAAATAAAGGAGAGGAGCTCTGAAACCTTTGTAACAAGGTCCGGAGCTCCTCTTATATCTATGTTATGGAGAGGTAATATAGATATCGCAAATCATATTATTTAGAAAACTAATGTACTGGGCTTAATATGCGAACAATGAAAGCCCTTGATGATGATACGTATGTTACATGTATTTAACCGATAGCTTAGAGTTACCGATTAAGGTAAGGTCAACCTTTAGATACATCTTATCGGTGGTCTCGCGAAGTAATTCAAAGGTTATTTTCCTGTTATCAATGAATATCTCGACGCTTCCTTTTCTGAGAGCCAGTGTTTTCACCTTCAGGCTATCGGTGTTGATTAATTTATCAACCGTAAAGCTTGCACTGTTGTTAGCAGCGGAAACACTGCCCCAGAATAATGGCATGAAAATCGGGAGGTTCTTAAGCTCTTTCCAGTTTGCAGGAACGTTTGGAGTAAGCATGAGTCTTGCCTCGCGGGCATTATAGTCGAAACCGCCTAAGGCGGGGAGCATAAACCAGGAAGCCGGATTGGTCATATACCATTTGCCCCAGCATCTTCCGGAGTTTCCGTTATCTCTATATACAAGATGTGCATCCCATGGACTACCGTCGACTACAGTAATGGCCTGGTGAATATTTTCTATTGCCTGTAAGCCTTCGTTAATCATTCCTTCGTAGACTGCATTTGCTGCATAATAGGTTTCGATATAGTATGGCCAGGAATCGGATACTTCGCTATTATCAGAGGATACCTCGTTGGCAGGGCAGTATTGTGCCAGACCGACATTCTTTTCGCTCATTTTCTGCAAGCTTGATTTTATCCGGTTTTTATCTAAAACATCACCCAGATCAAGCATATTGGCAAACCATTGCCCTGCAATCTGGGCAATCATGCTGTTACGGGATTGTCTGTCATGAGGTCGATCGCTATTTTCCCAGTTCTTATAGTTTTCATCCACCCACGAAATATAATAACCTAAGCTATCATCCCAAAGCCTGTCTTCCACCACTTTACGAACCAGGTGAAAATGCTTTTCGTATTCCTCACTGCCTTCTTTATCACCTACCCATTCCGCCATATTTTTTGCAGCCTTTAAAGCAGCAAGATATAAACTGGATACAAAGGAGGAAATACCAAAGTAAGGGAAGCTACCATTGTCGTAAGTATTGCAGCCTGGTCCCCATAAATCAGGAAGACCGTCCTTATCCTGATCAAGCTCCTTTAAGAATTTAAGAGCTCCCTTAACCTTTGGATACGCATAGTTCAGAAATTCATCGTCACCGGTCCAGGTGCAATGCTCGTAAATCTGCAGGGTATATACCATAGAAAGATCAGGCCAATGTAAAGAAGCCCAGTGCTCTTTGCCAAGCAGACCGCCTTCTAAATCATCATAACCAATATCATGTCGGATGGCTCCGATTCGGTCTATGATTTTATTGTAGGTTCCTTTTAAGGTATCCCAATGTTTGCCGAATCTGTTTTCGTGCTTTTCATCAATCTGTTGCTCGCTGAATAGTGTAAGCTCAGATTTTGACAAGCGAGGAAAGCTCATGGTATAGATTGCATTCGAGGCTGCTCTTTGATCTATGGTTCCCATGCAGCCATACATATCTGTAGGCGATTCGTTTACGGAAAATCTGCCGTCATCGATGTACATCGTATTGGAATAGAGAGGGAAAATATCATTTTTCAGTTTCAATTTAAACCAGTCCGGAAGATTAGAGGAATTGATCTTGTTATGCCATTGCTTCGTTCTTGCATACAACTCTTCCTTCTTGGTGCTGAAATAATCAGCAACATCCGTTGAGCTTCGGAAGAATTTTGTATAATAGTTCCTATAAATAATATCAGGTGAAGTATTGGCTACCCGATCAGGGAAATACCATGCAAGAATAAAATTCACCTCAAGGATTTCTCCGGGATTTAATTTTTTTCCGGCGGATAAGGCACCGTGTATGTATGGGGTACCATTTTTGTAGGACAGTTTCGTGTTAGGAAGTTTACCCTCTTTTCGGTAATAATCCTGCAGACCGTATCCTTTATAACTTGGCAATTCGTCATAGGTATCATGAATGACATATCCCACATCCATTCCGTCGTTTGCCGGAAGCAGCATGGTGTAGTTACCATTTAATCTTTTATCTACCTTTGGAGATAGATGGGTAAAATATAGATAATGATTATTTCCTTCTTTTTTATATTCAACATCATTATTTCTCATATCCTTCAACGGGGCAAAAGGATATCCGCCCATACCAATGAGATTGAATAAGGAAAATAAAAGTGAAACATAGCGGGGTGTACTGCCATTATTTACGGCTTTTAAAGTAAAGCTGGCACAAGGGAGAGAAGAGTCTTTGTAACCATCGGAACCGTCATCATCCAAAGACAGGGAGGAAAATGCCTCCATGGAAAGACTGACATCGCTTATTGTTGTGTAAGCTACGTTAATAAAAGGAAATTCACCGGTATAGTTAATCTGCTCTTCCCTAAGACCATTTTCAGGATGATAATGATCCTGCTTTAATAATACGGAGCCATGACCTTCCACATAAGCACCAAAAAAACTGTCACGGATTCCTTCCTTATTGGCTTCCCTAGTTAATTCCATGTTCTGTATCGGAATATCCAGATTGTTATGCGTAGTAAAATTACGAAGAATACCATCCGGACAAAACTCAATTTTACCTGCACCAATTCCACCTAAGGGAACACCGGAAACATTTTTATATCTTCCAGCCATATTAAATCCTCCATTTTATATCTTGTTCAACATTATTCCTACATCATTATAGTAATAGCTGTGGAGTAGCAATATTGCTAGTTGCTATTTTGATGTGATACCTCAATCATAAGACTATCAAAAAAGAAAAAACAGCGATTTTTGCGACATCTTTTTTCGGAAGATGTCGCAGCACGGTCGTTATTTACTACAACTTAATTTCTCATGATCATGAAACTTGATGTATCATATGAATTATTAAATATTCGAAGTAAAATGGAAAATCCGGAAATGTAACTACAGGTTTGTCCATTATGATTTCGCGTGATATAATGGGGTGCATAATGACAAAGGAGCTGCTTGTATGGATTATGATAAGTATTACTTTCATAATGTAGATATTTCCATTCCCTTTTACGGAATGACGATGATTATCAATTATATATTCTTTGCACAGGAAAACCCGAACTTCTGGCACACACCAACGCACTGCCACGCCGGCTACGAGCTTCATTATATTTCCCAGGGCAGAGGTGTATTAAAGGCAGGCGATGAAAGGTATGTGCTATGCTCCGGAAGTCTGTTTTTAATCGGACCGGGGATCTATCATGAGATTATTTCTGACGAAAAGGATGCTATGGCACAGCATTGTATCAGCTTTGATATCGAATTTAATTCCATTCATAATAAAAAAGCAAAAGAATTTTTGATACTGGAATATGAAAAACTACAAGAGTTGTGGAGGAAGCTGGAGTTTTATTACGGAGTGGATCAAACAAATTGCGGCCAACATTTTGCGGTATTACATAAAGAATTTATAACACCCAGAATCGGCTTCTATACTTTTGTAGGTAATACCATATCGAACCTTTTCATTGAATTTATCCGAAGTTGTACGAATAATAAGGAAGCTCAATACCAGATACCAAGAAAGACATCGGATGATATTAGAAAAGTTCTTATTGATGAAGCCTTTAATGAAAATTATGTAAGTCTGACAAAAAAGCAATTGGCAGAGCTACTGCATATCAGTATACGTCAACTGGAACGTAACATCAATCAATACTATTCCATGTCCTTTAACGAGAAATTGACCTGTTCAAGAATAGAGCAGGCAAAGGCCATGCTTGTATCAACGGGATTGACCGTTGAAAAGATAGCAGAAGACACGGGATTTCCGAATTCAGGCAGCTTTACAACGGCATTCAAAAGGCTTACCAATGCAACTCCTGGAAATTACAGAAAAACTTTTAGAAGTAACTAGAAATATTCCTTTGGTTATCATGAAAAGATCTCAACGTTTGAGTATTTATTAAATGTTAATCTAGCACAATAAAATGTTGGAACTATACAAGACATTCATTGATTTGTGATGATATTATCTAATCATTGGCAATTGTAAATTTCATACTTCTGAAAATACAATATCATTATAGTACAATTAACCATTTTTTGTTCCTGGTTAATTTTATGATTTTGTTATGTACGGACATAATCCTTCACAGCAAGATATGATATTGGCGGTTGGTAATATATTAATTTATCGTATGGCGATATGTTAATATTTTGTAAAGTTTTTGAAATGATTCAGAAGATAATAACGGTACCGAATGGTATAATTTAGGTGTTTATTAAGTAACCAATGGGGTAGCGTTAAAGTATGCCTATGTTAATGAGAGGTTTAAAAACTCATTAATCATATGCATGAAATGAAGAATTTCATGTTAATGAATTGCAGGAATGAAAGGGAGGGAATTACGTGACAAAGGTTATAATTAAGGGTGCTATCGTTCTGGTGGCTCTGGCCGTTTTGACAATGTTAGTCATTGTGCTATATCCAATGATTAATAGAGCGAAGACTGTGACCGAGCCTCAGATTCGAAATCTTACTTTTCGACGTACGGCGTATCAATCAAGTGCTTATAACTTTAATGAGACTGCTCATTTAATAACGGACGGTATCATAGGAGCTATTGAAGATGAGAAAAAGATGAATTTTGGTTATTCTCATGAGCATGGAAATGATTCAAGATACGGCAACGCAAAACGGCTTTTTGATTACGATAGCAGCACAAGCTTTGAATCCTACAACAGGACAACATGGGTGCAGGTCCGTTTACCAAGAAGGGTTGCAGTTGGGAGCTATCAGCTTACATCATCCTTCCTGGAGGATTGGTTTTCACCCTCCGGCGCTGATCCGAAAGCATGGACGCTGCAGGGATCAAATGACGGTTCGAACTTTACGACGATTGATACGCAAAGCGATCAGACTTTTTCCGGAAGAGGTGAGACAAACACCTATGCAATAACCAATCCGGCAGAGAAGTATAACTATTACCGCTTACAGATCACCGGAGTAAATGGTTCGGACAGAATTCATCTTGCCGATTGGAGTCTGTTGGACGCGGAGGGAAATCAAATACTTATTCCTTATGGTGAGGATGATTTCGCCAGCTGCTGGATAAGTCAAAGCAATAAAGATGAATGGGTTTATGTAGATTTAGGAGCACAAAGCAAAATTTCATCAGTAAAAATATTCTGGGGAAGTTCCTTTGCAAAAGCCTACGAAATTCAAGTGTCCGAGGATACGAAGAATTGGGAAACGATAGCAACAGATGATAATGGAACCGGCGGAGAGAAAGAATTGATCTTCGATGAAAAAGAAACCCGCTATGTACGTCTGCTTTGTAAGGAAACTGCGTCCGAGGAGGATTTAGGCTTCATCGTTCGTGAATTTGAGGTATACGGTACGAACGATTTAAAGTATGAAGTGGATCAATTACCAGATGCCTCTGAGGATGGAACTTTAGTTTTAACCGGCGGAAATTGGACCATTGAGAGAGCTTCCGTAGTGGATGCTGTGGCAAATTTAAATGCAGATCCCGAGAAAGCAGATGATTCGGCGGATACCGTCGGTTGTCTGATATCCACGAAGGATTATGATTCTAAGAGCTGGCTGCCGGCTGTGGTTCCTGGTACGGTACTTACCTCTTTCATTAAAGCTGGAGCAGTAGCAGATCCCAATTACGGGGATCAACAGTTTTTAGTATCCGATAGTTTCTTTAAATCTAACTTCTGGTATCGGAATCATTTCGAAATTCCGAAATCCAGAAGGGGAGAAAAGGTTTGGCTTAATTTTGAAGCAATCAATTATAAGGCAGAAGTTTATTTTAACGGACAGCGTGTAGGTAACATTCTGGGTGGCTTCACCAGAGCCAAATTTGATGTTACACCGTATGTGGATTTTGGAAAGCAAAATTACCTGGCGGTTCTGATTTATAAGAATACCGATCCCGGTACGCCTTATGTCAGCGGCGAATATGGTCCCGGTACCATGGGTGGTGTTTTCGGAAATGACGGAAGCATCGGAGCGGATGGACCTACCCATACAGCCA
Organism: Herbinix sp.; assembly: GCA_029240245.1. Lineage (GTDB taxonomy): Bacteria > Bacillota > Clostridia > Lachnospirales > Lachnospiraceae > Mobilitalea. The sequence goes on from JARBTJ010000017.1 coordinate 44,357, forward strand.
GTGCGGGATGGGACTGGGTGCCTACGGTACGTGGACGTAATATCGGTATTTACAATGATGTTTTCATTAACTATTCCAAGGATGCACAAATTGTTGATCCATGGATGGTTACTACCTTTGATAAAAATGCAGATGGATCTCTGGTACTTTCGAAAGCGAATCTGACATTAAAGACGGAAATAAGCAATACGAACAGTGAAGCTGTTACAGCGGTTATAAAAGGAGAGATTTCGGACAGATCAGACCTAACCTTTGAAAAGGAAATCGTTCTTGATGCAGGACAGACACAGAAGGTAGCATTTGATTCCATAGTGATGGAAAATCCCGAACTCTGGTGGCCGAATACCTATGGTGATCAGCCTCTGTATTCAGCGACAGTTTCGGTATGGATCAATGGAAAAAAATCCGACAGTAAGAGCTTTCAATTTGGTGTCAGAGAATTCACCTATCAGATGGAACCGGGGGATGAAGAAGATCCTAATGGTTATATCAATGGAAATAATTTGGCATTATATTGTAATGGAGCTCTCATCATATGCCGTGGCGGTAACTGGGGTATGGAAGACATCAACCTGGATGTCAGTGATGAGGAATTTGATGATAAGATAAGATTACATAAAGAAGCGAATTTCACGATGATTCGAAATTGGGGCGGACAGACCAACGATCCCGGCTTCTACAATGCTTGTGATAAATACGGAATTTTAATCTGGGATGATTTTTTCATGCCCGGTGGCTGGCTCCATGTACCGGATGATGTTGATTTATTCTTAGCCAATGCAGAAGATAAAGTCAAAGATTATCGCTCACATCCCTCACTTGCCTTTTACTGCGGTATTAATGAAACCTGGCCGGAGAAAAGAGCTTTGGAAGACGGTTTCCGTAAAATGACAACGGATTTGGACGGAACGAGACTCTACTTCCCGAATTCCAGATGGGATCCGGTGGGTCCGGGAGGTCCCTATTCAGCACGAGGACCGAAGTTTTATTTCAAGAGCACAACACCGAAATTAATTACCAGTGAACGTGGATTACCGAATATTCCGGTAGTAGAAAGTATGAAAGCGATTTTCCCGGAAGCATATCAATTTCCGAAAAATTCCATGTGGTCACTTCATGATATGGCTGATTTCTGGAATTGCGGTGGCAAACAATATATGCAGGATTGTAGTAGCTACGGCAGTTACTCTAACCTGGAAGAGTTTGTAAGGAATGCTCAGATGGTAGGTTATGAGAATCATAAAGCTATATTTGAAGCTACTTTTGAGACCGGCAGTTATGGTATGCTTATGTGGATGAGCCAGTCGGTTTGGCCTTCCCTGATTTGGCAGACCTATGATTATTTCCATGATGTAAACGGTTCCTATTTCGGTATTAAAACCGGTAATCAACCCATCAATTACATCTGGAACATAGCGAACAATCAAATGGTACTCTATAATATGTCTGCAACAGACCAGAAGGGCTTAAATGCTATTGTTGAGCTTTATGACTTAAATGGTAAATTATTATATGCAAAAAATGTTACTAAGGATATGAAGGCAGGAGCGAAGGAAGAGCTGTTTGAACTTGCTTTTGCTGAAAACTCCACGAAAGTTCAATTGATCAGAACCAGAGTAGAGAATGCTTCGGGTGACGTAATTGCAGAGGATTTTTATTGGAACAATTATGTAACTTATCAGGATTATACCACCATGGCTGATATGGCGAAGGCTGAAATTACTGCTGAGTATGAATTTGTTGAAACCAAGGATTCCTCAAATTATTACCGCATTCTTGTGGAGAATAATACAGATAAACCCGCAATTATGATACGTCTAAAGGTTATGAACAGTGAAACCGGTGAACGAGTACTTCCGGTATTCTATGAGGATAATTATTTCTCATTAATGCCTGGTGAAGTAAAGGAAATTACACTTGATTTTAAAGAGAAGCATTTAAATGGTGCCGAACCTCGGTTTGAGATGGAAGGCTTCAATGTGGAACCAAGTATAATCACAGAAGGAAAGAAAGCGTTCACCATCGGGAATTTACAGATGGAAATCAACGGAATGCTTGCAGGATATGTTCAGACAGGCGAAGCAAATCTTTTTGTTGATATTTATGTAAAAGAAAATACCGATGTAAAAGGCGAATTAATCGCAGAGCTTTACAAGAATAATGAATTGGTAGATACCAAAATAATGCCGATTAGCACTAAGATTACTTCCGGTGGCAGATTACGAATTACAACGGATTCGATATATGTTCCAGAGGGGAATGCAGAAGACCGGTATACCATGAAAGGCTATGTACGTGATGGTGACAATCTTCTAAAACCTGTGAAAACCTTTGGTAGCCAGGAAGACTTTATTGCCGCACCACCGGTATTTTTAAAACGGAACCTGGCAGTAGGCTGTAATGTAACGGTAAGTTCCACGGAGGAAAGTGAGAATGTGGCACAGAATGCAGTGGACGGAAGCATCGGTTCCAGATGGGCATCCCAGTCCGGAAGTGATAATGAATGGCTGCTTGTAGACCTCGGAAACGTCGCTACCTTCAATGCAATTTCAATCAATTGGGAGGCTGCCTTCGCGAAGGAATACCGGATTGAAATATCGGAGGACGGTGAAAACTTTACTGAAATCGTTCACAAAACCGACGGTATTGGCGGAATCGGCGGAGAAAAAGAGGATGCTTTTCATTTTTCACCCGTGATCAGTGCCCGCTATATTCGGTGGGTTGGTGTGAAACGCGGAACCGACTGGGGTTATTCCATGTACGAATTCTCTGTGTTTACTACCACACAGAAGAGTCTTGCTACGGATGCAATCGTTACGGCAAGCGATTCGGAAAGTCATGAAATGTCACCGGACAAAATAGTGGATGGTGAAATGTCGACCCGTTGGGCGGCAAAGGAAGGAAAGGATGACCACTTTGTATTACTTGATTTACAGGAATCAAAGACTTTTTCGTCCATTGAGCTAACCTGGGAGAATGCATATGGAAAAGAGTATATCCTTCAGACTTCTATGGATGGAGTAAATTATACCGATCTTATTACTGAGACGAATGGTCATGTCGGAACTATGGTTTATCAGTTTGATCCGGTAACTGCAAAATTTATTAAAGTGCAGATGATCAAACGTGGAACCGATTGGACATATTCCATCTATGAATTAGGTGTATACTAATCATTATGACCTAGAAGCATGGGATAGGAAGCAGAAATAAATAGAATAAAAAGTAGCGGCAGGCATTTTCCAAGTTAAGGAGAGATGTCTGCCGCTATTAAGTTATGTTAATACAATATATTATTCATTTGCATAGGGTGTTTCCTTAGCCTAACCGATCAGGTAAAGCCTGCGGTATTCATTCGGGGAAATCTTATAATTCTTTTTAAAATAATAATAAAAGGTACTAATCGCTTCAAAACCGGATTCATTGCTGATATCGAGAATGCTCAAATCTGAAGTTTGCAGTAGATGAACGGCATGATTAAGTCTTAACGTATATAAATATTCCGGAAAGGAGTAACCGATTTTTCCCGAGAATATACGGGAAACCTGAACACGGCTGATTCCTGCGTAATTTGATATATCAGCCAATTGAATTGAATCGAGATAGTGATCTGTTACATAACGGATACACTTAAGAACACTATCCTCCTCTATAGCATTTTTATTCTCTACTAAATCCATCAAAAGAAAGACATTACAGAGCAGCAGTTGTAAATAGCCTTTTGCCATCCATAACTCTTTGTTGTTCTGAAAGGTAAAATCATAGCGACTTTGATCGCTGTCCACTTTTAATGTGGTGATAAATTCGAAAAGTGCCAGTACATTCCCTGTGATCTTCTTCGATACGGCTTCTTTTTTCAGGTATGGAAAGACCGGATGCATTTCATGGAAAACAGAATAAAAATCATTGAGTAATGAGGTCGGAAAAATAATTAAATGTACCTTTGAACCAATCGGAGTGTTAAAATCGTGGATTTTATGAGGGAAAATAACTGCAGTTTCATTGCTTATTAATTTCTCGGTTACACCATTAATCGTAATTTCAATTTCCCCATCGATGACATATAATAGTTCTACTTGTTCATGAAAATGGGGAGGGAACGTAAGTCCTTCTACATAGGAACAATAGAGTTCATTCTTCTTTGAGTTGTCATAAAAAGGGATGGAATAGGTTTTCATGCTTTATCCTCCGTTAATCAATGATTGGCTGATTATAGTTTCCATATGATAAGAATATTTTAATGGATGCCTGAAATAAATACAATCATTAATGTTAATATTCTAGAATCTTTTTTTTGCGAATGAGAGGAAAGAAGAAAAAGCAGATGCTATAATCAATTTGTACAATAAATGAAACTTTTATATTGGAGAAGATTATGAAAACATCAGAAATTATTATCAGAGATCCATTTATTCTAACGTATGAAGGAAAGTATTATATGTATGGAACCAGAAGCTTCACTTGCTGGGGAGATAATGCTTATGGCTTTGATGTATATGTTAGTGATAATCTGGAGGATTGGAGTGAACCCGTGGAGGTATTCCACAGGGATAAGGATTTTTGGGCAACCAATCATTTCTGGGCACCGGAAGTACATTGTTATGAAGGAGCGTTTTATATGTTTGCTACCTTTGATTCAAAGGATCGTTGTAAGGGAACGGCTATATTAAAGGCCGACAATCCTTTGGGACCTTTTGTTCCTCATAGTGAACAGACAATTACGCCGATGGATTGGGAGTGTCTGGATGGTACTTTATATGTATCACCGGAGGGAACGCCTTACATGGTATTCTGTCATGAATGGATTCAAGTGCAGGACGGACAGGTTTGCAGTGTGGAATTAACCAAGGACCTAAAGAAACCGGTTGGCGAGCCCAGGATACTTTTTCGGGCCTCACAGGGTAAACCCTGGATTCGTAACATATCCGTTGATTCCCCGGCGGATTGTTATGTTACCGACGGACCGTTCATGCATCGCTTGCAAAATGGTACACTTATGATCTTATGGTCAAGCTTTAGTGAGGAAGGTTATACAGAATCACTTGCCTATTCCGATAACGGCGATATCACCGGTAACTGGACGGTTAGCCCTGATTTGTTATTCAGCAAGGATGGCGGTCATGGAATGATCTTTCAAACATTTCATCATCAATTGATGTTAGCAGTACATTCGCCGAACAACAGTTACCTTGAGCATCCGGTATTCTGTCCAATCGAAGAAAACGGCGACAGTCTCGTACGTAATGTGTAAGCAACAAGGTAGAAGGGGTTTGTGGTTAGTGCACACACAGCCTTTTCCTATGACAGATGAATCAACAAAGGAGTGACTCTCAAATCAATTTTATAGCAAATACCGTCTTTAATGAGATAAAAACTATATGTCTGCAAGGGGTGAATGAAAACATGAAAAACCATATAAAGATTATTATTGTTGTTGGTTTATTGCTGATAGCAGCAGCTTCTTTTGCTTTGGTATTTAAAATGTTTAACAAAAGGACAGATAAAGAACCGGAAGCTGATCGTATCACAATCAATCTGGGGGAGACGCCCTGGAAGTTTATGAAATCGGATCTTGATCCGGAACAAGCCAAGCAAGTTGACTATGTTGACAGTGCCTGGCAGAATGTGGGTGTACCCCATTGTTATAATGATATGGATACCTTCACGAATACGAAAAATATTACCATGTTCAAGGGTACCGTATGGTACAGAAAGCATTTTACCATCGATGAAAAATACAAAGGCCAAAAAGTATTTCTTGAGTTTCAGGGGGTAAATATTGGCGCTACCGTATACGTTAACGGTGTATTCCAACCCGGTATCACGGAGCTAAGTCAACCCGAGGAGGTGACCCATGTTGGTGGTTTCCTTCCATTTACTCTGGATGTTACCGATCATTTAAAATATGGTGAAGAAAACGTGATTGCAGTTCGCGTCTCCAATGCCTCCGGAACCTTTTTCACCTGGCCGAACTTCGGTACAAAAAATGATTTCGGTATGGGTTACGGTGGTATTGTTAGTCCGGTTTATATGCACATTACCGATAAGGTACATATTCCATCCAATGTATATTATCCGATGAAAAAATGGGGAACTTATGTTGCAACTATTTCGGCAGATGATGAGAGTGCTGAAATTCGTATGCAGACGAACGTAGAAAATGAGGATTCTGTTGCGAAGGATGTTACTTTGGTAACACAGGTAGTGGATGCTGATCATAATACGGTTCTCACAATAACAGAGACGAAAAACATTCAACCGAATAGTATCGTAATGTTTGACCAGACAGGAACCATAGAAAATCCGATCCTCTGGTATCCGAATGCCAGTATTTACGGAAAGCCATATCTGTATAAGGTTCAAAGCCTGGTACAGGTGGAGGGCGAAACGGTAGACAGCTATGAATCTCCGCTTGGAATCCGGACAATTACCTGGGATGATGATTATTGCTATATTAACGGAAAGAAACATTTATTAAATGGTTTTGGTAATCGTAATACCTATCCGGCACTCGGGTCAGCGGTTCCTACAGAACTACAATGGAGAGATATCGAACTGATTGCTGAGGCAGGTGGTAATACGTTAAGAATCGGTCATGTACCTGCAACACCTGAAACAGTTGCAGCCTGCGATGCTTATGGTATCTTATTGATAGAAATCAGCGGAGATGATGAATGGTCCATTCATGATGAACCTGCGAATACCTATAAGCGGGAATATGACAGGGATATGATTATCCGTGACCGTAATCATCCTTCTATTGCGGTTTGGGAAGCAAACAATGGTATGGCGAACAATGGTGTAAATATTTCTCCGAAATCCACTTACGAAACGGTAAATGAATGGGATTATCTTGCGCCTCGTATCGTTCACAGCCGTGATAAGACAGATTTTAAGCCCACCGATTCCAAGCTTATGATCGGTTATACCAACTGGTATTCTAAAGTAGAGGGTTCACCGACAATGAACATGGAATCCTATGGTGCCTTCTTCAGTGATGAGAAATTAGATAGATGCATCGCAAGATTTGATTATGCAAATGAAAAAGATTTTTCCGAATGGTACATTAATGAATGGAAAAAGGAAATTGCGAACAAAGCCTGTGGATTTATTGACTGGATGTTAGTTGAGACCTGGGGTGAAGGCTACACCAAATATATGAATGGAGTCAGAAATCAGAAATCACTGGGATCTTCGGCGATGGATGGAAATCGTATTCCCAAATTAAAGTATAATATCTGGAAGAATGCAGTTTGGATGCCCTATGAGCTACAACCGGGAGTTACACTTCAAAGCCATTGGAACTACGAACCGGGAATAAAAACAGTGGATGCCTGGAGTAACTGTCCGAGCGTGGAATTATTCCTAAATGGTGTTAGTATGGGTGTAAAATATCCCGATGAATACAAGAGATGCATATGGTCCGGTATCGAGTGGGAAAGCGGTACCCTTAAGGTAGTCGGTTATGATGCTGAGGGCAAGGAGGTATGCTCCGACGAGAGAGTAACCGCCGGCGAACCTCACCACATTGAACTTAGTGTTCAATCGATGCTGACAAAACCGAATGGTGAGACCTTTGAGCTAACCGCTAATGGCTCAGATGCAGCAATTATAGTAGCAAAAGTTGTGGATAAAGACGGAAATTGGTGTCCTTTAGCGGATAACACCTTGCGGTTTTCAATAAGCGGACCTGCAAATTACCGCGGCTCCTATAACTTCTATGTTGATGAAACGCAACCGGTGAATTATCATGCACCCGGTGATCCGGAGCTACAGGCAGAAGGTGGATTAATGAAGGTTGCAGTGCGTACCGGCTTTACCGCAGGGACTGTAACAGTCACAGCTACTGCTGACGGACTGGAAGCCGGAACAGCTACCTTTAAGACGGTTGCACCGGATAATAAATTAAACGCAAGTATTCCGACCTTTAACTTTAACGGATCTTCCCTTGGTGATAATGTGGAAGCAACACTTCCGGAAGGCGAACATAATTTCTGGGCAACTTATCAGAATAATACGAATAAAAAGCAGAATACTGTATTTCGTGTTGTACTTAAAAAAGGGGAAGAGGTTTTATCGGAGTCTAAAATAGAAAAGACATTTGAACCATTTGAGGAATATCGTTTTGAAGAAGTAATCAATATTCCTGAAATTCAAGAAGGTTCTAATGTACAGGTGAATCTCTTGCTTGGTGATTCTAAGGATGCAGGAAATCTCTTATATGGTGAAATCGAGCAGAGAATTAAAAATGTAAATCCGGTAATATCCATGAATGATACCAATACGGAACCCGGTGTTACTAATATTCAATACCAAGGAGACTGGGGCTATAGTTCGAATGAAATGTGTTATATGAGTGATAATCACTGGACGTCGGATAAGGATAAGATGTGTGTTTTAACCTTTGAGGGAATACAGGCTTCCTATTATGGAGCACCCGGTAAAATCAATGGTATTGCAGCAATATCCGTCGATGGTGGTGAAGAAGTAATGGTGGATTTATATTCACCTACTCTGTCTCCAAGTACGATAATGTACACTACTCCGGTACTTGAGGCGGGAATACATACACTTACGATCAGAGTAACCGGAGATAAACATCCTGCTTCTGAATATTACTATATTAACATCGACCGATTTGATATACGAATAAGGTAAACTACTACTTCCTCCCAAAGGAAAGTTTAATAAGGACCCCTGTTCTCAATAAAAGGAGAGCAGGGGTTTTTGTTTGTTATGCCAGCCCAAATCATAGTAGGAGAAGCTTTATACCGGAGAAGCTTGAATCGGAGCTTCCTGCGGTTTTGTATGTACAATTTCATTTATAATTCGACCGGAGATCTCATCAACTCTGGAAAAATTCATTGCCGAGATATAGAATGCCTCCAGCTCATCATGATACAGCTTCGCTTTAGCAACATGGCTGCCGGCAGTTTCTATTAAGTTCTTCGCAAAGGTAAGTTGAAGGTTTAAGGTATCGGTTAATGTTTTTTTCATCGGATGATATAGACCTTCGATTACAATACAATCCTTACTGTTTACATTATGAAAGGTATTCGCGGTGGAAACTCCAACCTTTGCATGAGGAAAGATCAGATGGTCGATCTGCTCAGGGGTATGAATGGAACAATAACAGGTAATCATTTCATAAAGCATTGCCAGAGAATGATCATGAAGCGCAGCTAATAATGTTCCGGAGGCAGCGCCCCATTCATCCGGGATTTTATAAAGCTTTGGAGATAACTGTGTCAGTGTTTCTTCAAAAAATTCCAGTTTTCCTACCGATACGGCGCTGAGTAACCTTATTTTTTCACATCCCTTTGAGGTAAGACTAAGCTCATCGCCAATAATACCTAAAAACGAATGTACTGATTTCTGGTTTACATAAGCCTCAGCTGCTTTTTGATTACAATCTAATAATGCAGCTGCCGAGGTTATGCAGGAAGTAGCCATGGAATGATATAGGGAAATCATATTTGATAGCTCCATGATTTTCTTTCGGTTATGGTATAGTTCGTCATTATCCCATACATCGCCTAAGTTAATAATTGTATCATATGCGCCTGGATATTTTGGTTCCATGGTATGTGGGGCAGTTCCGTCGATCATGGCAATGCCTGCTTCTTTATCATAGAAGGCGTCTAAGGAATTAGGATCACTGGCGCATGGAATATATTCTATGCTATGACCAATATCCTCTAATGTTTTTGCGATACGCCGCATTAGGGTACTTTTACCGCTTCCTGGTCCGCCTTTTAAAATGTATAAGTGTCTACCCGAAGCTGGTTTTCTGAACTCTTCAAATAGTGACACAAATCCTCGTTTTGTATTACTCCCCAAAAAAAATTGCAGTGGATGATTGGTAGACATATCATTATGCTCCTTACATAGGGCTTCACTTTATACTATGTAGGATATTATGAAATATGTGTAAATGATTGCTACCTTATTTGCACAGGTCACCAACAATTTGATTGATGGCTTTACCATCTGCTTTTCCTTTTAAATCAGCCATCACATTCTTCATGATCAGACCTTTATTTTTGGATGCAACAGCATCAGCAAATTTATCGAGAATATATGTTTTTATCTCTTCCTCAGACATCATGGAAGGGGAATATTCTTTAATAATATCATAGGTTGCCTGATAGGAGGCTTTGAGTTCGGATCTTTCTTCCGGACAGGTTTCCACCTGTTCCTTAACAAGCTTCATTTCCTTTAAGATTGCGCGGTTCACAAGCTCCTCCGGGATATCATCGCGGCAGCCCTCATCGATCGCTGCTTTTTTTACAGCGGATACCAGAGTAGAAATTGCATCCTTGCGCACCTTATCTCTGGCTTTCATTGCTGTTATCATATCTTTTTGTAATTGTTCCATTTGCATAAGCGTTACCTCCTGATTGGTTATTCGTTTATTATTTGCTCGATAAAATTTCATCGCACTGGGAAATCTTATATAATATAGCTCATTTCACAAACAAGTATATTGCAATACCTGGAGATAATCAAGAATAAATTCCTACTTAGATAGTTTCCGGTAATAAATTGATCTGTATCCATAACGATAGAGTGAAAATTAATTGTTTTTCTTATCACAGACGTTATAATAAGATTAAGTAAGTTTTATGTTTCAATCGTAAACCAGTTATGATAAAATATGGAATATTAAAATAAAAAATTCGTAAGGGATAAAATTATATAAATACGTTCGGAGGTTATTATGAAAAGTGTAATCGTGATAGGTGTGTCCGGAGGCTCCGCATCAGGAAAAACAACAGTAGCGAATCGGATCAAGGAAGAATTTAAGGACAGCGTAGAGCTATTAAGTCATGACTTTTATTATATTCCTCATGATGATCTGCCTTTGGAGGATAGAGCAAAGTTAAACTATGACCATCCAAATGCCTTTGATACAGTGAGAATGATGAATGATATCCGACAATTAAAGTTGTTTCAACCGATTGATCGTCCGGTATATTCCTATAAAGAACATACAAGACTGGCAGAAACCGTCAGGATTAATCCTGCGAAGGTTATTATTGTGGAAGGATTTATGATCTTTGAGAATGCCGAGCTCAGGGATCTGTTGGATATTAAAGTATTTGTGGATACCGACGCGGACGAACGTCTAATGAGGCGTATTGTAAGAGATGTAAATGAACGGGGAAGAAGTTTAGAGTCGGTGATTTCTCAATATATCAATACCGTAAAGCCGATGCATGAATTATTCGTAGAGCCATATAAGAAATACTCGGACATCATAGTTCCGAGAGGCGGAAAAAATGATGTCGCAATTGACATGCTGATTCACAGGATAAAGGCGATCCTGGCAGAGGATTAGACTGGTATGGAAATGTATGTGTTGTGTGTACAATAGCAAAAACTATATTGTTTCGCAAACGCCTAAAAATAATAATTAATTAAAGGAGAAAGTATTATGGAAATAACCCTGGAAGCATTGCTTGAACAGGAAAATGTATTACAATTTATTGATTTTACGAATAAAGATGCGCTGGCAGTAGGATTATTCATCTTAGAGATAGCAAAAGAAAAGTTTGATAAAGGGATAGCCGTACATATAGAAAGGGACGAATATCCGCTATTTACTCATTACATGGATGGTACATCCGATCGAAATCTTTATTGGGTCAATGCTAAGAAAAATGTAGTAAAATTGTATGGCAACAGTTCCTTATATATGGATGTAAAATATAATAAGCAGGGAATTGATTTTCATGAAGCAACCGGTTTACCTAGTAGTGATTATCAGGCTGCCGGCGGATCCTTTCCTTTAATTGTACGTGGACAAGGCAGGATTGGTACAATTACCGTATCAGGACTTACCGGGGAAGAGGACCATGAACTTGCAGTGGAAGGAATCAAGAAATTTCTGGGTATAGAATAACTCTCGGAGTATCTTAAGACAGAGAAGTACAACAGGAGCTTATATACTGGTATTCGGCGATCGAGTTATGCCTGCTATTTAAGGGAAGGAAAACTTTAATGAATGTAATGCATCAGAAAATTACAAGGGACCCATCCATTACCTATCATATCGTATACAGTGATTTTGAAATGGGTTTTCCCAACCACTGGCATCAGGAGGTTGAAGTGGTTTATGTTCTGGAAGGTCAGGTTCATCTTACTCTGGAGGGGAAGGACTATGTGCTTAGTCCTAGGGATATTATGCTGATTAATTCCTGTGAGCTTCATATGTTCCGGCCGAATGAGGATGGTAATAAGAAACTAATTCTCCAGTTTGATAAGTCAGCCTTTGAGCCATATGGGAATTATATTTTTCGTCAGCGATTGTCTTACCCGTTATTAAAGGCCTCCGAGCTGTCTAATGGGGAAGATAATGCTTTACTTTATTCTCTGCTCGAAAAGATCATTCAGACAATCTATCAGGAATGGGAACAGAAATTACCTGGCTTTGAGGTTATGATTAACGCGAAAATTACTGATCTTGCCGCAAATATCATACGATATGCTCCTATCGTGCCCATTGAAGAAAAATCGAAACGATTGGAGCAGATGATGAGGCTGGAGGGTGTTTTTAAATTTATTGAACAGAATTATCATACTAACCTGACTTTACAGATGGCAGCAGAGAAATCTGGTTTGAGTGTTTTTTATTTTTCCCGTTTATTTAAGGAGGTAACCGGTACTAAATTTACGGAATATTTAAATGCTTACCGCATCAATCATGCCATGGACTTATTACGGTCAGAAAATACGAAAATTGTTGACATAGCCTTTGCAACCGGTTTTAACTGTATTGAAACCTTTAACAGGGTATTTAAACAGGTATGCGGATGTATCCCATCCGATTACCGCAGTAAATATAAGTAGCTGGGAGGAAGTAAGTTGGATTTTCATTTTGATGGAAGTATTTCACGAAAGGTACTAAATAACTATTTGTCCAGAGCAGTCACCCATTGCGGTATCGGTGAGGATAACAGCCTTGCCTCATCCACCTTTGAGGATGATTTGCGTATGCTAAAAAACGAAGGAACAAAATTTATCGGCAGGGCGGCCTATGTATGGAGCAGTACCGATGATGAACGCCATTATCAAATTGCGAAAGATCGTGCTAAGCGGGCTCACGAGGTAGATCCGGATTTTATTCTGCAAGCCTGTGTTTTTGAATGTATTCAAAAAAGCTTTGTATCATCTGTTAAAATACCTTCCTGGGTATTCGAGGCCTTTGGGCTTGCAGTGGAAGACCGTTATTTTTCCTATGAAAGGATGCTTTTTGAAAATGGAAGTTACCTAAACCAATGGGGAATTGATTCCTCCGTAGAGGATATCAATCGGCTGGAATCCAGACTATGGATTTATTACCGTGCATGTTCTTACATAAAAGCAGGTTTTGAGGGAATCCATTTCGGACAGGTGCATTTAATCGGAGCAGAGGATGAGGGATTTCACTATTTTAGGGAAGTCATTGGCATGATCCGGGATTTTGCAACAAAGCACGCACGCCGCCATTATGTGCTTTGTGATGCTCATACCCATGGAATCAATGTCGAGGGTGTCAGCTTGTTTGATTATAATGCATTCCCAATTCGTTTAAAGGAAGTAATGGATGCTCCGATGCAATGTATCTGTGAGGAAGGATACATCGACAGCCTGTTTTCCCGCAGTGCACCGGGTATTTCGCCAAGTGGATGGTATGCTGACTCCATGCCCTTCCTGGTAGAATTTGATAACTTCGGACGTAATCCAAACCGAGGTCAGCCAAACCACGACAGCTATTTCGCTTGGGGTTATGATGAAATTACATGGTTTGCATTACTTCGCGATGAAGAAAGACATAATTTTTTGCGTTATCTTGATGAGTGGGTGAACAGCCGTTATCCCGAGGGTTGGGTGCAGATGCCTTCCAGGCGTATTATGACCGAAAGCATCAAACGAACCTACGAATCGAATTCCCTCACAGTGGAACGACTAGTTGAGCTTGCTCCGTTTGAATATATTACAGCCTATGCAAAATATGGTGCTTCCTTTGATATTTACCGTTGGTATTACAGTGCGAATCATCCTTCTGATGCATGTCCCTTTGGGTTTGGAGATGAAGAGGTCATTCGAGAGCTCTTCGCAGCAAGATGGGTTGACGACCGGGAACTTTAATATTTTTATCCGGCTTCGTATTTCTCGTTGCATTTCTTGAGTAGCTTTCTCAATAGCTTCTCATTATATAACTCGTCATATTCCATCTTGCATTTCACGATGAACAATAATTTAAGTCTGCCTAAGGCTATTTTCTTTCTAGCGTCAGGCAGACTTTTTGTGTTGTTAGGTATTAGGTATTGCCTATTGTGTGTGAATGAAATAGTCCGATTTCTTTGTATATAAGGTAAGATAAGAATAAAACGGATGTATTGTTTTGTGATAGATGACATATCAAATAACCATATTTATTGTCATATTAGCATTATCACAGCAAGAATTGTCGGCTTACGAGCAAGAACTAACAAGTAAAGTGGAAAACTTAATGTTACAATAGCAATATATGATATATCATTTTCCTATTGAAAGGAGACTTTGTTATGATTAACAGAAATAAGGTCTGTTTGAACGGTTATTGGGATTTTTGTCCCGCGGATGGGATGTTGAAGCAAATACCTGAGGAGTGGGAGGAAATACAAATAGTAGTTCCTTCCCCCTGGAATATTAATTCATTTTCAAAGCCTTATTCCATGAAACAGGGAAACGAAGAAGTCTTTGTAAGAGGCGGTACGTTTGATTTGTTTCCGAATTATCCGAAAGAGTGGGAATCAGCTGATAGTGGTTGGTATAAGAGAGATTTTTTTATTCCCGAGGATTGGATGGGGCAAAATATTACCTTGCTTTTCCAGGCAGTACATTATTACAGCGAATTTTATATCAATGATGTATTGGTACATTCGGATAAGGATGGTTTTCTGCCAATTGAATTTTCTATAAATTCATATGTAAAGTATGGCGAGAATAATTCCTTAGTCGTTGGAGTCAGAAAGATGAATCAATTTTTGACCAAATTGCCGGATGGAAGCAGAAAATATGAGATTCCTACGGGATCCTTCTGGGGTGATACGATGGTAGGTATATGGCAGGATGTTTATTTAATGTCGTATCCGGAGAGTTATATATCAGACTTGTATGTAACTACAGATTTGAATACCTCAACAATTACGATAGAAACTGAGGTAACAGGTAAGGAGTCCGAATATCAGTTATCTTATCAATTAAGTGAATGGAAGGGATCAAGTTGTTTTCAACTGACAGCCGGAATAACAACCACGAACTCTAAATCATTATTTCATTATGACTATAGCCATATAAAACAGGAAATAAAACTGTGGTGGCCGGATTCACCTAATCTATATCATCTTGAGGCACAGTTAAGTTATCAGGGTGAGGTTATCGATACAAAAACCATAAGATTTGGATTCCGGAGCTTTGAAGTGAAAGGAAATAAATTTTACTTAAACCACATTCCGTATAACTTAAGAAATGATTCGTGGCATTATATGGGCCTCCCCTACCAGAAAGAGGAATATGCGCGCCTTTGGTATAAGATGGCTAAGGAGGCGAATGCGAATCATGTACGGCTTCATGCACAGGTTTATCCGGAATTCTTTTTGGATATCGCCGATGAAATGGGTATGTTAATTACGGACGAGACAGCTATCTGGGGCTCTCATTGCAGATTTCACTATTCTATGAAATTTATTGAAAACGGAAAGAAGCATGTCGAACGCATGATAAAACGGGATCGGAACCATCCGAGTGTCATTATGTGGAATGTGGATAATGAATGCGTAATGGCATATATGGTATCGGCAGATAATGCAGTAAAGGACGAAGCGGAGTTAAATGAAAGGTTATATCTACTGGCCGAGCATGCAGAAAAGTTTGACTCTACCAGACCAATCTGTGCGGATGGCTGTCGTGATTATGGAGGCAGATTATCCGTGGTAAATGTACATTATCCTGGGAAACATCGTAATGCAGATACGCAAAAGCCCATTGCCATCGGTGAAATGGGAAGTATGTATTATTCAACTCCTGATATGGTGACGAATTATTATGGGGAACGGGTTTATCATTCCTTTGAGGCTAGGCTGGAGGCTGTCGGCTGGGATGCATTTGAAGCTCTGCGGGAGCAGAGAAAATGGGCTGCACAGGTCTGTGTATTTAATCTGGTATGGTATGGACTGGAACCCTTACCCATCCATGAGCGGATGTGTGATTATGATGATATGAACACTCCTGGGGTGAAGCCACAGAAAATCGGACCCTATATTTCCACCTTGAATGCCGGATATGATTCTGAGCTACCCGAATATATACCGAATCCGGTATTTCATTGGACAAAAGCAGCTTATCAGCCGGAACGCTTTTTCTT
The DNA here is from genome assembly GCA_029240245.1 of Herbinix sp. Classification (GTDB taxonomy): domain Bacteria; phylum Bacillota; class Clostridia; order Lachnospirales; family Lachnospiraceae; genus Mobilitalea. The sequence goes on from JARBTJ010000017.1 coordinate 60,750, forward strand.
TGAAGGTAAACATGTACGGTATTACAACGGTGAATTAGGTGAAAATGTCGTATCGGTATTCAATGATTCTATAAATGAACGTGATTATACAATAGAGTGGACAGTTATGCATCAAGGTAGGACCATCTTCAATCAAAAGGTTAAGCTAACGATTGCTCCTTCCGAATATAAGACCCTGCCTATTGCCTATGAACTTCCCTATGCGAAAGAAATTGAGAGCTGCAGCTTGCGTATGCAAATGTTATTACAACAGGAAGAACAAAAGGTAATCATATTTGAGGAAACCATTGAGAATAAAGTTTATAATCAAGATTATATGCTGAAACGCTGTCCCGGATTATCAAGGACGGCAGTTCTTGGAACGATTGATTCAAGGTTGAAGGATGTTCTGGAAAAGCATGGGGTTACTGTACTTAATCAATCGGAAAGTGAAAAGAAGTCAGATTTTCCGGAATATGATTATGAACTACTAATTGTGAATGATGTAGTAGAAAATTTGAATGTTAAAGCGAAATATATGATTGATATGGTTCCTGAAAAATCTGGTTTTGAGGATTTCATACAGCATCAGAATATAGAAAAAGCATTTCTGACAGACCAGGCTGAACTTCTGGGAAAAGAGCTTGATGATGATGATTTGTATGGCTTTCGGAAGGGATATCTCGCTGACCGGATGTTTACCGGTAATATCCATAAGAATGTAAGAGCACTTATGACAACGGGAAACGGGCTGCCATTAATCCTTGAGTCAGACGACAAAGAGAATCAAATTCATAGCTGTCTGCCTCTTCTAAATCAATGTACTACTGAACCGGCTGCAGCAATCATACTGGGTAATTTGATCAACTATATCAGGAGTACGAAACCGGTATCCTATGAAGAATGCGTTGTTATATCCAAGGAGAATTCTAAACTGGTGAAATTCCTTGTGGGCTTAAAAGCATTGATACGAGTGGTGGATTGTGAGGATTATAAATCAATTCAATGCCTGCGAGGAGTAAAAACTATCCTTGTTGACGGCAGTTATCCGGTAGGATATCTAGGTCAACTGATGTGTTATCATACAGAACAACTTATGCTGTGGAACCTTCAACCTCAGCATGTTCCGGTATTCCTCCAGGGATATCTGAAATTACATAAGAATCCGTTAAACCAATTGAAAAAGGTAAGTAATTCATACCCGATTACCAGGGGTATCCATAGTTCGGATTTATACGGTTTGGAAAAGGGAAATGAAACGATTATATCAGATTATCCAATTTATATTTGTGATACAGATAAGATGAAAGGTATCTTAAAGAATTCCGACATAAACTGGAGGGTTTGGAACCATCAGGGAGAGCAGATAAAAACTGCAGCCATCTTACGCAGCAGTAAAGAAATAAAACCTGAGGTATATGGTTTGGCAGTATCGGAACTGAACGGTGTTCCTATTATTTTCTGCCAGATTAATATATCAGCACAGAATCAGAAGTTAAAGAAGCTGGCGATTCAAATGCTAACCAATCTGGGGGTTCGTCTTAATAAGAATACGGAGAATGAATTTGATCGTATGATTACAGAAGGTATATATGAGGAGAAGTTAACAAAAGCTCTGGTACTTTATGAGAAGGATCAGCCGGAAATAGCGACCCTGCGCCCAGGTTTTAATCATTGGGAAGGGAAGAATCAATTTTGGCAGGTCAAAGAATTAGACCGTTATGTACCAAGTAAAGCCGGAACCTATTTATATGCCATCTATCTCTATTCCCCCTCAGACCGGAGGGATTTGCTTTTAAATCCGGATTTAGTCAGCATGAAGATTGTATCGGAAAATGAAAAGCAGGTTTATTTATGTAATAAGAAGGACAGTAAGGATTCTTATGAGCTTAGCCGAGAAATGAT
>JARBTJ010000018.1 GCA_029240245.1 Herbinix sp.
CCATCTTACTCCTTCTCTGGTATCCTCCAGAATGATTCCCTTGGTTAATAACAAATCCCTGATCTCATCGGATTTTGCAAAATCTTTGTTCTTACGTGCTAGGCGTCTTTCTTCGATTAGATTCTCTATCTCATCATCTAATAGTTCATCCTCTTTCTGCGTTATTATACCTAAAATATCGCACAGCAGTACAATTCGGTCAAATACAGCTTTCACGAAGGTTTGGCTGCTGCTGCCAGCACAATGCGTATTGGCCAGTTTCACCATCTCAAATACTGCTGCAATCGCATCTGCGGTATTAAAATCATCATCCATCGCAGAATCATACTTTTCCTGCAGAGCATCCACTTCCTTTAACAAAAGCTGCTCTTCCTTTGAAACATTCTCTTCTGTCACCGCATTACTCTTAAGAAAATGCTCCAGCTGGCCTACTGCTGTAAGAATACGATTTAGTGAGTTTTTTGCAGCTTCCATCAAATCCTTACTGAAGTTTAAAGGACTGCGGTAATGAGCATTTAGCATAAAGAAACGTACCACCTGTGGCTGGTATTGTTCACAGATTTCACGAACTGTGAAGAAGTTTCCTTCGGATTTTGACATTTTCCTATTATCAATGTTAAGGAAGGCATTATGCATCCAATACTTCGCAAATTCCTTTCCGTTTGCTGCTTCACTTTGTGCTATCTCATTTTCATGATGAGGGAATACCAAATCCTCACCACCGGCATGAATATCAATCTGTTCGCCAAGGTATTTTCTGCTCATCACCGAGCATTCGATGTGCCAGCCGGGACGACCTTCACTCCAGGGTGAGGTCCAATACGGTTCCCCCTCCTTCTTCGGTTTCCAGAGTACGAAATCCAACGGATCTTCCTTTTCTTCGCTGACAGCGATACGGATTCCGGATTCCAAATCATCGATATTTTTCTTGGAAAGCTTCCCGTAATCCTCGAAGCTTCTGGTTCTATAATAAACGGTTCCGTTTTTCTCGTAAGCATGGCCCTTATCAATCAATGTTTGAATCATTTCAATCATACCATCAATTTCTTCGGTTGCCTTGGGGTGGCAACTGGCTACCTTTACATTCAGCGCCTCCATATCGGTACGGAATTCCTTGATATAACGCTCCGATACCTCACTGGCACTAACACCCTCTTCAATTGCTTTTTTGATGATTTTGTCATCAACATCCGTAAAGTTAGATACATAATTTACATCGTAGCCCTTATATTCAAAATATCTTCTGAGGGAATCAAACACAATGGCCGGTCTTGCATTACCGATATGGATGAAATTATAAACCGTCGGTCCGCAGACATAGATTCGGACCTTACCTTCTTCAATCGGTACAAATTCATCCTTTTTCTGTGTTAATGTATTATATATCTTCATCTCGCATCCTCCTTAAATTGGGTTGTATTTTATCTTGTATTAACATTGCTCAGAAAATTTCATAGTAACCGTAGTTACTTCATTCATAATTTTCCTATTGTGATACTATATAAATATCTAGACGATAAATTCCTGATAATTCCTTTTATAATTGTTCCCATTTATCTTAGTTTCTTCTTATCTTAGTTCCTTCTTATTCATAATTCCTTCTTAGTCTTGTTCCTTCTTAGTCTTAGTTCCTTCTTATCTTAGTTCCTTATTAATCTTAGTTCCTTCTTATTCTTAGTTCCTTCTTATTCTTAGTTTCTTCTTATCTTAGTTCATTCTTATTCATAATTCCTTCTTATTCATAATTCCTTCTTAGTCTTGTTCCTTCTTAATCTTAGTTCCTTCTTAATCTTAGTTCCTTCTTAATCTTAGTTCCTTATTAATCTTAGTTCCTTCTTAATCTTAGTTCCTTATTAGTCTTAGTTTCTTCTTATTCTTAGTTCCTTCTTATCTTAGTTCCTTCTTAGTCTTAGTTCCTTCTTATCTTAGTTCCTTATTAATCTTAGTTCCTTATTAGTCTTAGTTTCTTCTTATTCTTAGTTCCTTCTTAATCTTAGTTCCTTCTTATTCATAATTCCTTTCTATTTTACTTGCTTTTATTTTACTTCCTCTTAATCCAGTTCCATAAATTAAATTTCCTTTAATTAGTTTCCTTTAATTAGCATTTCCAAATATGATCGTTTTCATAATACCGCATTAATTTACTTTGTTCTCTATTTGAAGCACTTTGTCGTATAGCTTTTTAAGTTCTGTTTTTAATTGATCATTTTCTCTCTTTAGGCTTGATAATTCATTTAATATCGGGTCGGGCAAGTGCACCTGATCCAGATCCTCTCGTGGAATTTTTACGTTATCCCGCTTAACCACTCTGCCGGGTACACCCACAACCGTGGAATTCGGCGGAACCTCGGACAAAACCACGGAACCGGCACCGATTTTGGAGTTTTCACCGATGGTAAAGGAACCTAATACCTTTGCGCCTGCGCTGATCATGACATTATTTCCGACGGTTGGATGACGTTTTCCATGCTCCTTGCCCGTTCCACCAAGTGTAACTCCTTGATATAACGTTACATTATCACCCACAATTGCTGTCTCACCTATGACCACTCCGATTCCATGATCAATAAATAATCCCTTACCGATAGTAGCTCCCGGATGTATTTCGATTCCGGTTTTTCTTGCTGTACGCTGAGAATACCAACGGGCCAGAAAATAATGCTTACGCACAAAGAAATAGTGGGCAATCCGATATCGGATAATTGCTTTAAAGCTGGGATAAAGAAATATTTCCATTGGTGTTTTGATTGCAGGATCTCGTTCCTTTATTATTTTCATCTCTTCTTTGATATATTTAATAAAACCCATATTCTTACCTCCCTTAGGAAGAATTCACCTTTATATAGTATTGTGTGAGACAAGCTTTTAAACATAATTTTGTAAGACAAGTTATCCTGTAAAAACGCAATATTTTCAATTGCAATCCACATAACATACTTTGCGTCGTGAAGTAATATCTAATACGGAACACATTCAAAAAATATAAATATCCTTGACCAAGTGCGTGTAAAGCAAAATCAGGTTCGTCATGCCAAGACTTTATCTCATAGAACGAACGCGCTAAAACGATTGAATGAAACACACTTCGCGAGCATATCACCTATGCGCGTTCTTATTTCGCACTTAACTTCGGGCATATAAAAACCGCCTCTACGGATAGAGGCGGTGATTTAACGCGGTTCCACTCTATTTGCATGAACTTAAAAATAACTCTCAGAACATGCATCTCGTACAGATAACGGCTGCTACCGTGCCCAGCTAAGCATTCGCTTCACCGAACCAGCTCCCGGATGCACTTCACTCATGTTCTCATAAAGAATGCTTTCAGCCGGTGACATTCTATCTCTGATACGATACGACGAGCTACTTTTCCGTTCATTGCCTTTTGATTATTGATGTATTTATTGTATGCACGAAAGAATAATTTGTCAATACCAATAAAGCCGAAGAATCTGCTTTTATAAGAATTTTTTTGAAGTTAGTTTACAAAAATGTTCTATTCTTCAATGTTCCGCATGCTTTTAGCGGGACGCTTCATACTAACGCCCACGCTTTTTGGGCATAGATCGCGAAGAATAGCTGCTTTTGCTATTCTTCTAATGGCCCGCATGCTTTTAGCGGGACGATTCATACTAAGACCTATGATTACAATTTGGTTATGACAGTTTATCTTTTGGTACATCCACTACACCCGCTGCAGCCTCCACTACTTTTCGGAGTGACATCATACTGGTAATTTGTAATGCTTTCGATTAAGCAGACCGCATTCGCTGCTATTCCAAGTCCCTCACCTGTAAAGCCAAGACCTTCCTCGGTGGTTGCCTTGATATTGACACGGTCCTCCTCGATATTTAATGCCTCCGCAATGTTTTTCACCATGAGCGGCAGATAATTTGCCAGTTTCGGTTTTTGTGCGATTATGGTAGAATCAATATTCTCAATAACATATAATTTATTCTCGATCAATTCCTTCACATGTTTTAATAACTCTATACTAGAAATTCCTTTATATTTTATATCAGTGTCGGGGAAATGCTTCCCGATATCACCTAGTGCCGCTGCTCCTAAAAGTGCATCCATAATAGCATGTAACAGTACATCCGCATCGGAATGACCAAGTAACCCCTTTTCATATTCGATTTTGACTCCGCCGAGTATCAATTCTCTGTCAGTTGTTAATCGATGAACATCATATCCTGATCCAACTCTCATATCTATATTAATCCTCCTTGTTATTTGTCCGTCATTGTATTTATTAATTCAATAATACATGTCAAAAGCACCTTCGGTGCTTTCATGCTATTATATATCGATATGCAAGCTTGTTTGCATATCGATATAGTAGTATGAAAAATGCGTAGCACCATTTGACACTTTAATCATTCAATTCAGATATCACAAATTTCATACCATATCATTCCTCTATATCATCTTTCTCAAATAGCATATATTCGATATACAAATCATTAAATTCCTGCCGGTTTGATAAATGGATTTCCTGTGCACTTGCTATGATCTGATCCATACGTTCCTTTGCCGATGATTCTGTCAGGTACTTTACAGCACCGGCCAGCGAAGTATTACCGGCAGCAATTAATTTTCCCCGAAATTCTTGCGGCAGAAGCCCGATATGAATTGCTTTTTCCAAATCCACCTGATATCCAAACCCCCCCGCCAGATAAATCCTGTCAAGTTCCTGAATGGTGATACCATAGCAGTTGATCAATGTCTCCACACCTGCTCTGATAGCCGCCTTCGCAAGCTGAAGCTCCCTAACATCCTTTTGGGTGAAGATAATCCGTTCATTTAACGGATACCCCTCTTCAAAATATTCCGGTAGAAGTAATCCCGTATCATCAATAATATTTTCCTTTAACAATTCCGAAACAAGCTCGATTACACCGGTACCGCAGATGCCAATGGCTTCCCGGTTGCCAATGGTTTGATAAGAGGCTCTTGACTTCTTAATAGTTACATGGCTGATAGCTCCGGCGATGCTTCCGGTTCCGCAGGTAATATTGCCGCCCTCAAAGGCAGGGCCAGCAGCAGTAGAAGTCACATAGATATGCTCCTTATTGCCGATTGCCATTTCACCGTTCGTACCTAAATCGATCAACATACACGGCTTATCAAACCTATCAAATCCACAAGTTAACAGCCCTGCTGTGATATCTGCACCGACAAAGGTGGATATTCCCGGAAGCATAGTCACCGGAAGGTCCATATATTCTACGCCGTAAGCTTCCTGAAATGTCAAATTAATCCACCCGTTATTAACCGGTTGATAGGGGTAATGGCCCAGTGTCTCGCAGGAATAGCCCATGAACAGATGTCCCATTGTAGTATTACCGGAAATTACTATTTCTGTGACTTGATGCCCGTCCACCGTAATATTTGATGCTCTTTTATCTGTTGCATCCCTCTTTACCTTTGCATCCGTACAGTTTTTCATAAGCATCTGGATACCCTCTAGTAAATCCATCCGAATACACTCTCTTAGGCTATCCTTCCATCCGTCACAGGAAGCTTGAATCCGCGATATCACATCAGCTCCATACGCTCTCTGCTTATTAACGGCTGTATAGGTATTTATAATGTTACCGTTATCTATATCTACCAAATGCATGGCAATTGTCGTTGTACCTATATCAATTGCTATCGCGTATGGGGAGATATTATCACTAGCCTCTGTTTTCCCCTCCGGTTCGGTTCGACCTCCTACAACATGCAATATTTGATTCAGATCATAATTATTCTCAACCTCACCATGAAATCCTATCTCCGCTAGTACAGCAAAATCAGCTTCCTCCTCGGTCATAAGGCGAATAACACAATCCTCCCTTGGAAATGCCAGGCAAGCCAGTCGGTACCCGTCTTTTAAATCACCGGAGGTAAATACTCTCTTATCTTGTTCTGATATCGTAAGATTTCCCTCCAGAACGTGTATCCTGCATTTACCGCAGGTTCCTCTTCCGGCACAGACCGCAGGAATAAACAGCCCCTGTCTTTGCAGTGCTTTCAAAACTGATTCATTTTCCTGACAGTTTAAAAGAAATATTTGATTATCTTTATATACTTTTAAAGATATTATAGCTTGTCTGTCCATGGTTTTTCGCTGCCTCGCATTCTGACCAAGTCTTAATCCCGCTTCCCGGTTACTTCGCTCTTCCTAAGCATATAGACAAATTATAATTCTAACCTGCTTAATCGCTATCATGTTCGGTGTCAACTAAGCATAATTCCACGGTCGGACGGTCTTCGTGAAACGGCTCAAACATCCGTATTCATATGTGAATTACCCTCAACTTCTTACACCAATCATATAGTATCATATATTCGTAATCTTGATAAGCCTATAATAAAGATTCAATCAACTCTCTTCAGTTATTTCGTAGTAACGAAATACCCTAAAATAGTCATTTGTTGTCATCCTATAGTTATCCTCTTGATCGCTTTATCCTACGTACCTGCACAAGCTAAGAAAAGGGAAGCCTCAAGTATTTCTAAGGCTTCCCAAAAATGAATATGAAATTACATTTATATTTATTGATTACTCCACACTAAAGTACAAAGCCGCTTCGCTTCCTCCTTTGTCGGGTATCGCAAACGGTTATGATCCGATAACCAGTAAAGAACCGCATATTGAGGATAAATCTTATATTTGTGATAAATACGTTCTGCAGAGGTGATGAAATCCGGTATTTCGTTCTCAAATATTTTCGCATAATTCTCGATATACTCGACAAACATTTCCTCTCCCAGTTCCGCATAGATTTCCTCAAGAATAACATTTAACTGATCATATTCCGATTTTGATAAGCAGGGGATTAATAGCCTTGGCCTTTCATCTACCACTTTAACATAACCCTGCTCTGCTAATTCGGCAATCATGAGCTTGTCATGATCGTTCGGAAGCTCCTCCTTACGGATAAGTTGTGCAATACGATTGACTGTTATCGGCGAATCAAAGTTACGCCAATGAATACCGGTTTGTATAGTTGCGTAGCTATCTAACTGTAAGGATTGGTTTCCCAAACCATCATTTCTGGTTTTAATTCCATTCCCTCTGGACTTATGGTAAAAATCAATTTCCTCTTTTATAAATTCGGTCTGTGTATCAAAATAGGTATCATCGCAAAGTGTTGCACAGACCCAGTGCTGCGAACCGTCTTTGTGTTTCGGCGTATCCGTATCGATATTGTTTTTACGAAGTACTTCGCTTTTCGAACGATAATAAATGCGGTTCGTTACCAACGGTATTATCGACCAAAGCATAAAATCCTGATCAAGATCACTGCCTAAGAATCCTATGTCCTTAATGCGTTCATATTTACGATCAAATACATCATAAATTCTTTGCGCATAATCCCCGATGTTATGATAATGGTACTTACCGGCAAGTATACTATGCCTTATAGTTTCAATAAAGAAATTGGTTGTATATTTGTTCTTATCAACAATACGCAGATAATCCATATACACCAGCCGGTTGATATGGTTTTCAATATAACCGGAGGCAACCATAAGAGTTCTTGCGATTTCCTCCAATGTCAGCTTTTTACCGTAGCAAGCCAAACAAATATTATCGACCAGCCGATCCGTGCCCAGCCCGCATTGATTATATTCCTCACAGGTATAACCATCATGCCCGGCCATGATTCTCTGAGGAACATAGTTTAAATTATTCGTAGTCATTTCCATCCCCGCTTTCAGTTTCTTTTTAATTTCACCTAAATGCCAGCGGACGGTTGAGTGTGGTAGCTTTAGTATTCTTGAGATTTCATTACCGGTCCTGTTCTCATAATAAAACATGATCGTAATTTCTCTATGAAGCTTGGTAAGATAAGCAATTTCTACACGTAGCTTTTCGAGCAGCATTTTATTACGAACATCCTCTTCCACATTGCACTCATCCTGTAAATCCAGTAATGTATCCACATCAAGATTATTCCAATGCTTTTTATTATTACGAAAATACTTTGACCAGGTGTAAGAGCAGATCGTATATACAAAACCATCAAGATCAGCAATACTCTCATGACGTCTTAGAGAGGTTGCTAAGGATAAAAGAATGTCCTGCGACAAATCTTCGGCCATCTGCTGATTATGTGTTTTGGTATATGCAAAGCCCATGATTTTCTTTGCATATCTCTTTATCAAATCGTTACTAAATTCTATTTCACTCACCGTCCTTGAAGCGCTTCTATTATACAAGTACCAAAATAGGGAAGAATGTTTGGAGCTATTTATAAATATTTGAATTTTTTATTACTATACTTAAACTTACAGTTTTATCTCAGAAAAACTACCACCATTTTACCATAACACAAAAGCCGCCTCATTATCTTTCGATAAAGTGACGGCTTTTGTTTCATATAGTAGCGAAGGACGGATTTGAACCGCCGACACCGCGGGTATGAACCGCGTGCTCTCGCCAGCTGAGCTACTTCGCCATATTCTTATTATAGTTACCCGGCAGAATTACTTTTATTACAACCGGTTTTACTGTAATACTCATGATATTCATGAAAATGGGACCTATAGGGCTCGAACCTATGACCCTCTGCTTGTAAGGCAGATGCTCTCCCAGCTGAGCTAAGATCCCAATACTTAAAAAGTACTTTTTTATTATATTCACAAAGATAGTGTTTGTCAAGAGGACTTTTTATGAAGTTTGAACAGTGTTTGAACAAGTTGATTGGACATGTGTCGATTTTTATTTCGTGCTTAACAGTTATAAGTAATATCCAACTCATAACTGACAAGCACTAATAATCGCATATTTTGTCCTTAATCTGTCAAAAGCTTTGATAACTTACCATGATAAATAACTGATAACTCATGCAGCGCCCGGGTAACTGCAACGTATAACAGCTTAGCGTCAGCATCACTTGCCCGGTAGTTCTCTTCATCCGGATTCCAAAGAATTACCGCGTCAAATTCTAAACCCTTTGTCATATGAATCGGAAGCACCATGACTCCGTTCGAAAATTTCATTTCTTCCATATCTTCTTTTAATTGTTCTATTGTTAAATGTTGATTTAACTTCTCATAAACGCTCACCGTTTCTTCGACAGAACGGCATATGACAGCAATGGTATCATATCCCTTCCCTTGTATATCTTGAATTGTTTTCACTGTTTGCCTTACCAGATCGGCTTCATCCTCCGTCCGAGTTACCACAACCTCCTTACCATGTCGGATAATCGGTTCTATGTCATAGGTCTTAAAGCTGCATTTCTTAAGTACTTTTCCGGCATACTCTGATATCTCTACCGTATTGCGGTAACTTTTCGCAAGTACATAGAATTTGTCCTTTGCCGGGAGGAAGACCTCCCGTTTTAGAACCTCCCAATCATTCATACCGGTATCATAGTAAATATTCTGGGAAACATCACCCATGATGGTATAGGTACAGGTTTTAAACAGTTGCTTAAATATATAGAATACATTTGCACCAAAATCCTGTGCCTCATCGATAACAATGTGACTTACATACTCGAAATCCTTGGTATCCTTCAGGCGGCTTTTGATAAAACTAAGCATTCCCAAATCATATAGATCGATCTTCTTCTCCTGAAGCTCCTTTATCAGTAAGGACAGAATGCCTGCCTCCGGAATTGTAATGTCTTTCTCCCTATATTCCTGACCGTTAGATATGAGGTCCAGTAGAAAACCCTTATAAACCTCCATTAAATTTATCTTGGCATTACGTTTCCCAAAGTAACCCTTAAACCGATTCACCTCCGACCGAATCACTTCTTTTTTCTGATCCTCTTCTTCATTGATGGAGGCGATTTTATACGTTAACCGTTTATTAAGCATCTCTATCTTTTCCTGGAGAGGCTTTTCTTTAAAAAAGGTCAACAAATAGATAATATCCTCCTTAGAATAAACGACTTTACCTCGATATATAACTGGGTCCGTTTTAATCGTCTCAAGTTCATATTGTGTTAAATAATGTTCCAAAGCTTTCATAAAATAAATCGAGCCCTTGAAGCCTTTTAATTTTGCAGCCTCCATATTTTGTCCTGCCGGCTGTACCTTTAAGAAGCTGTTACTCAAGGTATACTTACCCTTCTTCAGATCGAAATCCTTATCCAGTAATAATAAGAAGAATTCCTCCATGGTCATTTGATTAATATTATATACATCGAGGTTTGGCAAAACACCGGTAATATAATTCAGAAGCATCTTATTGCTACCGATAATATAGAATTCATCCGGACGAAATTTCTCCTTATAGTTGTATAGAATATATGAAATGCGGTGCATCGCCACCGTTGTTTTTCCGCTTCCGGCAACTCCTTGAACGATAACACTGTGAAAAGGGGTGTCACGAATGATTTCATTTTGCTCCTTTTGTATGGTAGCAATGATTTCCCCCAGGACCACTTCCTTGTTCTTACTTAAGTATTTTGTGAGGAACTCGTCATTGGTGATCACATCAGAGTCATAATAATCAATCAATCTGCTGTCATTAATTTCATAGGTGCGCTTTAGGTTAAGGGTTATATCAATGTATTCACCGGCCGGAGTGCGATATGAACTATCTCCGATATCACTGTCATAGTAGACACTGGATATCGGTGCACGCCAATCTACAATAACACTCTTGGCATTTTTACGTACTCCGTTCTTTCCCAGGTACAGAGTATAACTGCTGTTTTCCCCATGATCCTTATAATCAATTCTTCCGAAATAGGGCTTCTTTAAAGCCAGCAGATTCTTAGCGAGTATTCGCTCCATCTGGGATTTCATATCCAGTCCAATTACAAGATCATTGTGAAGCTCCGGATTATTGGAACGGTAATTATCGTATAGTTCTTTCGTTTCCGCTGTGATTTCCTTTAAACTTGAGGTATAATCATCAATATTGTCCTGTATCACCTTAACGCACTGAGCCAGATGTTGCTCTTCCATTTGTCGACCGGAACTATTACTTGGGGTATTAGTTGAATTTTCTTCCTGTTTCACTTTAAAATCCTGCATGACTGCCTCCTATGATTGAAAGTAGGTGCTATTACTACCAAACTTTTGTAATGTAAAATGTCATGTATTCACATCGCTGTAATTAACTTGTAATTAATATCATACTTAAAAATAAAAATTTTACTAGACTTTTATTTTAAAATGTGTTATGATTGATAATGAAGTATGTATAAAAATACACTGTCAAGTTGTCAGAAAATTCTGACAACTTTTTTATTTCACAGACAATTTCGTCCTGTGATACAAAAAGCACTCCGTGCTGGAGGCTTATCTTGCTGGAGGCTTATCTTGCTGGAGGCTTATCTTGCTGTAAGGATTTATTGCTTCACAATCTGCCCTGGCGCAAAAGTGTCAGCGAACTGACACTTTGTTTGTACGTGCACACTAACGCATCACGATCCTGTTGACTTATAATGCATTACCCCATTTCGCCACAACAAATAGCAAGGTATCACAAAGAAACAGGCTGCAATCGGAAGCAGAGTATATAGTTGATTATCCGTTCTACCCGTGAGGTAAAGAAAGGGGTAATATTGAAACAGCGAATACGGCACGAGGAAAGTACAAAACCTCAAAATGCCTTTACCATAAATCCCTAATGGATATTTTCCGTATTCTCTTGCTCCGTCCGTTAATATATTCATAAATTCCAAACCCTCCAGGGTAAAGAAGCAGATGCTGGCATAAATTAGAAACAAACACCCAAAAATAACGCTCCCCGAAAGCACCATAAGTATGATTGTCACAATCTTATCCACACACCACGTGATATCGGAGGCTATCATTCCATAGGCAAGCATTCCGGCCGCCTGAATCACTCTTCCTACTCTGGTTAATTCCATCTTTCCGCATATCACAAGAAAAATTATGCCTCTCGGCCTTAACAGGATTCGGTCAAACTCCCCATTCCCTATGGTACCTGCAAACATATCAAAACCACGCATGAATATCTCTGCAAGTGAATATGACATTAATACAGTTGCATAGCATAACAGCACCTCACTGAGATGGTAGCCTTTAACTTCATGAAACAGATGGAACATAAAAAAGATCCCGAGGAACACATTAAAGGACACCAAAAGTTGTCCAATTGTTATCAAGATAAAAGAAATCTTATACTGCATCGCACTTTTTAAGTGAATACCAAAAAACTTCAGATATAATCTCATTCCTCACCCTCCCTGTACGACGATACGGCGCTGTGCTGTTTGCATCAGTTTTTTCCCAATCCAGATCAAAGTAACCACCCAGAACAGCTGAAGACCAGCTCTTGTGTAGATATTGGCACCACCGATATCACCGGAATAGACACGCAGCGGTACATTCTGCATTGATGCAAAGGGCAGCAACTCAATCACCTGTCTGATACCCTTCGGTAAAAAGGGAAGCGGTATCACCGATCCGGCAAAGAACTCAACTAGGGATACCGAAAGTAACCGTACGCCTACCGGTGATAAGGTATAAAAGGTTGTAATATATACGAGCATACAAAAGGCGACCACAACAAGTAACCCCAGAAATGCAGTTATAAAAAACCATATCCCGGCATTTAAATTATTGGGCAGTCTTATTCCATACGGTTTTGGAAGCAACGCTGCAAATAATAAAATTGGCATGCAACGCAACACTGTCTTGGACAGTCTGTTTGCCATGCTCCTGAAAAACCACATATTGTAGATATCCGCCGGTCTGCACATTTCGTAGGCGATACCACCATCAGTAATTGTTTGGAATATATCATTTTCTAAAAACCAGGTCAAAAAAAGTGCTAAAAACGCCTGCTGCAACCATACATAGGAGGACAACGCCTCAAAGGTCATCGGAAATGCTGCTGCATTCACCTGATAAAATGCTTTAAAAAGCAGAATTTCCATAGCTCCCCACACGAATTGCGTAACGATACCGGCCAGAGCTGCCGCCCGGTATTGAAGTCCCGCTATAAACCTCATCCGAAAGAAGGACATGTATTTTGTAATTCTTAATAGATTAATGTCTTCCTGTCTCATATAGAATTTCTCACCTTCCCGATAGCAATAATAAGAATTGAACTTACTTCATCAAAAAAAGAACTCAATTATAAATTGAATTTATCCAACTTTATGCCGCTTTTTAAAGATAGATTAGATATGTATATTAGTCAGATCATGATATGCTTAACAATCAATAATAAAATATAATAACTAACTCTAACATTAATGTTATATATGGTTTTAACTTTCTTTCAACTACCCATCAATTACATGCTTTTCAACTAATCAAGATAATAAGATATGAATGTTAATCATTTATTGGATCTGATATTTCTGATAGAGCTTGGCAACCAGTTCATCGATGGAGGGGCTGTCCACAGCGATATCTATTACCTCTACCTGCTTTGAGATATGAGTGACAGCCTCGGATACGGTCATTGAACTAAGATTCACTTCAAAGACTGCTATCTGACTGCTTTCTGATAACAGATTCATCCCCTCACAGGGGATAATTTTCCCTCCTTGATATTCTACCGTTAGTTGTTTTGTTGTTGAGAATTGTTTTTTGATATTTTCTAGATTTCCGTCCATCAGGATTTTCCCTTTGCCTATCAGAATAATCCGTTTTGTAAGAGTTTCAATATCCTGCATATCATGGGTTGTTAAGATAACCGTTGTTCTATGCTTCCTGTTTCGTTCAAGAATAAACTCTCTGACAGCAATTTTAGACACCGCATCGAGGCCAATGGTCGGCTCATCGAGAAACAGTATTTTCGGGTCATGCAAAAGAGAGGCTGCAACCTCACATCGCATCCTTTGCCCAAGAGATAACTGCCTTGCTGGAGTTTTTATTAAGAGCTCCAAATTCAATAATGAAACCAGTTCCTCTAAATTATTTTGATAGACTTGATTGGGAATTCGATAGATATCCCTAAGAAGCTCAAAGGAATCAATCACGGGGACATCCCACCACAGCTGTGATCGTTGTCCAAATACAACTCCAATCTCCTGTACGTGTGCAATTCTGTCTTTCCATGGTATTCTTCCGTTGATCGTGCAGCTGCCCTCCTCCGGTGTCAAAATTCCGCTTAACACCTTGATGGTACTGCTTTTACCTGCACCGTTCGGACCGATATACCCGACCATCTCTCCTTCTCCAATGGTGAAGGAAATATCATCGAGTGCTTTGATGCGTTCATATTGCTTGTGTAATAAAGCCTTGAACGCCTCAGAAAATCCGGCATTACGCCTGGCGACCTGATAGGTCTTAGAAATGTGTTCGACTTGAATCATTTAATTTTCCTCCTGGTAGTAATATTGCTGAAATATCTTGCCAAGTAATGATGTACCCTTTGATACATTGCACGCTTCGAAAGCAAAGCGAACTATATTCTATCACTATTGCATCGGAAAGTCAATAAATAATACATTATTTTCCACCGATTGTTGATTGCAAAACTAAATTCCACTTTCCCATGGAATTTACTAATTCTTAATATACCCCAGTATAGATATGGAATTTACTTCTTCCAAAATAATGTATAATAGTGTTAATCATGGTTGCCCCTCCTTGGTTCATATGGAGGAATACCTTATGAATACACAAAAACAAGTAACTCTTGATGCAAGGACTACCATAGAACTCGAACTGAGAAAAGCTAGTTTTGGTGATTTGCATACAACTTATTAATTCTTTACCTATTTGCGCAGTGCCATATAATTACTATACTCCTCGGGTGATAAATTGTATAAATCAATTTTTATGTTTCCGTTATTGTAATCTATGACATTAATACAGGTGTTCTTAAGAATTGTTTTTCTGGTACCTATTTCACCACGGGACAATACCGACAGAATGGAATTAATCGAGGCACCATGTGATACCATTATTATATTGCCCTCGGAAAATTGCTTCGCATATTTGGTCAGATTATGCATCATCCGGTTACACAGATCCTCCCAGGGCTCTTTGTCATCCGGTTCCCCACTGGCATAGAAAGCTTCTCTTTCTTTGGGTGTCATACCGGATACCTTCGAAAAGTCTCGTTCAATAATACCCTCCTCTACAATTAAGAGGTCGGTTCCTACATACTCACCTATAATCTCAGCCGTCTTTTTCGCCCTGCTTAAGGGGCTGGTGATTACTGCCGTAAAATCCGTTCCCTGCATAGCCAGACCGCATTTCTTTGCCTGTGCAATACCGGTTTCATTCAAAGCAATATCTTCTCTTCCCTGAAACCGTCCCTGCAGATTCCAATCTGTTTCTCCATGTCGGATTAAATATATTTTCATATGTAATATCTCCATTAATCTTTTATACAACATTTTACCCTATTTATCGCATTAATTCTACTCTTAAATTCTATAAATCCCACTTAATGATTCCAAGCGATAAGAATCAATCCAAGCACAGAAAAAACATGTCAACAGTTTTCACCGTTGACACATAAATTTTATATTACATAATGATAAGTATAAATAATTCTACCAGTTCATGAATAGTTGCTTTTCTATGCATTTTTATGGGATAAGGTATAAATTGTAATCGACAATCCGAAAGTCACCACAACGATCAGTTTCCTAAGAGCCATAAGTAGAGCTATATCCCTCATTTATTTGATGAAATTCTTTGAATATTTCGCTCCCAACAAAATGGCTTCCACCATACTCACTTCACTGGCAATTCCCATACCGGCGATATCCATAGCGGTTCCATGGTCAACTGAGGTACGTAAGATGGGCATTCCTCCTGTGATTGCTATGGTTCGTTCAAAATCCAGAGTTTTCGTAGCAATATGACCCTGATCATGATAAAGAGATAACACACTGTTAAATCTGCCTTGAAGTGCTAAATGAAATACAGAGTCTGCTCCGATTGGCCCGGTTACATCATAGCCTTCCGCGCGAAGCTCCTCCACGGCAGGTATAATCTGTTCCACCTCTTCATTTCCGAACAAACCATGTTCACCACTGTGAGGATTTAATCCAGCAATTGCCATAGTACCTTCGGTTACGCCTAACTTCTCCAACACTTTTTTACATCTTTTGACGTAATCCTTAATTCTGTCTTTGGAAACTAAATCGCAGGCTTTTCGTAAGGATACATGGCGGGTAAGGAAAAACACTCTCATTCCATGAACTTCAAACATAGTTAGCGGATCTTTTGTATTGGTCAATGCACCAAATATCTCTGTGTGCCCGATGAAATCCACCTGCCCAGCCTTTAGTGACTCTTTATTAATCGGGGTCGTGGAAACTGCTGCAACTTCTCCGGTATTGGCAAGCTCGATACTCTTAGCAATATAGTCAAAAGCTGCTTTGCCACACATACCGCTTACCTGACCCATTTTAAAATCCTCATGATTTACATTCGCAAGGTCAATAAGATTTAAAATTCCTTCCTCATATAAGCCATCCTCCGGCTTTTGTATGGTAGTTACCTTTACATTCACTTTAGCAAATGTGATTGCATCCTCTAAGATCTTTTTTTCACCAATTACAACACAGCGTGCTGCATCAAATACTTCCTTTCTTGCAATTGCTTTTACTACAATCTCCGGTCCGATTCCGGCCGGATCTCCCATTGGTATAGCAATCAATGGCTTTCTATATCTTTCTGTAGCAAGCATAAGCTGATCTCCTCTATTATTTGATTTTATATGGTATTTTATATTGTATTTTTATATTGTATTTATATATTGTGTTTTTATATTGTGTTTTTTATATTGTATTTTATATTGTATTTTTTATTGTATCATAACCTGCAACTACAAATTTACCGAAACCTTCTTACCATTAGCGGCAAAAATATTTTTTACGGTAAGAAGCAATTCCTTATCCGGTTCCCTGGTATCCGCAAGCTTATATTCCAGTCCAAGCTCCTTCCACTTATACTCACCCATCTTATGAAAGGCCAACAGCTCAATCTTTGATACATTCGGATACTGATCCAAATGGGCCGATAAACGCTTTATACTATCTAAATTATCAGTAAGGTTAGGTACCAGAACATAACGAACCCAGGTATTAATTTTCATTTCCTTTAGGTGATCTAAAAGCTTCAAAGTAGGTGTTAAAGCAACACCGGTGACTGTCTCATAAACTCTTGGGTCATAGTTTTTAATATCCAAAAGAACAAGATCCGTATATTCCAGTTGCTCTTTTACCTTATCATTCCATACATATCCGGAGGTGTCCACTGCAACGGTTAATCCCTGTTTTTTGCAGAGTTTACTCACCTCAAGAAGAAATTCTGTCTGTAAAAGTGGTTCCCCTCCGGTGAAGGTTACACCTCCTCCGGAGAACTCCATGTAGGATTTGTATTTTACAATTTCATCAAATAATTGCTGTGGCTGATATTCGGTTCCTTTATGCACCTCCCAGGTATCGGGATTATGGCAAAACTGGCATCGCAGAGGGCAACCTTGCATAAATACTACAAATCGTATGCCCGGACCATCGACGGTACCAAAGCTTTCTAATGAATGTATCCGTCCTGTAATGCTCATCCTATCACCCACCTTTTTATTATCTGTTTAATTAGTTTGTGATTTTTTATTATGCACAAACCATTATATCATAATTCTATGCAGATTTATCTTTTTCATCTGCTTGATCTGTATTATTTGTATTATCTGAAAATCTGTTTTATCAGTATGTCTGTTTATCAGAAATCCGTTTTATCAGAATGTCTGATTTATCAGTATATCTGTTTATCAGTATGTCTGTTTTATCAGTATGTCTGATATATCAGTATTTCTGATTTATCAGAATATCTGTTTTATCAGTATATCTGTTTTATCAGTATGTCTGATATATCAATATATCTGTTTATCAGAAATCGGTTATATCAGAATGTCTGTTTTATCAGTATGTCTGTTTATCAGAAATCCGTTTTATCAGAAGTCGGATATATCAGTATATCTGTTTTATCAGTATATCTGTTTTATCAGAAATCCGTTATATCAGAATGTCTGATATATCAGTATATCTGCTTTATCAGTATATCCGATTTATCAGTATATCTGTTATATCAGTATATCCGTTTTATCAGTATATCTGTTATGTGTAGTTTTTTCAATTTCGTTTACCTCTCATGGAAGGTACGATGAATGACATCCAATTGCTGCTCACGACTTAATCTAATGAAATTAACCGCATACCCGGAGACACGTATAGTAAGCTGAGGATATTTTTCCGGATGCTCCATAGCGTCAAGTAAAGTCTCTCTGTCAAAAACATTGACATTGATATGGTGCCCCTTATCATGGAAAAATCCGTCCAGCATGCCGGCTAAGTTATTCGCTCTCTCCTCCTCGTTCTTACCTAAGGCTTTCGGTACGATGGAGAAGGTGTAGGATATACCGTCCTCTGCATGTTTATATGGTAGTTTCGCCACAGAAGCCATAGAAGCCGCTGCTCCCTTCTTATCCCTTCCATGCATCGGATTTGCACCCGGTGCAAAGGGTTCTCCTGTCTTACGACCATCCGGAGTACTTCCCGTCTTTTTACCGTATACCACGTTCGAGGTAATTGTGAGTACAGAAAGTGTCTGTTTCGCATCTCGGTATGTCTTAACCTTACGAAGCTTATTCATGAAATGCTCTACCAAATCCACTGCAATTTGGTCCACACGATCATCGTTATTACCAAAAGCCGGATACTCTCCTTCGATTTCATAATCTACAGCCAGACCGGATTCATTACGGATCACCTTAACCCTGGCATGCTTGATCGCGGATAGGGAGTCCGCTACTACCGATAATCCGGCGATTCCACAAGCCTCTGTTCTAAGTATATTAATATCATGAAGTGCCATTTGCAGCTTTTCGTAATTATATTTATCATGCATATAATGAATGACATTTAAGGTATTGATATATAATTCTGCCAACCAGTCAAGGGTTTGGTCAAATTTCGCCATCACTTCCTCATATTCCAAATATTCACCGGTTACAGGAGCATACATCGGTCCAACCTGTTCACCTGACTTTTCATCTTTGCCTCCATTGATTGCATATAATAACGCTTTCGCCAAATTTGCGCGTGCCCCGAAGAACTGCATCTGCTTACCTATCTTCATAGCGGATACACAGCAGGCAATGCCGTAATCATCACCCCAGAACTCTCTCATGATATCATCGCTCTCGTACTGAATAGAGCTGGTATCAATGGAAACCTTGGAACAGAATTTCTTGAAGTCTTCCGGAAGGAAGATTGACCAAAGTACGGTTAAATTTGGTTCCGGTGCAGGCCCTAAGTTATATAGAGTCTGGAGAACTCGAAAGCTGCTTTTGGTTACCAGAGTTCTTCCGTCCAGTCCCATACCACCGATAGATTCCGTTACCCAGGTAGGATCACCGGAAAATAAATCGTTGTAAGATGGTGTACGAAGAAAACGCACCATGCGAAGCTTCATTACAAATTGATCCATAAGCTCCTGCACTTGCTCTTCGGTGATAAGGCCATTACTTAAATCTCTTTCATAATAGATATCCAGGAATGTACTTACCCTACCCAGACTCATCGCCGCACCGTCCTGTTCCTTAATCGCACCAAGATATGCGAAATAAGTCCACTGGGTCGCTTCAAAGGAGTCTTTTGCAGGATTACTGATATCAAAACCATAGGAAGCTGCCATTTCCTTCAATTGTTTTAAAGCATTGATCTGTTCCGTAATTTCTTCCCTCAGGCGGATATCCGGTGATTCTAAAATAGGGATTTCCAAGAGCTTTTTTTCATGAAGCTTCTCTTCAATCAGGAAATTTACTCCGTATAATGCAACCCGGCGGTAATCTCCGATAATTCTGCCGCGGCCGTAGGCATCGGGAAGACCCGTAATAATGCCCGTATGTCTTGCCTTTTTCATCGCATCGGTATATGCATCAAAAACACCATCATTGTGTGTCTTTCTATTCTGTGTATATATTTCTTCCGTAATTTTATCCAGCGTGTATCCATAGGACTCTAACGCACCTTTCACCACACGGATTCCTCCGTTCGGCATAATTCCCCGTTTCAACGGCTTATCCGTCTGGAAACCTACAATCACTTCATGATCCTTATCCAGATATCCCGGTCCAAATGCAGTGATTGTGGAAGGTGTCCTTGTTTCGGCATCCACGATTCCCTTCTTTGCTTCTTCCTTCATCAGTTCCATTACTTTGTCCCAAAGCTTTCGTGTTCGCTCCGTCGGGCCTTCCAGAAAGGAAGCGTCACCCTCATATGGTGTATAATTATGTTGAATGAAGCTTCTTACATTAATATCGGTTGTCCAGCTGCCGGGATGAAAGCCATACCATTCTTGCTTCATAATAATCCTCCTTGTATATATCTCTTAATTATTTTATGTCTTCACAATACTATATTATAGCTAGTATATTCCAATGTCAATAGTTAATGATAATAGTAATCAGTACTACTTATAGCATTTTTTCTCCGTTTTACACAAAAGCAGAGAAATGAAAACATATTATAACAGAACATATTCAAGACGCATATACTAAAACGAGGTGAAAATCATGGATGAATGCGAATTAATAGCTTTTATTTCTACTGTTGCATGCGCACTTGCGAAAAGTTGTTCTACCGATGATTTAACAATCATGTCCGTTGTTTTTACACAGCTTGGAGACTCACTGGCAACCATATTAGCAAAAAGAGGTTTAAGCAGTAATAACAATAACGGAAACTCTAATTTAGTTCCTATCCCGGACATCGATAATGATGATAGCGCCAAGATAGATGAGAAGGATTAATTTTCATCCTTTTTGCTAAAAAAAGTTATCCTATATCAAATAAACCTCCACGGAACGTCAGCTTTATTCGATACAGGATAACTAATATAATACAAAGTCCCTGTGACTATTTCATTGTTTGATCATTCATATTCCTAATAGCTAGCATGCTTTAAAGGCGAGATTACTTAACGATCTTTATGCCAGATTACTGTAGCCCATCAGATGGGTATCAACAGCCCTTGCAACCTCTCTGCCCTCAGCGATTGCCCACACAACCAGAGATTGACCGCGGTGCATGTCACCGGCAACAAATACATCCTCTACGTTGGTTTTGTATTTACCGGCTTCTGTCTTTACATTGGTTCTGCCATCTAATTCTACGCCAAAGGCTTCCGCAACATAAGACTGTGTTCCCAGAAAGCCCGCAGCTATGAGAATCAAATCCGCTTCAATTTCATATTCGCTTCCTTCAACTTCAGCCATGATCATTCTTTTTGCTTCTTCACTGTATTTACTTTCCAGCTTTACAAGCTTAGCCTTGCACACATTGCCGCTTTCATCAGCTACAAATTCTTTCACCGTTGTCTGATAGCTTCTGGGGTCCTCACCGTAAACAAAGATTGCTTCCTCCTGGCCATAATCGGTTTTTAAAACCTTCGGCCACTCGGGCCAAGGATTATTAGCTGCTCTGGTTATTGGAGGTTTTGGCATCATTTCTAATTGCACTACATTCTCGGCACCCTGACGTATGGAAGTTCCGACACAGTCATTGCCGGTATCACCGCCTCCGATGACAAGAACCTTTTTCCCCTTTGCAGAAATAGTAAAATGTTTAAAATCGGGTGTTAATGTCCTTCCGCGATTCAACAAATCACTGGTGGCAGCCTTTAAGAAATCTACCGCAAAATAAATTCCGTTGGCCTGCCTTCCTGGCACGTTAATGTCTCTGGGATTGGAAGCGCCGCAGGCAAGGATTACGGAATCATATTCCCTTATAAGGTCCTCTGCCTTTACACTCACTCCGACATCCGCTTCCGTAGTGAAGGATACACCTTCCTCCTTCATAATATTTACCCGGCGGTCGATGACATGCTTCTCTAATTTCATATTCGGAATACCATACATCATCAGCCCGCCGATACGATCGGAACGCTCGAATACAGTAACCGAATGCCCTCTTTTATTTAACTGGTCTGCAGCTGCAAGTCCGGCAGGTCCGGAGCCGATAACCGCTATTTTCTTTCCGGTACGGTGTGCCGGTGGAGTCGGTTTCATAATTCCAGCTTCATAACCATATTCTGCGATATCATGTTCGTTCTCTTTAATGGTTACCGGTCTACCGTTAATACCATTTGTGCAGGAAGCTTCACAAGGAGCCGGACAAACTCTTCCGGTAAACTCAGGAAAATTATTTGTCTTATGAAGTCTTGACAAAGCTTCTTTTTTATTTCCGCGAAACAGAAGATCGTTCCATTCCGGTATCAGGTTTTTTAACGGACAGCCGGATGCCATTCCTCCGATCATAATACCGGACTGGCAAAACGGTACACCGCAATCCATACAGCGTGCTGCTTGGCATTTTCTTTCCTCTGTGGGCAGAGGCTGATGGAATTCATTAAAATGCTTGATACGTTCTTTCGGCTTCTGGGCTTGCGTATCATTTCTATCATATTCCATAAATCCTGTTGGTTTTCCCATAATAATCCTCCCTTTGCCTCAAGTTCTACTTTCTGGTATTCGCAAAAAATGCTTCTATTTGTGCCTGCTCACTGCTCAGTCCCTTTTCTTCCATTTGTACAATGGTCTGGAGCATACGTCTGTAATCATGAGGAATGATCTTTTTAAACTTTGGCAGATAAGTCTTGAAGTCATCAAGAATTGCTTTGCCCTTAGTAGAATTCGTTAATCTAACATGCTCCTCAATCATTTCTTTTAATTCAAGAACATCATATTTTTCAACGACTGCCTCAAAGGATACCATACCTTTGTTCAGTTTTTTGTACAAGTCACTGTTTTCATCCAGTACATAAGCAATTCCACCGCTCATACCCGCTGCAAAGTTTTTTCCGGTTTTACCGAGTACAACTACCCTTCCGCCTGTCATATATTCACAGCCGTGGTCGCCTACACCCTCAACAACTGCAACTGCTCCGGAATTACGAACGCAGAAACGTTCACCTGCAACACCGTTGATATAAGCTTTTCCGCTGGTTGCACCATAAAGTGCTACATTACCAATGATAATATTTTCGTCAGCCTGGAAGGAACTTACTTTCGGAGGGAAAGCTACCAGTTTACCACCGGAGAGTCCTTTACCAAAATAGTCATTGCTGTCACCTTCGAGTTCTATGGTAAGACCATTCGGAATAAAGGCACCAAAGCTCTGTCCGCCGCTTCCCTGACACTCGATAACAAAGGTGTCTTCTTTTAAATTAGTACCATATTTTCTGGTAATCTCAGATCCTAAGATAGTTCCAAAGGTACGATCCGTATTCTTAACCTGAAGCTGCAGCCTCTGACTGTGCTTATCCGTCAACTTAAATTTCTTTAAGAGAACCTTTTCATCCAAGGTATCCTCTAATGCAAAGTCATATTTTTGATCCGGTAAATAATGAAATCCCTTGCCATGTTCGGTAAATGGATTATTAAGCACGGAGCTTAAATCAACATTTTTCGTACGTTCATTCTTTTTGCAGAAGTCCTTCATCCTTAATAAGTCGGTACGACCAACCAATTCATCGATGGATTTCATACCGAGCTTTGCCATCAGTTCACGAAGCTCCTGAGCGATAAAGCGCATGAAGTTAACCACATATTCCGGCTTTCCTTTAAAGTTCTTTCTTAACTCAGGATTCTGGGTTGCAACACCAACCGGACAAGTATCTAAGTTACAAACTCTCATCATAATGCAGCCAAGTGTTACGAGTGGAGCGGTTGCAAAACCGAATTCCTCTGCTCCTAATAGTGCTGCTATTAATACATCACGACCAGTCATTAACTTACCATCGGTTTCAACCACAACCTTGGAACGAAGACCATTCATAATCAATGTCTGATGTGTTTCTGCAAGGCCTAATTCCCACGGAAGTCCCGCATTATAGATGGAGGTTCTGGGTGCCGCACCGGTACCACCGTCATAGCCGGAGATCAGAATTACTCCTGCACCTGCTTTTGCTACACCTGCTGCGACGGTTCCAACTCCGGCCTCAGATACTAATTTTACAGATATTCTTGCATATTTATTGGAATTCTTAAGGTCATATATTAATTGCGCCAAATCTTCAATCGAATAGATATCATGATGCGGCGGCGGGGAGATAAGACCAACTCCGGGAGTGGAATGTCTGGTTTTAGCAATCCAAGGATATACCTTCTCTCCGGGCAATTGTCCGCCTTCACCGGGTTTCGCACCCTGTGCCATTTTAATCTGTAATTCCTTTGCACTTACTAAATATTCCGAGGTAACGCCGAATCTTCCGGATGCAACCTGCTTAATAGCGGAGCAACGGTTGAGTCCATCCTCACCGATTTTCAAACGTTCTAATCTTTCGCCGCCCTCACCGCTGTTGGATTTACCACCCAGCTGGTTCATGGCAATCGCTAATGCTTCATGTGCTTCCTGGGAAATAGAACCATAAGACATAGCACCCGTCTTAAATCTCTTAACAATGGAGTCAACACTTTCCACTTCATCAATGGATATGCCATTGTCGGGGTAATTAACATCAAGTAAGCCTCGAAGCAGTATCTTCTCCTGTTCAGCGCTGATTTCCCTGGAGTACTCCTTAAATAATTCATAATTACCGGTCTGTGTGGATTGTTGCAGCATATGAATTGTCTTCGGATTATACAAATGCTCTTCTTTGCCGCTTCTGTATTTATGGGAGCCACTACTCTCCATTGTTAAATCCAGATTTAATCCCAAGGGATCAAATGCAGTGGAATGTAATTCATCCACCTGTTTTTCTAAATCCTTTATTGTTATACCACCGATACGGCTAACGGTTCCGGTAAAATATTTTTCTATCACTTTTTTACTAATGCCGATTGCTTCAAATATCTTACTTCCCTGATAGGACTGAATCGTTGAAATACCCATTTTGGAGGCTATTTTAATGATACCTTTCAAAACGGACTTATTATAATCATCCACTGCGGCATAGTAATCCTTATCCAGCATATTGTTGTTAATTAACTGACGGATGGATTCCTGTGCAAGATACGGATTAATCGCGCAAGCACCATAGCCTAACAGTGTGGCAAAATGATGAACATCTCTAGGCTCAGCACTTTCTACAATCATGGCCAGAGCCGTTCTTTTCTTGGTTCTCACCAAATGCTGCTGAAGTGCCGATACTGCAAGAAGGGAAGGAATTGCCACATGGTTCTCATCTACCCCTCGGTCAGACAGGATTAATATATTAGCACCTTCCTTATAGGAGCGGTCGGCTTCTACACATAGATGATCAATCGCCTTCTCTAAGGAAGTATTTTTATAATAAATCAGAGGAATTACTTCAACTTTAAAGCCATCGGTCTTCATGGATTTAATCTTTAGTAAGTCCGTATTTGTTAAAATCGGGTTATTAATTTTCAGTACCTTACAGTTTTCTGCCTTTTCCTCAAGAAGATTGCCGTCCTCACCGATATATACGGAGGTTGCCGTTACTATTTCTTCACGAATTGCATCAATCGGAGGATTGGTAACCTGTGCAAACAACTGCTTAAAGTAATTAAACAAGGGCGGATTATTATTCGAAAGTACCGGTACCGGTGAATCAGCACCCATAGCTGCAACGGCTTCCATACCACTGCTTGCCATCGGAAGTATTGTGGTTTTATAATCCTCGTAGGTGTATCCAAAGGCTTTCTGAAGCTTTGCAAGCTCCTCCTCACTGTACTCCGCAACCTTTTTATTCGGTATATGAAGGTCCTTTAACATAACAAGATTGGTATCCAACCATTCTCCGTAGGGTTGACGGTTTGCATAATAATTTTTTAAATCCTCATCATCGATTAAGCAGCCTTTTATGGTATCTACAAGCAGCATTTTGCCCGGACGAAGACGTTCCTTCTTAATTATCTTTTCTGCCGGTATATCAAGTACACCCACCTCGGAGGACAGAATTAAATAATCATCCTCCGTTATATAATATCTGGAGGGTCTGAGACCGTTACGGTCAAGGATTGCACCCATGATATCACCGTCGGAAAAAAGTATGGAAGCCGGACCATCCCATGGTTCCATCATCGTTGCATAGTATTGATAAAAATCCCTTTTTTCTCTGTTGATAGAGGAATCATTACTCCAAGGCTCGGGAATGGTAATCATGACAGCGAGGGGTAATTCCATACCGCTCATTACAAGGAATTCTAAAGTATTGTCAAGCATAGCGGAGTCGGAGCCTTCGGTATTGATAACCGGAAGCACTTTATG
Organism: Herbinix sp.; assembly: GCA_029240245.1. Classification (GTDB taxonomy): domain Bacteria; phylum Bacillota; class Clostridia; order Lachnospirales; family Lachnospiraceae; genus Mobilitalea. Next base: position 26,139 of record JARBTJ010000018.1, read on the forward strand.
AAGTTCTCCGTCTAAATGTCCGGATTCCATGGTCTCTTCTCTTGCCAACATTTTATCCGCATTACCGCGAATGGTATTGATCTCACCGTTGTGAACTATCAGACGGTTCGGATGTGCTCTCTGCCAGCTGGGGTTAGTATTTGTGGAAAATCTGGAATGAACGATGGCAATTGCACTTTCATAATTTACATCCTGAAGATCCTGAAAGAATAAGCGTAGCTGATTTACTAAGAACATACCTTTATATACGATGGTACGGCTTGATAAGGATACCACATAGGTATTATCGTTGCTTTGCTCGAATATTCTTCTTACAATATAAAGTTTACGATCAAAATCCAGACCTTTTTTTACATTAGCAGGTCTCTGAATGAAACACTGCATAATGCAGGGCATACAAGCAACTGCTCTTTCGCCCAGAATACCCTGAGTGGTAGGTACTTCTCTCCAACCAAGGAATTTCAGTCCTTCCTTTTCTGCAATAATTTCAAACATTTTCTTCGCTTGATTACGGCTCAACTCATCCTGCGGAAAGAAAAACATTCCCACACCATAATCACGTTCTGCTCCTAATTCAATTCCGAAGGGCTTTACGACCTTAGCAAAGAACTTATGGGATATCTGAAGAAGAATACCTACACCATCTCCAGTCTGCCCGTTGGCATCCTTACCTGCCCGGTGCTCCAGATTTTCAACTATCTTAAGGGCATTTTCCACGGTAGTATGCGTTTTTTCACCCTTCATATGAACAACGGCTCCTATACCGCAGTTATCATGTTCAAAGCGCGGATCATAAAGACCCTGTGGAACCTGTGTCGTTTCCTCTCTCATAATTTCCTTCATAAGCACTCCTCTTTCTTTCCTATATTAATTATTATTGATTTCCATTTAAATTAAATTGCTTTCATGCAAATTAAAAAAGACATTCATAGACTTTTTGCAAGGTCTATAAACGCCTTTGTTTATTGGTGATGATTATAATATATAATCTTAATATATGCAAGTATATTTTAGAAATTATTTATTTTTTCAAATATATTACAGTACTTTACTTAATAAAAATAAGTTTGACTTAAAATAATTAACTTTGGGAGCACCGTCGTCGCATCGGATTTTTTTCTATCGTCTGCATGACGCTTTCAGATGTCCGCTTTACATCAACAAAATTATAAGCATAAATACATAAACTTTCTTGCTGCATAAGTCGATATAATATACAATTAAGAAATTAGATATCATTTACCGGAAAAACGAAAGGTAGGATTACATGGATATTAATAACTCACTGTCACGACTGAAAACCACAGGTAAATCCGTCAAATCCGGTCTCCGCACTGAATCGAAGCTCTCAACAGATGTGTCAAAAACCACGGATACCCGCATTCGTAATTCTAAAAGTAATGTAGATGCAACGCCACTGGAGTGGAAGGAAGGTCAGATTATTAAAGGTGAAGTAGTTGATCTTCGCTTTAACGAAGTTACGATCCGTTTAGAATACGGCAGGCAGATAACAGCCAAGCTGGAAGGGGATATTCCTCTATCCATCGGGCAAACGGCTCAATTTTATGTTACAGAGGTATCTCCGGAGATTTTTTCCATCAAATACATCCCTTCCGAACTAAAAGCTCTGACCAACCAAACCATAGAAAAGGCACTCCTTGAATCAAAGCTTCCGTTAACGGAACGTAATAAGGCGATTGTTGATGAGTTATTAAACCATAGAATGCCCATCGATAAGCAAACTCTGCAGACATTAGCGAAACTATCCATAACTAATCGGGAGGCTTCTCCTCTTACCTTGGTTTTAATGTTGAAGAATAATCTTCCTATGACCAAAGAAAATATAGCACAATATGAGTCCTATCAAAGGGGAACCCACCAGTTATTAAGGGATATTACTAACATCGCCGGGAATATATCAGATCTATATGAGCAAGCATCCAATATGCAACCGAAGGAACTCGCCGCTTTGAATCGAGGCGTACTTGATATTTTATATCGGCCTCAGACCAACCATAGCGAACCGTCATCCACCAATGCACCTTTTCTTGAATTGTTCGGAGATGAGGCTTCTTCACTAAATAATAAAACGCCTGGAAGCAACTTGATCTCGGACCCCACAGCCTCACTATCTTCAAAAACTGATCTGTACACCCAGATACACAGAGAACAAGTGTTACCAAAGGAGTCCACAGACAGAACCTTCTTTGGACCTTCTGATATAGCGAATGAAAATATAAGGAATGCAGAATATCGCATGAACCTTTTAACATTAAAAGAAACTTTAACTTCACAGGAAAGGACATCGTTATTAGATTTAATGAAAGCTTTTCCCGGATTAGAGGAGTTGGAAACGTCAATAAAGGAAGGTTCTCTTCCGGTGAAGGATCTTCTTAATTTTATACAAGCAAGTCTATCTGAACAAATACCGGATTCTACTCCTCCTTTATTCAGTGCACCCTCTTACTTAAAACTGTTAGAGGAAGCCTTCCACAGTAAATGGACCATTACTCCGGAAGAGCTTTCCCACAACTCTTCTATCGATAAATTATATCAATCATTACAAGAGGATATGAAAGAGCTAAACGAATTCCTCCAAGTAGGCAGGGAGGCAATGGACCCTACCCATTTAAAGGAACCCGTTAAGAATATGCAGGATAATCTTGAATTCATGAGGAATTTAAATGAAGTATTTACTTATCTGCAGCTACCGGTTCAATTAAAAGACAAGGATGTCCATGGCGATTTATATATTTATACGAAAAAGGATGCTTTCAAGGGAAAGAAGGATGGCCTGAGCGTACTTCTCCATCTTGAAATGCAGAATCTAGGACCGGTTAATATCCATATTCATATGGACCACAATCAGGTCCATGCTAATTTCAGTCTTGAAAGTGAAGAGGCCGGTCAATTAATAGCAAAACACTTACAAGAATTGACGGAAACACTCGAGAAAAAAGGTTACAGCTTCCATGCTAAGATAGAACCTACTTATGTGAAACCCGATTTCAGTAAAGATTTCATAGAGCAAAACAACCCGGATAGTAATGTGATGCGTTATTCTTTTGATATCAGGACATAGATAAACTCCGAAATCAATAATTATCATTATCGATTTCGGAGTTTATGATTTATCCATATTATTAGTGCTATTATATTACTTATCTTCCTAGATCCCATATCAAAATCAGATCGGACAATGAAGGATATCCTTTATTAAACCATTACTCAGTCTCAACTAACTTCTGATCGTAATCATCAAATAGATAGGATAGTACATCTGCCATACCAACAAATTCACAGCCATAGGTTGTCACATTCCCGGCTTCAGGTTGACTACGTATAATTTTAACCACACTATGCAGTGTATCCTCCGCACCAAATTGTATATTGGCATTAAAGTAATAAGCGACCGGCAGAACGCTCTCGGAACGAAAACCAATCCCTGTTTTTGATATGTCCGTCACTTCAATTGGTGCATTCAAATTACTCACTTGCACATTGTCCTGCTTATATAGATTTGAAATTTCTAGTGATAGAGTAGCTGGCAGTCTCTTCGCCTTTCTTCGTTCTTGCATTCAAACACCTCCGGTTTATCTATGAATGGTAAATTTTATGAAATATCTGTACTACCTATTATAGCGTAGTTCCCTTAGATATACAATATCGAGATTATTACCTTTCTAAGGTATTTAAATCAAAAATTTCTTTTACAATCTCATTAATCCTTCCCGGATCGGCTTTCCCCTTCATTTCCTTCATTGTCTGACCAACGATAAAGCCCATTGCTTTCGTTTTTCCACTCTTATAATCTGCAACCGATTGGGGGTTCGCTTCAATAATCTTCTCGATTGTAGTCCGCAATAGTCCATCATCCGAAACCATCCCAAGGTTATGCTTCTCCACATAATCCTCCGGGTCCACATGTTCCATGAAGATTTTTTCAAATACTTCCTTTGCAACGGTTCGGTTAATCTTTCCGTTATCCACCATCAGAATTAATTTTGATAGCTGAGATGGGGTGAAAGTGATTGCTTCAGCCTCCATCTCCTGATCTTTTAATAACCGCATCGTCTCCACCATAATCCAGTTGGAAACTTCCTTAGGTTTGTGGCAGAATGCTACGGTCTCTTCAAATAAATCAGCTAGCTTCTTCACACCGGTTATGATACCGGCATCATATGCCGGAATGTCAAATTCCTTCTCATACCGGAGCATTTTTTCATCCCGAAGCTCGGGTTGGCGGGATTTCACCTCATGAAGCCATGCATCACTTATCTCAATCGGGGGTAGGTCCGGTTCGGGGAAATACCGGTAATCCTGTGCATCCTCCTTGGAACGCATTGCAAAGCTGGTGTCCTTATTGTCATCCCAACGTCTTGTTTCCTGGATTACCTTTTTACCGAATTCAATTAGTTCAATTTGTCTTTTTCTTTCTCCTTCGATTGCGCGAGCAATCGCTTTAAAGGAGTTCATGTTCTTCATTTCAGTTCTGGTACCGAATTCCTTTGCCCCCACCTCGCGGACGGAAAGATTGATATCAGCTCGCAGAGAGCCCTCCTGCATCTTACAGTCAGAGACGCCCAAGTACTGGAGGATTAATTTCAGCTTCTCGAGGTAAGCCACAACTTCCTCTGCAGAACGCATATCCGGTTCACTAACGATTTCAATCAAAGGAACACCACAGCGGTTATAATCTACAAGAGTGCAATCCTCCCAAGGATCATGAATTAGCTTTCCGGCATCCTCCTCCATATGGATTTCGTGAATTCCGATGGATTTCTTGCCTGAACTGGTCTCAATTTCTACTTTTCCGTTTCTGCAGATGGGAAGGTATAACTGTGATACCTGATAGGCCTTCGGAAGGTCGGGATAAAAATAATTCTTGCGATCAAATTTACATTTCTGGGTAATCGTGCAGTCCAGGGCAAGACCCGCTGCGATTGCGTACTCTACCACCTGACGGTTCATAACCGGAAGAGTTCCTGGCATACCGGTGCAGACAGGGCAACAATGAGTATTCGGATCGCCGCCAAACTGGGTCGTACAGGAGCAGAATATTTTTGATTTGGTGGCAAGCTCAACATGAACCTCCAGACCAATGACAGTTTCATAAGCTTTCATGCTTAGACCTCCTTTCCTGTAGCACTAGATTGTAATGATGGTCTTGCATAACCGATGGACTGTTCCAAGCTGTAAGCAGCCCGAATAATATCCTTTTCGCCAAAATGCTTTCCGATGAATTGAATACCAATGGGAAGTCCCTTCTTATCCACACCACAGGGTAAGCTAATTGCAGGTAATCCGGATAAGTTCACCGATACCGTATAAATATCGGAAAGATACATTTTAAGAGGATCGGATAAGCTTTCACCAAGTCCGGGTGCCGTCTGAGGTGCAGTGGGACCAAGAATGATATCATATTTTTCAAAGGCTTTCTGAAATCCTTGGTTAATCAATGCTCTTACCTTTAACGCTTTGTTGTAGAAGGCATCGTAATAGCCGGAGCTAAGTACAAAGGCACCAATCATCATTCTGTGCTTAACCTCATTACCAAAGCCTTCACTTCGAGAATTCTTATAAACATCCTGTAATCCATCAAAATGAGGGGTACGGTAGCCGTATTTCACACCGTCAAATCTGGATAGGTTGGAGCTGGCTTCCGCACAGGCAATAACATAATAGGAAGAAACGGCAAAGTCAACGGCATCCAAATCAAACTCCTCCACGGTTGCTCCTTTGCTCTTCAGCACCTGCGCTGCGTTTAGAATACTTTCTTTCACTTCAGCATCCAGGCCGGCTTCGAAATATCCCTTGGGGATACCAATTCGCATTCCCTTAACATCCTCCGTGAGCGCCTGAAGATAAGAATAACTTTGTGTATTTACTGAGGTGGAATCCTTAGCATCATGTCCTGATATGACCTCCAAAGCTGCTACACAATCGGATACATTACGACCCAGAGGCCCGATCTGATCGAGGGAGGAGGCATAAGCAATTAATCCGTAACGGGAAACCGTGCCATAGGTAGGTTTGATCCCGGTTACACCACAGTAGCTTGCGGGTTGTCGGATGGAGCCACCGGTATCGGAACCAAGGGCATAAAATGCTTCCTCAGCAGATACGGCTGCTGCCGAGCCACCACTGGAGCCACCAGGAACATGAGCAGTATTCCAGGGATTTTTGGTATCCCCAAAGTAAGACGTCTCCGTCGTGCTGCCCATCGCAAACTCATCCATATTAGTCTTACCGATAATAACAGCTCCGGATTTTTTTAATCGTTCTATTACCGTTGCATCATAGGTGGGAATAAAATTGTATAGTATCTTAGAGGCACAGGTGGTTTTGATATCTCTGGTACAGATATTATCCTTTACTGCCATCGGTACGCCTGCCAGAGGTGAATCCATGAGTTCTCCGGCATCCAACTGTTTTTGAACTGCCGCAGCCCTGGCAATAGCCTCCTCCTCAAGTATTGTTATATAACTATGATAAGCGGAATCTCTTTGCCTTATTACATCAAGCTGTGCACTGACTGCTTCTTTCACACTGATTTCTTTCTCTTTTATCATCTTCCCCAGCGTAAGGGCAGACAATGATGTTAAATCCTTTAAATTCTGACTCATATTCTGCCTCCTACTCTACCGTTTTCGGAACAGCAAAGCTGCCGTCCTTACTCTTCGGTGCATTTTTTAGTAATTCCACTCGGTCATCCTGATTCGTCACCACATCTTCCCGGAACACATTCTTAACCGGCAAGACATGGGACATCGGTTCAACCCCCTCAGTGTTAAGTTGATCCATCGTAGCGATGTAATCAAGAATATTCTCTAAATCTTTTGCTACCTTCTGCTTTTCTTCCTCAGAGACAGTAAGCTTCGCTAATGCAGCAACATATTGAACGGTTTCCTCTGTTATCTTCATAGCATTTCTTCCCTTCTTTTATATCTATGAATTTCTCTATAACGCTAGTGTAACCAGTATCTTTAAATAATTGTTATGGCTCTAATCTGGATAAATCTCTCGGGAACAAGGTAGTCTCTCTGACATTTTGCTCATCCAGCAGTTTCATGGTTAAACGCTCCAGGCCGATTCCCAGCCCTCCGTGTGGCGGCATCCCGTGCTTGTGAATCATGAGGAAATTCGAAAATTCGCTGACCTCCATACCCCTTGCTTCCATTTTCTTTACTTGTTCCTCATAGTCATGAATTCTCTGTCCTCCGGTGGTAATCTCCATACCCTTATATAATAAGTCGAAGCTCAAGGTAAACTTCGGATCCGACGGATCATCCATCGCATAAAATGGTCTTTTCTTTGAGGGATAATGAGTAACAAATACAAAGTCACTGTCATATTCTTCCTGGAAATACCTTCCGATTAACACTTCCTCTTCCGGCTCTAAGTCATACGGATTTCTAATCTTGCGGTTATATTTTTCAGATACCAATACCTTAGCGTCATCGAAGCGTACGGTAGGAATCTGCAGGATATCCGAAAGATTAACCTCGAGTAACTTCAATTCTTTCGCGTATTTATCCTTTAAAAAGTGAAATACATATCTTAGCATTTCCGTTTCCATCTCCATGATATCTTCAAAGCCTTTGATATAGCCCATCTCAAAATCCATACTGGTATATTCATTTAGATGTCTGGTCGTATTATGTTTCTCCGCCCGAAATACAGGAGCAGCTTCAAACACTCTGTCATATACGCCTACCATGGTCTGTTTGTAAAACTGAGGGCTTTGTGCCAGAAATGCTTTCTGTCCAAAATAGTCTAATTTAAAAACATTTGCTCCGCCTTCCGCATTACCTGCAACCAGTTTCGGAGTACGAATTTCCGTAAAGTTCTGTGAATACAGGAAATCCCGGAAGCCTCTTACGATACCCTCCTGAAGCTTAAATATTGCACGTTCCCTGATGTTACGAAGTGAAACCGGTCGATAAGCAAGCTTTGACTCTAATGTGGTTCTCATCTTCCATTTGGAGATCGGAAGCGGCATCACGGCATCCTCCTTCGGAGAGGATAAGATCGTTATATTGTTTAAACGCACCTCAAAACCCTGTGGTGCTCTTTCCTCTTCATTTACGTAGCCTTCTGCCACTACAGTCATTCCTTCTCTCAAATTCTTAATTGAAAATCCGGAACTTCCTTCCTCATATACGCATTGTACGAGTCCTTCCCTCTTTCTTAATACTATAAAAGAAAATTCACCCATGTCTCTTATCGTATGGATTGCTCCGGTTATCTTAACATATCCTTCCACCTGATTACTTAAAATATCACTGATTTCACATAATTCGCTTTTTGTTATTCCTTTAATAAATTCCATTTGGCATCCTCCTATTCCATGTTTAAGCTTATTGATACAATTGTGCAGTGAATGTCCATCTTCCCGAGGTCCTATAAAAAAATATAAAAAAGTCCCGAAGAAGATGATTTTTCAATCAAATTCTTCGGGACGAGAAATCAATAATTCCCGCGGTACCACCCGCCTTGAGAGCATAGCTCTCCGCTTTCCATGCACTTAACGCGTGCCACGCACGAACCTACTAATCTTTCAATCCGTGGGCTCCGGAGTGTTCCGTATTCTGCTTATCACCATCGGTGTGCTCTCAGTCGGTGGCTCACCATTCCTGTCGTTCGGTTATTGGGTAGAATAAAGTCTCCTTCTCAGCCGATATCCATATCATAAAGATAATTTTTACTTGGTAATAATTTATCTTATTTAAAAAACAAAGGTATTGCGATAAAATCAACACCCTTGTTGTTGAGTTATATTATCACATATTATTTACTGATGCAAGAAAAATATAATTTTTTATATAAATAATCTTCATAAAAGCATCTTTTATTTTATATTTTCTTTGTTTTCCAAAGTATGGCTATGACAATCCTTGAGCTTATCAGAATCATCTGAGACTTATATTTGTTCAGGGAACGCATCCTCACTCCGCCATATCCGGGAAAACATAACGGTAATAATCCTTCTTAATGATGCTTTCCGACACGGAAAACTTATTCTTGATTATCTTATTCAAGTTACTGATATAATCCTCCGGTAACTCTGCATCCGTCAACAAAGTCGTTTCACGGTTTGCTGAATTATACATTACCTTATCGGTGATAAAGCTGCGGTTTGATAAAATAACCAACGGCTCCGCGTCCGAAAAGATATCCCTACCCATTAAAAGCCTTGAATCATATTCCAGCCCAAAAAGATTGGATAATGTGGGCAGAATATCAAGACTGGAGCAAGGCTCCTCCACTACAATGCTTTCCTCCATTGCCGGATTCCATAGAACAAAATGATTTTTAAATATCTCAAAATTAGTGTCCACCTCGTGTCCGGCTATTGTGTCAATATTATCCTTCTCCCATCCATATGGATAATGATCCGCAGAAAGAGCAATCACCGTTTTGTCTGCCACACCTGCCTCCTCCAGCTTTTTAATCAGCTGTTCCAGTGCCTTATCCAGTTCCATCTGACAGGCAATATAAGCCTTTATATCATCCGAATAAGGGAGATCTGCAACGAGTGCTCTATTTTTATATGACATACTATTCCCAATAAACGTATAGTTCATGTGACCGCTTACGGTCAGGTAATATACATGGAATTGCTCCTCACCGATATATTCGTCCACGGTAGCATTAATTAATTCCAAATCGGAATTCGGCCATACATTATGCTCCAGCTCTAGTCCGTTTCCGACACCTTTATAATCATAGCCTAAGTTCGGATGAGTCAGGTCCCTCTTATAATAGGTGTAGGTATGATTATGATATGCCCTGCTATGGATACCGAGACGGTTAAATTGATGTGCCAATGTAAATGGCAGCAGATCATTTCTGGAATGATACATGCTTCTGGTTCCAATCGGAATCAAGCCGGTCAAGGGTACATACTCACCATCACTGGTGCTGGTCTGCCAAAGTGCCGTATAGAAATTCTTAAAGACAAAGCCTTCATTGATTAACCGGTATAGGGTTGGCGTTTTCTCCTTTACAACCGCATAAGGGGAGAAACCCTCCGCGGTTATCAAGATGAGATTATAACCTTCAAACATTCCCGTATATTCATTTTTATTTGTTGGTGTAACCGAAGCAAAATATTGATGCAGCTTACGTATCGTTGCATCCTCTTCCTTCTCTGCTAAAGCACTGAAATCAATCTCCAGAATATTTGGCGAGGTATCGATCGGTGTCGGTGTCGGTAAGGGGGTCGGCGTCGGCGAGGCATCCGGTTCCACCGGAATTGGTGTCAGCACAACCGCCGGAGTTAACTCGGGTATCTTAGTAGGAGCTAACGTCACCGTGACATCCTCCTCCCATTCAATGATATCGGTTTCTGCTAATACCAGTTCACTGTCATCATTCCACAGATTAGCTATATCAAGGCGCGTCATCGTCATAATGCCAAGCTGTTCACCGCACAAATCATGGATTTGGGATTTATGGTATAAATCGTAGGGAGTAAAGTCTCCTCTTCCAAAGAAGAAAAGTGTACCCAGAACCAGGCTATGTAATAATACCGTTCCTAAAAATAATAATCCCTGACCTTTCATATCCCTTTTATCCCAATCATAAAACCGGGACATTAAGATTGCCAAACCTACCAATGGGACATACAATAAGATCATTCCGAATATATTTCCCTTGATTGCAGTAACTACATCCGAACCAAATTCAGAAAATGCATCCCCTGCCATTCCAAGTGATTGAAAGGTAAAAAAGACCTTGAATACGCTAAAATAAATCAACTGTACGTTAAAAACAAGGCAGGCAAATCCGGTGATGACCCAAATAATTATTTTATTAATCATCCTGTGGAAGAAGCCGGTTAGCACTGTGCAAAGCGTGCCTGCCGGAATAGCAAACAGGATTGGGTAGATTATTTTAAAATCAATACTTTTATATAACAGTAAATGCACTACTACTTCCAGATAAATGAAGGTTCCGATAAAAAATAGTAATGGAAGGATGAAATTTCTTCTGGGAACTTCATTCCTGTTCCTGAAATATTTAGCAATTTTACTGAAATATTGGTTGAAATTCACACCATGTTTATTAAGAACTGGATCTGCTGCTTCCGTTATAATAGCATCTGTTTTTATCTCTTCTGTTTTTATCTCTTCTGTTTTTGTCTCTTCTGTTTTTGTCTCTTCAGTTTTAATCTTCTCTGTTTTTATCTTCTCTGTTTTTGTTTCTTCTTTCTTTATCTCTTCTGTTTTTATCTCTTCTGTCTTTGTTTGTTCCACTTGTGATATTACTTTATTCTCAATTTCGTTAATAGTCCTTATTTTCTGCGTTAGTTCTTTTTCGGTTAAGTCGCTGCTGTCCCTAACAATTGCTGTGAGGGCCTTTTCTGCCAGCTCCCCGTTATTTTCCTTCTTTTGAAATGTTGGATGTTCATACACTGTTCGTAAATTCGATCCATCCTCGGTTACTTCATACAAGGCAATATGATTATGATCCGGCGAAATATGATCTGATTGATTGTCGATTCCAATTGCATTGACCGATGGAATGTCCGATGCCTGGTTGATTTCATTCGCTTCCCCATCGGTCTCGTGATTACCATTCCGGTTTTCATTCGTCTGATTTGAGCTCATTTGGTTGCTTTCTTTTCTTTCATCCATTGATATACTTTTCCCATTCCCGCTATTCTTATGTTTCTTCTTCCCCATTTACAATTTACCTTCTTTCAAAAGATATACTGCCTTTTTGATCCCTGCATGAAATCTCAGCGATCGCACCGTTTATCATTGTAAACTGCGGTGGTTTATGTCCTATATCTGCATCTAAAATAATCGGTAAATTCATATCTCCCAGTACCGACAACACGGTCTCTTCGTAATTCGTATCCGTAGAGGTACAGAACATGGCCGGTCTTCCGAAAACAAATCCCTTTGCATGCTCGAGCCAGCCTGCTTCCTTCAGCTGCCACAAACCTCTGGTAAGTTCCTCACTGTTTAAATCAAAACTTTCTAAAAACCATAGAATACCATCGGACTGATACTTTTGAATGAATTCTTTCGTTTTATCAAATCTTGTACCAACCAAATTAAGAAGCACATCCAGACATCCCCCAAGGGCGCGTCCCTTTATGGCAACTTCCTTCGCGGCATGTGGCCTAAGTATCTTCCACGCAACTTCCTTCTCCGGTTCGAATTCCTCCAAACCCGTGATTCTTTCCTTGTACCCGTCTTGAAATTTGTCAAAGCTATGCTGAGTGAGATCCTGGCCTTCTAATATGCTTACATTATCCATCAAGGATTTATGCCAATTCTCCATACCAAAGGTACTGAAATTATTTGCATAAACAGTTGCAATATCTAAATTGGTAGTAATGGTAAATAAGATACCGGTTGTATCGGAAAATCCCTGTATCCACTTTGGAGTTGTTATTAACACCTCATAATCCACAAAGGAGAGCATTTCAGTCAAGTAGTCCCCACCGCAAGCGGCAAAAATGGCACGTACCTCTGATTGCTCCCACAGCTGATGAAGTTCAAAAGCTCTGGTTCTACCGTCTGAGCTTCTTCCTCTGTAATTTTTTCTAACATTATCAGTCTCTATAACCGGATAACCCAAAGCGGCAAAATGCCGGATTGCATTGTCCAGGCGAATAAAATCAACCTCTGCATCAAAACCGGCTGAGGTTGCTGTAACACCTATTTTATAACCTTTTTCCAAGCTTTTCGGATATAGCATGGCCAATCCTCCCAATTCACGTTTCTAAGCGATAGTATACCATTTACAGGAAGATTTATCAATGTAAATTACGGCGCAGAAAAGTAAAAAGAGCCGAAAAAACTGTATGCTTACAACGGATAAAAAAAGCTGCCACAAAACCTTGAGCTATAATTTTCGTAAGGGAAAAGCATTTCCCCGAAACTATATCTACAATTCTGTGACAGCTTTAAATTCATACCTGTATGGTTCGATTACCATAAGTATTATTATAAATTCATAAGAACATTATACTTCCAAATTCATAGCTTTTATTTTGTCCACTTCTCCAGTTCTTCCTTGGTAGCCAGTACATAATGCTGACCGCTGACGTGTTGATTTGTTCCCTTATGATAATCAATTCCGCTGGTAGCATAATCATAGTTCATAGCAATACGCTTCTTTTCGGCAATCGGATCCGGTTGTGGAATCGCTGATAACAGGGACTTTGTATAAGGATGAATCGGGTTACTGAAGATTTCCTCCTTTGTTCCTGTTTCAACCAAATGTCCCAGATGAAGTACTCCAATACGATCTGAAATATACTTAACCATAGAGAGATCATGCGCAATAAACAGATACGCTGTATTGGTTTTTTTCTGTATGTCCTTCATCAAATTAACAACCTGCGCCTGTATCGAAACATCCAGAGCACTGATTGCTTCATCGGCAATGATTAAATCCGGGTTCATAATCAACGCTCTCGCAATACCGATACGCTGTCTCTGTCCACCGGAAAATTGATGTGGGTAACGGTCTGCATGCTCGTTGGACAGTCCAACCATATCAAGAATCTGAAATACCTTATCTTTTCTTTCTTCCTTTGATTTGTATAAATGATGGATATCTAGTCCCTGAGCAATGATATCGATAACCTTTTTACGCGGATTTAAACACGCCATTGGGTCCTGAAAAATCATTTGCATTCTAGTACGAAGGTGTTGAGTATCTTTTGATGATAATCTACCCGATATATTAACACCATTAAAAATTACTTCACCTGCAGTAGGTTCATACAATCGGATAATGGATCGTCCAATCGTAGATTTCCCACTTCCTGATTCACCTACCAACCCATAGGTTTCGCCCGGATAAATGTCAAAAGTAACACCATCCACTGCCTTCACTGTAAAGCGTCTGTTTATCCTAAAATGCTGTTTTAAGTCATTTACCTTTAAAAGAGGCTTTCTTTCACTCATACTATAATGCCTCCAATCTTGTTGGAGGCCAATGCCTCCTGATCACCCTCTGATAATTCCTTATTTAAAGCTGGAGGCATTGCCTCCTGATCACCCTCTGATAATTCCTTATTTAAAGCTGGAGGCATTGTCTCCTGATCACCCTCTGATAATTCCTTATACATCATATTAATTCGGTTACGCAGCTCCAGAGGCATATCTATCTTCGGTGCTTTTTCATGCAAAAGCCAGGTGGCTGCATAATGGGTGTCCGTTATCTTGAACATCGGTGGTTCTTTCCTGAGATCAATATTCATCGCATAAATATTACGAGGAGCAAAGGAATCCCCTTCCACCTGATGAAGCAAGTTCGGAGGACTTCCCGGTATGGTATATAACTTATCATCCGTGCTGTTTAAATCCGGCATAGCTGATAATAGTCCCCAGGTGTAGGGATGTCTGGGCTCATAGAAGATTTCATTCGTTGTTCCCTTTTCCACTACTTTTCCGGCATACATTACCGCAACATAATCAGCAACCTTTGCAACAACACCAAGGTCATGCGTAATATAGATTACCGAAATACCGGTTTTTTTCTGAATATCCTTAATTAACTCCAGTATTTTTGCCTGAATGGTAACATCCAGTGCTGTTGTAGGTTCATCACAAATCAGGAGCTCCGGATCACAGGAAAGCGCTATGGCAATTACGACTCTTTGACGCATACCTCCGGATAACTGATGCGGATAATTCTTCATTCGTTTCTCGGGATCAGTAATTCCAACTAATTCAAGGAGTTTAATCGCTTTCTGAAAAGCCTCTCTTTTCGGAGTTTTATAATGGTAAATCATTCCCTCCATAATCTGGGCACCGATTGTCATGGTCGGATTTAATGAAGTCATGGGATCCTGAAAAACCATAGCGATTCGTTTTCCGTTGATTTGTCTTCTCATCACGGTCTTGGTAAACTTTAAGAGATCCTGTTGCGTTTCCTTCCCATCCTTTTGATAGGTAAAATGAATGGACCCGTTGTTAATTTTTCCATTATTACTTAAAATACCCATAATTGCCTTAACCGTTACGGATTTACCGCTTCCGCTTTCGCCTACAATCGCTAACGTCTCGCCTTTATAAAGAGAGAGATTCATTCCACGAATTACATTTACGACTCCGGCAGAGGTTTGAAAGGATATGGATAAATCATTGATTGATAAAATCTGTTTTCTTTCCATCTGTAACTCCATTCTGCTGCCAATTGCAGCACAGAATATTATGTGAATTATTCTTTCATAATTCACATTTCCCTCACTACATTTCCTTCATCTTAGGATCAAAAGCATCTCTAAGTCCATCTGCCAGCAGATTAAAGCTTAACATAATAACAGCCAGAACGATGACAGGGAATACAATCATATACGGATGTGTTGTAAATGACTTAAAGGCATCACTGATTAACGAACCAAGGGAAGCCAGAGGCTGTGGCACACCGAGCCCGATAAATGCCAGAAAGGCTTCTGTAAATATTGCATTCGGTATCGAGAACATGGACATAACGATTAATTGCCCAAATATATTTGGTAATATCTCTTTGAATATGATAAAAAGGTTTTTTGCCCCTAGGGTTTTGGATGCCAGAATAAACTCCTGCTCCTTCAGTTTTAAAACCTGCGCTCTGGCAATCCTGCTCATACCTATCCAACCGGTGATTGCCAGCGCTATGGTGATCGTGATCAATCCCGGTTTAATTACTAAAATTAAAAGAGTAACGATGACCAGGGTTGGTATTCCGTTAAGAATTTCTGCAAATCTTTGCAGAACCATATCAACCTTACCACCAAAATAGCCGGAAACCAAGCCGTATATCATACCAAAACACATGTCTACAAGCACAGCTACTAAGGCAATATAAAGCGAAATTCTGGTTCCGGTCCAGGTTCTGGTAAAAATATCACGGCCGAGTACGTCCGTACCGAACCAGTAATAAACCTTCTCCAGTCCTGTGGTAACTGTAGTATCCTCAGAAATATATTTGTTTTGTAATTTTGTTCCGGTGGAGGTATTCATCTCCTCGGAGCCATCAAAAATACCCAATTTCTCTATCCCCTGAATTCTGGGTGCCAGATTCTGATGCGTAATGATTTGTGCATCATAGGTATGTCCTGAGATTTTCGGACCGAATATTGCCATAATAATAACCAGTACAATAAAAATCAATCCGGCAATCGCTCCTTTATTCTGAGTAAATCTACTTAATAAGTCCCTCCAATAGGACTGTCCCGCAAAGGTTTCATCGTTTATAAGAATTTTTTCTTGTCCGACCAATTCAAAGTCATTCGGTAAAAATTCGAAATCTTTATTATTCATTTTTATCCCCCTTTGCAAGCCTGATTCTAGGATCGATAACACCATATAGTATATCTACAACCAGCATAATACCGATGTACATCAAGCTGTAAATAAAGGTTAAGGCGACAACTACATTATAGTCATTGGATTGAATTGCAGATACTAAAAGGCTTCCAATGCCCGGTATGGAAAATAATTTCTCAATTACTAAGCTACCGGTCATTAAACCAACTACAAGTGGTGCAAGGACTGTAATAATAGGAATCAGAGCGTTACGGAGTGCATGCTTAAATATTAAATGGAAACTGTTGATACCTTTACTTTCTGCCAGCAGCATGTAGTCCGACCCAAGTACCTCCAGCATTTCGGTTCGGGTAAATCTGGCTACGGTGGCTACTGTAAACATACAGAGGGACACCGTGGGAAGAACGGAGGAATAGATAGGCGCATCCATCTGGTATAAGAGGGGAAACCATTTTAATTTAAAGCCCATGGAATAAATAAGTGTCATAGCGAAAACATAGGAAGGGAGACTCACTCCCAAAACAGATATCACGGTTGTGATTGTATCGTAAATTGTGTTGTGCTTAATAGCAGCGATTATGCCTAAAGTCAATCCTATCATGGTTCCAATTAATATCGCCTGCCCACCGATTCGAAGTGATATAGGCAATCTGGACTGAAGTAAAGTAGTAATTGGCGTATTTTTCGAGATTGTATAGGAAACTCCAAAGTCTCCGGAAAGCATTGCTTTAATATAATTCAAAAATCGAACAAATATAGGCTTATCCAGTCCGTATTTCGCACGGATAACAGCCTTTTGCGCTTCATTTAATTTTTCATCATTAAAAGGTGAACCGGGCATTAATTCCAGCATGAGAAATAAAACTAATAAAATAACCACCAAGGTTATAACGGATATGATGATCCTCTTGATTATATACTTTTTCACAAAAACCACTCTCCTTACCATACGCAAGAATGACGCTGTCATTGGTACCAAACACGCTTGACAGCGTCACTGTTGCTTATATTATGGTTAATTTACTTGATTATTTCTTAGCAGCATTTTTGTAGATACGATTGATACCAACGGAGTGGAATTCGACTCCCTCAACACCGGATTTAATCATAACTGCATCACCCTTCTGATATACAGGGAAAATTACAGCTTCTGCAAGAACCATAGATTCTGCCTGCTTTAAAGATTCCCATCTCGCAACGATATCCAGAGCTAACTCGCCTCTCTTTGCAGATTCGATAATTGCATCGTAATCAGCATTTGACCAGAAGCCATAATTGTTCGGACTACCGGTGGTCCACATATCTAAGTAGGTCATCGGATCAGCATAATCCGGGCCCCAACGGGTTAAACCAAGTTCAAAATCACCGGATTGCATTCTTTCTACACGGTTTTTCTTAGGCATGGTCTGAATTTCAATTGTGATACCGGGTAACGTTCCTTCAATTTCAGCCTGAATAAACTGAGCTACATTGATTGCAGATTCAGTATCTTCAACAATCATGGTATATTTGAGTTCGTTTACAACTAACTCTGCTTTTGCAGTATTCCAGTATTCCAATGCTTTTGCTTTATCTGTTGCAAGATAAGTGCTTGTTGTTTCACGGAAATCGACTCCATCGGGTCCGGTAGCAAGTAAGGTAGGAACCGCAAAGTCAGCCACAATGGAACCATCCTTTAAGATGTTATTCACTACTGCAGCTTTATCATAGGAAAGAGCAAGTGCCATACGAAGATTTTGGTTTTCCAGTCCGGCAACGGTCTGATTTGGTGAAATGTACCATAAATAACCTGCCATAATATTATTAAATTCAGGATCAGCCTGGAACTGTTCTACCTGCTCACCAGAAAGTGTAGCTACATCTAAATCGCCATTCTGGTAAGATAACATAGCCTGCTGTGAATCTTTGATTACCTGATACTTGATACCATCTAAAGCAACTTTAGCAGCATCCCAGTAAGTAGTGCTTTTTGCCAATGTAATTGTCGTAGCAGCCGGTTCATAGGCGGTAATCATGAAAGGTCCATTACTTAAAACAGTCTCAGGAGACGTTCCAAAGGAATCTCCTGCTGCTGTAAAGAACTCTTCATTTACCGGCAGGAAGGACGGGAATGATAATAAGGATTCAAAGAAAGGAACCGGAACATCCAAGGTTACGACGAGAGTCTTTTCATCCGTTGCGGTTACACCCAATTGATCCGGTGCCACTTCACCGGCAATAATTGCTGATGCATTCTTGATACAAGCAATTTCCACGATGAATGCATATTCGCTTGCTACTGCAGGATCTACTAATCGTCTCCAAGCAAATACGAAATCATTTGCAGTAACAGGGGTCCCGTTTGACCATTTTGCATCTCTGATTTTGTATGTATATGTTAAACCATCTGCGCTTTTATCAACAGTTTCTGCCATAGCGAGTATTGATGAGCCCGCTGCATCTACTGAATATAAGCCTTCCGTCACCGCCGCAAGCACTTCAAAGGAAGTACCGTCGGTTGCAATTTGAGGATCTAGGGAAGCAACCTCAACATCAAAATGTACATTCAGGACATTATCTCCTGTGGTATTAGCAGCATCATCACTATCATTTTCTGAGTTGTTAGATGCTCCATCTGTGGTATCAGCCGGGGTATCGTTACCGTCCTTGTTACCACATGCTGTTAAAGAAAGCATCAAAAGGACTGCCATCATTAACGCAATTAGTTTACTGATTTTTTTCATAAATCTCCTCCTTAAATGAATAAATATACATGCATACATAAAAAATGTAGTCCTAATTATATTAAGACTACATTGTCTATATTGTATCATTTATGGTTGTAATTATAACTAATAAATACCTCAATTGTCAATCTATATTTGATATACTAATTATGGCAAATTCTTACAAATGCTAATTTACCTTACAATTTTTTTATTCTTTCGATTGCTTCGAGGGTATTTTCATAGGTTCCAAAGGCAGTCAATCTGAAATAACCTTCACCACTCGGTCCGAAGCCGGAACCGGGGGTACCTACAACATTCACTTTATTTAACAGGTGATCGAAAAATTCCCAGGAGGTCATCTTATCCGGTGTTGCCATCCAGATATAAGGAGCGTTTACACCGCCGGAAACAGAATAACCGGCAGAGAGTAAGCCTTCACGAATGACTCTTGCATTATTCATATAGTAAGCGATCTGCTCTTTTG
The DNA here is from genome assembly GCA_029240245.1 of Herbinix sp. Classification (GTDB taxonomy): domain Bacteria; phylum Bacillota; class Clostridia; order Lachnospirales; family Lachnospiraceae; genus Mobilitalea. The sequence goes on from JARBTJ010000018.1 coordinate 45,614, forward strand.
TCTGTTTTCTGCCTTCTTCGGTATATACAGCAGTACCTGCTACCTGCGTAATATACGGCGCACCGTTGAACTTGGTTCCATGGCGTCTTGCCCAGAGGCTATTAAGCATTACATCCCCGCACTTTAATTCCTTCGGAATTACGGTAAAGCCGAGTCTGGTACCGGTAAAACCGGCATTTTTAGAAAAGCTGCGGATCTCGATGGCACAAGTCTTAGCACCTTCACATTCATAAATGGTATGAGGTACATTATCCTCCGAAATATATGCTTCATAAGCAGCATCATAGATAATAACCGCACCTACCTTATTGGCATAATCAACCCATTTTTGTAATTCTGCTTTGGTGATGGTTGAACCGGTCGGGTTATTCGGGAAGCAAAGATATATTAAGTCCGGTTGCTCCTTAGGAAGCTCCGGAGCAAAATGATTCTCTTTGGTACATGGCATATAGATAACATTGGACCATCTGCCGGTCTCAGCAATATATTCCCCTGTTCTTCCTGCCATTACATTGGAATCAACATAAACGGGATAAACCGGATCACATACGGCGATTTTACAATTCACATCAAAGATTTCCTGGATATTACCGGAATCACTCTTAGCACCGTCACTGATAAAAATTTCATCCAGTGCAATGGATACACCTCTGGTCTTAAAATCATGATCAGCAATCGCCTTGCGTAAGAATTCATAGCCCAAATCAGGAGCATAACCTTTAAAGGTACTCTGTTTTCCCATTTCGTCAACTGCACCATGTAATGCTTCAATCACAGCCGGAACAAGAGGCAGAGTTACATCGCCGATTCCCAGTCGGATTATTTTATTATCCGGATTAGCCTCCGAAAATTCCCTAACTTTCTTTCCAATTGTAGAAAACAAATAACTTCCCGGTAATTTCAGATAATTTTCATTAATATTAAACATAAGTTTGACCTAGCCTTTCCTAAAGACAAGTATTCTTGTCTTTTATAGTATTATTTCACCATCAAACACCTTGACTGCAGGACCAGTCATGTAAATGATGTTTTCTTTCTCATCATATCGTATTAAAAGTTCTCCGCCCAGTAATGAAACAGTTACCTCGTGATCGGTATAGCCATTTAAAATACACGCCATAACAGACGCACAGGTACCGGTTCCGCAGGCCAGGGTTTCACCCGAACCTCTTTCCCATACTCTCATCTCAATATGTTTTCGATCAATGACATGCACAAATTCCGTATTAATCCGCTCCGGAAACATCATATGATTCTCAAACAAAGGACCAATTTTCTCCAGTAAAAGATTTTTAATATCATCAACAAAAATAATTGCATGGGGATTTCCCATAGAAACGCAAGTAATTTTATATTCCTTATCTCCCACGTTAATCGGTTCCCCGATTACTCTTTCTTTTTCGGATAAAACAGGTATTAAGGAGCTTTCTAATATTGGATTTCCCATATTAACCGTTACATAGGTTACTTTACCAGCTTCAACCGCCAAGTCAAGTGTTTTTATTCCGCTCAGCGTTTCTATTTGTATTTGATTTTTATCCGTCAAATGATTGTCATAAACATATTTGGCAACGCAACGGATACCGTTACCGCACATCTGCGCACGGGAACCATCCTGATTATACATATCCATCATAAAATCCGCTTTATCAGAGGTTCTGATCAGTATTAAGCCATCCGATCCAATTCCAAAATGTCTGTCACTTACTTTAATCGCTGTTTCAGGAATATTCGGAATTAATTCTTTCGTACAGTCCACATATACATAATCATTACCGCAGCCCTGCATCTTTGTAAATTTCATATAAAACCCGCCCTTCCATAGGAATACCAGAGGAATACCAGTCAATTGGCGATATTAAGGGTCTATCGCATTAGCGATAAATATAATTAACGGGGAAGCATTCCTGCCACCCCGATAATATTAAGCTTAATTATACGACTTTGCCCTTGTATCGTTCTTATTCAATATTACTTCTGGCATAATATTAAATAAATTATATCAAAAACTATCCTGTTGGTAAAGTCTTCTTTTACGGATAAAACATCTTCAATACCATTTCAGCCATTTCAGTCATATTCGTACCACTGTCCATGCTGTTTTTCTGCAGATAACGATGTGCCTCTTCCTCTGTCATGTTGTTACGATCCATTAAAACCATTTTTGCCTTATTGATAAGCATTTTTTCTTCTTCTGATCTTACCTTCGGCTTATCTTTATCCTTCTTCTTACGTGATTGATATTGATAAGTCATCATTTGTAAGGTACTTAGTAAATCATTCATTTTTAACGGCATCTGTAAACAGACGATGTTATTATCCTGGCAATACTCAAGCTTATCCGGTGATGCTAACAAGAGCATCTGAAACCCCTTCGGCAAATAATTGTTTAATTCACTATAATGCATATCGGAAAACCGATAACCGCATATTATGATACCTTCATCCAAATCATTTGCCACACTTATTATTTGTGTCCCTAAGGTGCAGGGCTCACTGACATGATACCCGTTTCTGGTTAATACATTTTTGATGCAAGCCGCATCATCCATCTTGGGAAAACCCACTATTATGCTAAACACATCTGTTCACCTCCGCTCCCTACCGAATCAGGCCATTATTACACATTCCCATAATGACCTTAAGCCAGGCAATACGCCCAAAATTATACACGGTATAAGTATTGGTCCAGCTCCCATTGGGTAATCTGCGTACGGTAAATATCCCATTCCGACTTTTTAGCCTGTATATATTTGCTATAGATATGATCTCCCAGTATATCGTTCATAAATGTACTATTTTCCAGTGCTTTTACTGCATCATTTAAATTAGCGGGTAGACTACGGATTCCCTCTGTCACCCTTTCTTCGGTTGACATGGTATATATGTTTTTATCAATACTTGCGGTCGGTTCTATTTGATTTTTGATACCATCCAGACCTGCTGCCAGACATGCTGCCAGTGTTAAATAAGGATTTGCTGATGGGTCCGGGCATCTGAGTTCAAGTCTAGTGGAACTTCCTCTTCCCGCAGGAATACGAATTAGAGGACTTCTGTTTGAGGCAGACCAGGCAACGTAAACCGGTGCTTCATAATTGGGCACTAATCTTTTATATGAATTCACTAATGGATTGGTTATTGCGGTCATGCATTCGATGTGTTTCATAATACCCGCAATAAAATAGTATGCTTCTTTGCTCAATCCCAACTTACCGTTCGGGTCATCAAAGATATTTTTACCTTCCTTTTTCAACGACATATTCACATGCATTCCCGATCCGTCAATACCAAACTTCGGTTTCGGCATAAAAGAAGCATGCAGACCATGTCTTTTCGCGATAGTACGTGCTACCAGTTTAAAGGTCATAATGTTATCTGCGGTTTTTAAGGCATCATCATATTTAATATCAATTTCATGTTGTGCCGGAGCAACCTCATGATGAGAGGCTTCTATTGTAATACCCATATCTTCGAGGGTAAGAACCATATCGCGTCTGGCATTTTCTCCGAGATCCAACGGACCCAAATCAAAATATCCTGCTCTTTCGCTGGTGTTCGTCGTCGGTTGACCATTTTCCTCCAAATGGAATAAAAAGAACTCTAATTCCGGGCCAACATCAAACGTATAACCCATATCGGATGCTTCCTTGATTACTTTCTTTAAGACTTGTCTTGGGTCACCACTAAACGGTTTGCCATCTACCGTATAAACATCACAGATTAACCGAGCAACTTTACCTTGCTGAGGTCTCCAGGGAAATGTCACATAGGTGTCCAAATCCGGATATAAATACATGTCTGATTCTTCGATTCTGACAAAGCCTTCGATCGAGGAACCATCAAACATACATTCATTATTTAGCGCTCTTTCCAATTGGTTCGTTGTAATCGCCACATTCTTTAAGTTTCCAAACATATCTGTGAATTGCAGACGGATAAATTCAACGTCATCTTCTTCTACCATTCTGATGATATCTTGTTTTGTAAAATGTTTCATTTGCACCGCTCCTTACTTTAAATTATTAGGTTGTCAGGTTATAAACCCCCCATATTTTGTCTGTTTTCATTCATTTTCTTAAGAAAAAGGGGCTAAAATGCCCTTTTTAAGAACACCTTCGCCCACGTTATAATGATAATAACAGTATGGTAGGCTTTTTGTCAACATGAATATTAGCTATGCTTACTGATACTTACTGATAGTAATATAGTAATATTTTTCGATTAATATTCCAATAATAACATGCCCATGCTAAGTCAGTTTAATTAAACCTTCCAATATTACTTTTATTAATTATAATAGCATATTTATTATTGCAAATGAATGTATTAAATGGAAAAAAATGAATAATTATTAACATCAAACGGATTCATGGTTGTCTTTTGTCACATTTTGTTATATAATTATTAAGATAATTTATTTGGAGGTGAGATTATGCAGATAGATGAACTATCGAAGGGCGGTAGCATGGAACTTGAGGTGAAAAACAACGGCCGTACTATGTCATTTCGAAGTGAAATAGTTATAATCAAAAACAACTCTGTGCTAATCACCACAATTAAGGCAAATGATCAGACTATAGGTTTTTCGGAAAAATGCCAGTTAAACTTTTTGTATAAGGTTGACGGAAGGTTATATATGTGGGAAAATGTCACCGTAAAGCTTGTAAAATATAATGGTGAAATCTATCATAAAATTGATATCTATGGAGCTGGGAAACCCTATAATCGACGGGATTCTTTCCGAATGTATATCGGTGAGGACATGCCTCTCTATGTGAATACTGCAGCCGGACCTACTGCAATATCTGTGCTGGTAAAAGATATCAGCGAAACCGGTGTTGCATTTATTACAAAAGAAGAAATCGAAATTGACCGTACCATACGTTTAAAATTAAAGGACAACAATACGATTATCAGCTTGTCCGGTATGATTATTCGTAAGGAATTTTTAGAGCATCTGGGTTCATTTCTTTATGGCTGCAAATTCAATGAAAAGAACAATAAATTAGGGAAGTATTTAGCAAAAAAGCAGGGTGAATTATTACGCAAAAAAACCAACACACTATCTTCTCCGCCCACCAAGGTTACTACAAAAGAGAAGAAAACCCAGCTTTATGAAATGAATGCTACCAAGTAATCAATCATCGTAGGGGCTTTTGCATATAGAATATGCAAAAGCCCCTTGTTGTTATCTATACATTAATCTACTATCTTCGCCGGTGCTGATATCTCAGATTTTACTGTTTCATTGACAGCAGCAGTATCAAGCGAAACACCTAGTTTATCCAAGGTAATGAATTTAAGCAGGGTATCCATAACCGTATTGCTACCATTCATGCTATCTCCATTTCCGGTAGCACCCATAGTTACGACAGTTTTTGGTACAATATCTACTTTGGAGTTCTTGATCGCATCTGCTAATTTATCGGTTACTTCCTGAATTACACGGAATTCAGCGCCTCCGTAGGCCTTAACCTGTGCATCGATAGCACGTGCTTTTGCAAGACCAACATTAGATTCCTTTGACGCCTCTGCCTCTCCTTCCAAGGTAATCTTGGAAGCATTTGCTTTCGCTAATGCAATAATCTGATTAGCTTCCTGTTCCGCCCTTCTTGCTAAAGCAGCACCCGAGTTTCTTTCAATTTCGATCTGTATTTTAGATTTGGTCAGAAAACTCTGCTGTTCTGCAACGGCTTGCGCTTCCCGGAGTGATTTTTCACTTTCTGCCGCTGATTGCTGTTTTTGATAGGTAATCTTCTTTTCTTCAGCAATTTGTCGTTCCCTTAATTGCATTAATATATTTTCAATCTGAACATCGGAGGTAGGAGATTTCGGTGTTCCGATTAAAACTTCTTCCAGCTGAAGATTATATTTTTGAAATTTCTCCCGCATCTCTGCTACAGCTCTTTCACGTATCTCACTGCGTTCCTGTATTAATTCAATTAGTGTCTTGGTCTGAGCAACATCTTTAAAATATGCACTTACCAGTGGATCCAAGGACTGATTTACTAGCATATTGATGTCTCCGAAGCGTTGAATTACCCAGGGAGCCTGTTTGTAATCAATATGCATTACCACGGATAACGGTAAAGAAGGTTCGAAGGCATCCTTTGTGATAATGTCTACTTCCGTTAGGTTTTCATCGTATTTATGGGAACCAATCTCTGCCCTGTTCCATTTTAGGATTATATTCGTTGTTGGCACTAAGACTACCTTGCCGGCGTCGGTATTAAAGGCATATTTACCTGGCATCAGAGGCTTTTCAAGTACACCCTTGCAGCCTGCACCTACCAGTTCACCATGACGGTAATTAATTCCTGTGGTGTCAACCCCTTCCTTCCCGAAGAAAGAAACTACAACTCCGACAAATCCAATCGGGACAACCGTTTTCGGTCTGAATTCCACTGTAGCAAATAGTCGATTGATATAATATGTACCATCTGTCAGTACCTGAAGCTGTTTACCCCGTCTTCCTCCAAGAGCCAAAAACTTCTCCGGATCCTGAAAGCTTGCATGCTCATCACCGACACTGTCCGCTATAATTTCACCCTCTTCCAGGGATATTCCGTCATGGACGGTTACAATGCCCATAATATCACTATCTTGATTCCTTACTCCCATGATAATAACCGGACTGAAGGCATTCCTCTCTATAAGGGTTTTCTGCATGCTTGCCAGCTCCATCTTCTCATTTTTGGAACCGGTAAAGATAGCCTTGATATCATTCGGTGTTATAACGATAAATTGCGCTAAATTTATTGCATAGGTACCTTCCCTTAAGATACCTCTTTGTGGACCTCTCTGACCACCGTTTGTCAGGAAACCGGTTACATCCTGGAAATTATTTGCCTCCGTGATAACCTTTCCTAAGGTTTGTGTCGGAGACAGTGGTTTTCCGTCACGTGCAAACAGGTAGGCTATCTGCCCCTGTGGGATAGTGATTAAAGGGTATTTATGTATGCGAAACATCAATGCAGTTCTAAAGTGAATACCACCTCTTAATAAACTTGGTGAATATCCTGCTTCACCCTTTAAGGCAATAATCGAATCCTTTAAGGAACCTTTAGGACTCCACCATTTCTCAACGACTGCAACTTCATCCGATCGGATGATTCTTAAGCCTAAAATAACGAAAACCAAAAGATACAGTAAAGCAATTGCTCCAATGATAGATAACGCAGCTACATAAATCCATGAATCCATAAAATTACCCCATTTCTTATTTAGAATAATAACCTCACTATGAATATACTTCTAAAGTACAGAAATAAAACTAGGATGTGGTTAATAATAGATTAAAAAAGGATTAATAATTTAACCTAAGCATAATAAATAAAAAATGGGGTAAATGATTACGTTAATACGTTTATTGTTATTCGAACCGGTAGCTTACAAAGGCAAGTTTCTTTCCACAAGGTGACCACGAGTTAACATTTATGGTTCCCTGACCACCAAACAGCTTCACTAAGGTCATAAAATCGCCTCCCTCCGAAGGCATAATACGAATTTCTACATCTTTATTCGCAGGATGATCCCCAGGTGCAACATCACCCTTTTTATATGTGATATAAGCAACTTTTTTTCCATCCGGGGAAAGGTGGGCAAACCAGCTGTTACTTTCATCAAACGTCATCTGGGTCTGTTCACTTCCGTCTGCTTTCATACGCCACAGCTGCATAAGTCCACTTCGGACCGAATTAAACCAGATATAATTACCGCAAGGGGAATATTCCGGTCCATCATCGAGTCCATCGGCGTCCGTCAGCCTGTTTTCCACACCGCCTTCTGCGGATATCGTATATACATCATAATCGCCATTACGTTCTGCACAATATGCAAGTGTCTTCCCGTCCGGTGACCACCCATGCAGATAACTCGGGGCCATTGGTGTAATGAGTATCGGTGTTCCCCCCTCGTCATTAAAAATATAAATCCTTGATCTGCCATCCTCTTTCGTATGATGACTGACCGCTATTTTCGTTTGATCGGGAGATAGTACATGGTCATTATTGCAATTAATGCAGATACCCGATTCAATCAAAGTACTGGTATCCGTAGAAATATCATAGGAATAAATTCTTCCTCCACTGTTATAAACAAGCTCCTTGCCATTCTTCTTCCAATTGGGAGCTTCAATCAGGTAATCAAATTCATGCATAACCTCTCTATTACCAGTACTAATTTCTACAACCTCCAGAACACTGATAAGCTTTTTATGATCCTTTTCTTTCTGCATTGCTTCCATCTATACCACTGTTCTCCTTTGAGTATTATTTTCTCTGTTCTGCAAGTTCCGCCTTTGCTTCTTCTTCGGTATCTCCGAAGATAAATTGATAAAGTTCTACGATATTCTTATCCCAATCCAATACCAAAGGGTCATCGACTCCGTTATATTCACCCGGTGTCTCAAACATGTTATTTGCCGGTATACGGCTATTATTAAGCGTCGTGATTTTATTCTCCACCACAGCCTCCAGGCCGTTTTCAAACTGGCTGGCAGATATATTGGTTTTTACATAGCCAAGACATTCATTCATAATATCAAATAAGTTAAAAAAGCTCTGCGATTTATACTGATTAAAGATGGCTTTCAAGACGCGCCGTTGACGTAATGATCTTCCATAATCATCATTTGCGCCGCCTAGTGTCTCAACCTTGCGGACTCTACAGTAACCTAGCGCTTGATTACCGTTCAGATGATTCCACCCAGGTTTTACATTACGATTGGAGCGTTTCGATATATAATTCGTGGTGTTTAAATAATGTGCTTCTTCCTCTCCTAATTCTATGTCGATACCGTCTAAGCGGTCCACTATCTTTTCGAAGGCTTCAAAATTGACATGAGCATAACCATCAATTTTAATGCGGTAATTATACTCTATTACTTTCACTAATAAATCCGAACCACCCTGAGTATACACTGCGTTCAATTTGGTCGGATCATCCCCCGGAACCTGTATATAAGTGTCCCGAAGCAATGAGGTTAATTTCACTGATTTATCCCTTGTATTGATGGAGGCAAGCATGATACTGTCCGTATTTCTCGCACCTTCAATTTCTTCAATTCCAAAAATAAGAAAATTCGTTACAAAATCCTCCTTACGAGGGTCTATCGGGTCCGGCACCTCAGCAACCTCATCATCTCCGGTCGGTGAATCATTTCCCACATTATCATTATCTTGTGGATTCGGGGTAACAATAGGTGTTATTTCGTCATTATCTACATGACCGTAGATATAGTTACCACCCAATCGGTACAGCAGCTTTCGCCCTGTCTTAGTTCCAACCATCCAAGCAGAAAAAGCAATAAGAACACATAAAACAATGCCAGTGGAAATTAGAATTCTTTTGATCAAACGTTTCTTTTTTTCCTTTTTCGATTCTCCTGTCTCGTTTTCCTGTATTCCTAATTCCTCTTGCACCTGTAGTCTTAAACTTTCACTTATGTCTTCTTCTATATCAAAATCCTGGTCCACCGCAAAGGTATCCAGGATCTCATCCTCAATAATGTTTCCTTTTTTTATGTTCTTATCCGTATCGGTATTTCCACTTTGATCCCTTTTATTACCAAACTGGTTATCTTTATCCTTATCCCCCTGCATCGTTCCATCCCTTTCCGTAAATGATAATCACTTATCCCATAATCAAAATAATTATAATTCATTCTACATTTGGTCATCTTTTGCATCATTTAGAGTATACCAAATTATGGTACCTATGTAAATGCATATTATTTTTTAATATGATTGAATGAGTCCTTGATACAGATTTTTTACAAAATAGTCTTTTATCATACGAATAACAGAAAATAATAAATAAAAATTTTGTTAGGTTAACCAAAAAAAAAGCTATTGCTTTTTAATATCAAAAGCAATAGCTCATTTATAAAATTAATATAAGGTTTGTATGAAGTTATCCATGGCAACTTTGCGCTTACCTAGCCATTCCTTCAAAAAGGCTACCTGTTCTTCGAAGGTTTTTGCGCTGACAATTTCAATTGGATTGCTTGCCACTTTGGTTCCCAGGATATTCCATGTTCTAAAATTATGATTGGCCGAATCAGCAATCATATTTGCCCATTCATCAATCTTTGTATCCAAATCGCTGATTCCGTCATTAAATTTCGTCCATTCCTCTTCTAACAGCTTACGCGGCTCAAGCATTTGGAACAGATACCGAAACCATCCTGCTCCACTCTCCATCAGATCGTAAACACTTTCCTTCGGATAATTCCAGTAGTCACAGTTACCGGCGCTACGGTCAAAGTCCCACATTGGTCCTAAGGTAAGCTTTCCGTTGACGTCTAAGTACATATAGACACTGGAGTGCATGGAGCTGTCCGCATTGTTCATATACTCTTCCACGATATACCATTTTACGAAGGATTCTATGTCAATTCGTTTGGAAACCTCATCATAGTTATATTCCTTTAGAGATTGAACAGCCTCAGTAACCATACGATAAATATATTCCCCATGCTCAGCTGTCAGGTTTTTCGTCGACGGCTTTTTAATGGTACACCATTTGCCACCGATATCAATCGGGAAGAAGGTCTCGTCCGTCTCCGGATTATAATACAAATGATCTGTTTTCATCCATCCATACTGCTTCCAGTTGCCGGGATCACGACCTCTTACTTTGCCGTTTGGAGCAATTTCCTCCATTACGTGTGCATCAAATTCCAATAGATAACCTACCTGGTCAATCGATTTATTCTCATCAAATTCAGTAATATTGAGGCGATTTTCATCAATTTCAATTTTCTCTGTCAGTGTATAGGTTCCGATATATTCCCCATTTAAAAAGGTATCTACCGGTCGTACCTTCATTACATATTCCTGCTCAGCCACTTCACCTAAATACGCTGCTATGTAATTACGGAGTAAGGAATAATCCTCATAATTAGCAACGAGTGCCCAATCCTTCGACTCTGCCATATCAAGTAGAGGGGTCTTATCCTCTAGTTTTAAGGTGTAGCTCTTTTTGGGGTGTCCCCAGGTACTGTTTCCTCTGCCCTTGATCCCACAGCTCACCTCAAGGCTTTCCTTTTCGCCCATGGCGTAATAACAGCTGTCTGCATTCCCTCCGCCTATGAAAAATTCTGCTTCCGAATAATCCTTTTTATTTATTTCATCATCCGGGTCTTCGGTTACTATAGAGACAGTAGGCAGTCCGGTATCAATGGAATGTATGTCGGCCTTAATAGTCTTGCTGTTTTCATCCTTACCCTGTAATGTAAGCTCGATTGGCTTGCTAAAATCCAGAGCTGTGGTTCCCGATATTACTTCTGTCCCATTAACAAGAACCTTTTCACCCGTAAATGTAAAGTCGGCTACCACACCGGATAAATCCAAACCGGAGGGCAATACCGCAGTTATGGTATCCTCGGTAACGGTACATGTAACATCAAACGGAAGATTATGATTCCGATTGGTTAATAGTTCAAATCGGTCAATCTTTGTTACTACAGTTTCCTGAACCGGCTTATTCTTATCCTTAAATAACAGGAAACCCGCTGCAAGAATTACAATAATCATTACAAAACTCAGTAAACCCAATTTAATTTTCTTGCTATCCATAAAATTACCCCATCCTTACCTTTCTCAAACAATCAAATTTGATATACTTTTTGCATAAATTACTCCTAAAAAATGTTGTAATATACCAATTAATTATATCATTTAATCCATATGAAAGGCAAGTGTTTTATATATGATATATCTTCTATCGTGTTTAGTATGAAATTTCTTAATAAATACGATTTAGGCTAATCCTATGAATTAAAAATAAACACTGTTTTGAATGCACCAACTACATCTAACGGGTTAATACGGACACTCCGGTATCAATATAATTCGGACCGGTATTATATCCGTGTAGTGCTGCATACGCCTCTGCCATTCCCAGATATCCCATGGTAAAAGGATTTTGCAACATCACAGCTTTTAAGCTTCTATCATACACTAATTCTTCTATGATATCGGAATAATCAAAACCGATACCAATCACATCACTGCCTAAGGATCGAATGGCGAAGCCCACACCTTCGGTAGTACCCTCATTCGTAGCGAAGATACCAACCAGATCTTCATTTTCACTTATAAACCTCTCGGCAGCCCTTTGAGAAAGCTCTATATTACCCTCCGTATCTACTGTAGGCAGAATCACAAACCGCCCGTCGGATGTAATAATATCTCGAAATCCTGCTTCCCGGTTCATGGTAGAATTTGTGACCCTGTTTACTCCAATGATAGCGATCGAACCGCTTGAAATCCCTTTCCCCTCCATTTCATTTATCATCAAATTACCGGCAATGGTACCGGCTTTATAATTGTCGGTAGCTAAGGTTATGACAGCTTCCTCATTCGCCGGCGAATCCACATATATGATATAAACTCCTCTACTTTTCGCATCTTCAATAGCAGAAGAAAGAACTATCGGATCATTGGCTGCCAGCATCACTAAATCGGCCCCTTCCTCGACGGCGCGGTTCAAAATTTCTATTTGTAATTGAGTATCCTTATTTACTGGGGCATCCCAAATATAATTAAGCCCAACAAGGGCAGCCATAACGGATGCACCATGATCGATATAGTACCAGAAACGATCTGTCTTATCCATCGTAATTAAATATACCAACAATCTGCCGGCTACACTATTCGATGCAGAGGTGATGTTAATATATTTTTTATCTATGCAATCCATAACCCACCTCCTGTTAACACTTGTCTCATGACTTCTCTTACTGCATTTACCATTTCGTAAGAACAGAAACACCAGTATCTATAAACTCCGGTCCGGTATCATATCCATATAATGCCGCATAGGCCTCAGCCATCCCAAGGTACCCCATGGTAAAGGGATTCTGAACCATTACTGCCTTTAAACTACCCTCATATATTAAAGCATCAATTTCATCCGTCTGATCAAATCCAATTCCAATAATTTTATTATTATAGGCTTTATTCGCGTTACCAACACCTACTGTTGATCCTTCATTGGCACCAAATATACCGATTAAACCGGGGTTATCCAGTATTAACCTCTCAGCAGCTAACTGAGAAGCAACCCTTTCTCCTTCTCTATATTCGGTAGGCAGAAGCACAAACCTTCCATCCGCTTCTATGACATTACGAAAGCCGGCTTCCCGGTTCATTGTAGATTCATGGTTTATGTTTACACCAATGATACCTATGGAACCGTTCTTAACTCCTAATGCTTCAAATTCCTTTATCATAATATCCCCTGCTACACTTCCCGCATGATAATTATCAGTAGCAAGTGTAATTATGGCTTCCTCGATGGCCGGGGAATCAACATAGATTATTTTTACTCCTTTGCTTTTTGCATCCTCTACTGCTCCTGATATTGCTATAGGATCATTCGCGGACAGCAAAACAGCATTGGCTCCATTTATTACAGCATTATTTAAAATAGCAATCTGTCCACCGACCGATCCATCCTCCGGAGCATCCCATATATAATAAAATCCAACTAATTCTGCCATAATTGATGCACCTGAATCAATAATAAACCAGAATCGATTTATTTTTTCAATTGTTATTAAATATACCTTATATCTTCCTTCAGCGCCTGCCGTAGTATTTGTAGCTTCTACCCCATATTCAATTTGGCTATTATTCATATTCTGGCTAACACTTTCCTTATGGTATTTTTTCCTTAAACCATCTCGTACTACAAATATATTCTTTCCATCATGAAAAGATTACCATAGCATCAATGCAGCCAGTCTTATGTTCCATACAAAAAGTAATATAGAAATGAGCGCAACAAAAAAAGATATTGACATCAACCTCATTGTTGACTCACTATCCTCTTTGATTTATATAAATCCTAATTTAATTATCCAGCGTCTGGATTCCTCTATGCTCCACTGCTGTTGAAAATACAATCTGTGTACTGGTTTTGCCAAATCTCTGCACTTCCCCGATAAATGCATCCAGATCCATCGTGCTTTGAAAGCAAACTTTGATTAACATGGAGTAATTTCCTGTAACACAATTGCATTCCATAACGTTCGGACATGCCTTTATAAAAGGATAAAACTCCGGTTTCTGGGCCGGGACCACCTCCAGATTAATAAATGCTGTTATGTGATAACCCAGCTTAATCCAGTTGATATCCGTATGATAGCCTTTGATGATACCATCTTTTTCTAGCCGTGTAATTCTGGCAGCAACAGCTGGAGAAGATAAAAAAACCTTTTCCGCTAATAGTTTTAATGGGTATCTCGCATTTTCCTGCAGCATTACCAATATCTGCTTATCAATTTGATCCATATTAATCCTCGCCTTCCATATTATTAAATGAGCTGGAGTTTATGCTTCATTTGATTTTATATTGTAAATACTATATTACTATTTTACAAGTAAAATCTTCGATTTGAACTCATAATCACAAATGTCGTATGAATTATGAAAAACATAATTCATACTTAGAAGTTTATGCCAGCGTAATCCTCGGCACAAACTAAATCAAAGTACAGGCATGCTATGTTAGTATGAAAACTAGTCTGATATATAATAATCTACATTTTCCTTTGTAATCATCAGATGCGGCTTTCGGATGTATTTCCCCTCCATTAATTCAATATTATCTGGTAACTCAGTGTTAAAAACGATGGAATAAGCTAGTTCAATCACACCAACTGCCTGACCCTTTGCATCATTTAATACAGTACCGATCATATCACCGTTTTTTACGGCCTCTAACCCAGCCATGGTTCCATCGATGCCTACTACTGCCGGCGGATCAGCAACATTAGCTTTCTTTATTGCATCTATCGCCCCCAAGGCCATATCGTCATTATTTGCAATCACAATTTCAATTTCGTCATCATAGGTTTTGAGCCATTGTGACATACTGGTTTCTGCCTGGGCACGTTTCCAGTTGGCTATCTCGTCACCTAGCTTTTCAACATTAATTCCTGCCTCTGTGATTGTCTTAATCACATATTCCGTACGTATGGAAGCATCCTGATGCCCCGGCTCCCCCTCTAATATGACGTACTGGAGTATACCGTCCTCATTCTTATCCAATAGGTTCTTATCCTTTTTCCAGGCATTGACCACGATATCCCCCTGCATAATGCCGGATTCCAAGGCAAC
>JARBTJ010000120.1 GCA_029240245.1 Herbinix sp.
AAGGATAGACCAAAGAGGTTGATGAAGCCTTCTGCATCATGATGGTTATAAAGGCTGCCGGTTGTGAAGGAAGCAATACTTTCATTATATAAGGAATATCGAGAGGTGGTTCCCTGCTTGATGATATTACCCTTATACAGCTTCAATTTTACTTCGCCGGTTACATATTGCTGAGTTACATCTACAAAAGCCTGATATGCTTCTCTTAAGGGAGTGAACCATTTGCCTTCATATACGATATCAGCAAAACGGTTGCCAACCTCTTTCTTAGCGGTCAGAGTGGAACGGTCAAGAATTAATTCTTCAAGCTGCATATGTGCTTCCATCAGAATGGTTCCGCCGGGAGTCTCATATACACCACGGGACTTCATGCCAACAACACGGTTTTCAACGATATCCACGATACCGACACCATGGGCACCTCCGATGATATTCAGTTCCTTGATGATATCGGTAGCAGACATTTTATTGCCATTTAATGCAGTCGGTATACCCTTTTCAAAGGATAAGCTAAGGGTTACACTTTCCTCGGGAGCTTTCTCAGGAGATACTCCGAGTACTAACAAGTGGTCATAGTTTGGAGCACTTGAGGGGGATTCAAGCTCCAATCCTTCATGGCTGATGTGCCATAAATTACGGTCACGGGAGTAGCTGTTATCAGCGGAAAAAGGTAAATGAATTCCGTGCTTTGCGCAGTATTCAATTTCTTCTTCACGGGAGGACATGGTCCAAATTCTCCAGGGAGCGATGATCTTCAGGTCAGGAGCAAGTGCTTTTATTGTTAATTCAAAACGAACCTGATCATTGCCTTTACCGGTTGCACCGTGACAGATTGCGGTCGCACCTTCGAGTCTAGCGATTTCGACAAGTCTCTTTGCGATAACTGGTCTAGCCATGGAAGTGCCAAGTAAATATTTGTTTTCGTAAACAGCATTCGCCTTCACACAGGGTAGTACGTAATCATTAACAAATTCATCAACTACATCCTCAATATATAATTTTGTTGCGCCGGATAACTTCGCTCTTTCCTCTAATCCATCGAGTTCATTGCCTTGGCCTACGTCGATGCAGACACAGACAACTTCATAATCGTAATTTTCCTTTAACCAGGGGATGATAGCGGTAGTATCTAGACCACCGGAATAAGCAAGAATAACCTTCTCTTTCATATGATTAACCTCCAAATATAATATTCAATTGTTTGATCCATTAGCATAGCATTCAGTTTTTCTAGCTGAGCCATTTGCTCTACATACTCACCTTGAAGCGATGCCTTTAATATGTGTTTAAATATACAACATATTTTATTATTATGCAATAGTCAAATTAAATAAAAGTATAAAAATACATGGAATACTTTTGTGACTTTTTAAAGCAGTATATTAAGCATGTATTAATGTTAGACTAAAACCCCAGTCTGTTAATATAGAATTGCTTCCTATTATATAATACATTTATTTAATAATGATTATAAACTGATTTCATGATTGATATGTAAGATGTAATAAAAGATTTAATATCTATCGATGTATTGAACGATGTATTGAACGATGTATTGAAAGATGTAATGAATGATAAAGAAGCGCTCCTTGTAAGATGATTTCTCCCCTTTACATATAGAAGATATTCTTTATAATGGAAAGGGATATAGAAAAATCTATAAAAATTTGCATTGAAAGGGATTATTTTTCCTACAAATTTTATTAATAGAGTTTGATGAATAGTAAAAGCACAGAAAGGATGGAAGCATATGTACCAAATAATATTAGCATCTGAATCACCAAGACGTAAAGAAATCATGGAGACAATGGGTATTCCGTATAAGGTTATGGCCGCAAATGTAGTAGAGGTAGTGGAGGAAACCGTTCCGGAAGAAATGGTACAAGCACTCGCGAGACTAAAAACGAACGAAATATCGAGAAGGTTGGCTGTACAGTCTGATGAGATGGATGATGAATTGATTATTATTGGAGCTGATACCATGGTGTTTTACCAGCAGCATGCACTCGGTAAACCGAAGGATGAGGCTGATGCGGCCAGAATGCTTGGATTGTTATCAGATGAGATTCATGAGGTGAATACCGGTGTTAGTATCGTGATTCGTGAAAAAAACGGGAAACAAGAAAACATTAGTTTTGCAGTATGTACGAAGGTAGTAGTTCATGCCCTGACATCAGAACAGATCAGGGACTATATAGCAACTGGGGAACCAATGGACAAAGCAGGAGCTTATGCGATCCAAGGAAAATTCGGTATATACATTAAGGAAATCATTGGTGACTATTATAACATCGTTGGATTTCCAATCGCTGAGATTTATGACACCTTACTACGGAGAGGAATTGATCTAAAAAAATTAAAATAATTATTGCATAAAATTAAATCTGGATGTATAATTATAAATATTTATTTTTTGGAAGAATGTATAGAATAAGAAAAGAATATTACAAAGCTAGCACTGGTGTGCTTTTCAGAGAACCGCTTGGGCAATCATTTCTGGAATAAATTGGGATGGATAAAGCGCTCTGATTTGAATTATTATACCGTTAGCATAAATGAAAGCAATGAGTAGTGTTCCGATAATCAGATAATTGTTATGTTTTTGGAAGAAGAATAAATATTGGAGAGCCCAGGAAGATGGGCGGATGGAGGTTAAGATGAAAAAAATCGAAGGCGGAGTATCCACAGCACTAGGATTTCATGCAGCAGGTGTTTATGCTGGAATCAAAAAGATGCGAAAAGACATGGCATTAATATATTCAACCGTACCTGCAGTCGGTGCAGGAACCTTTACAACCAATGTTGTGAAAGCAGCACCTGTTAAATGGGATATGAAGATTACGCAGGAAAGTGCTTTTGTTCAAGCAGTTGTATTAAACAGCGGAGTAGCCAATGCCTGTACCGGTGCTGAGGGCGCCATCAATAATGAATTGATGGCGAAGGCTGTTGCCAATGCGATGAACATACCGATAACTGCTGTTTACACCGCCTCCACAGGTGTCATCGGCAAGCAGATGCCGATTGAAGTAATTCAAGAAGGTGTGAAATTACTCGCAGCCCAGTTAAAGGAAGGCAACGAGGCAGGTTCTCTTGCGGCAGAAGCTATCATGACGACGGATACCTATTCCAAGGAATGTGCGGTAAGCTTTCAGGTAGAGGGAAAAGAGATTAAAGTTGGGGGTATGGCTAAGGGTTCCGGTATGATTCATCCCAATATGGCTACCATGCTAGGTGTTGTAACCACTGACCTAGCCATCAGTAAGGAGCTTCTTCAGGAAGCATTAAGTGCTGATGTTAAGAAAACCTTTAATATGATTTCAGTTGACCGTGATACTTCCACCAAT
>JARBTJ010000019.1 GCA_029240245.1 Herbinix sp.
GTATTTTTGAATACCCTTCCTCCCATATCGGTAACAGACGCCGGTATGGTGATAGCGGTTAATCCCTTGCAGCCGGAGAATGCAAATTGTCCTATCTTTGTTACCGTTGAGGGTATTGTAATCTCCGTTAGACTGCTGCAATTTTTAAACGCATTCGTTCCAATCTCGATTAGTCCCTTGGGCAGTTTAATATTTTTTAAGTTTGTACAACCATCGAAGGCACCTGCATATGTTCCACCTTTGATTACGGTTACTGTGCTGGGAATCATAATTGTCTCAACACTTTCACAATCCTGTAATGCGAATGCTGGAATCTGTGTCATTCCTTCTTTAAAGGTAACTGTTTTTATATTCGTATCATAAAAGGCTTGAGTTTCAATTGCGTTAACCGATGCCGGAATCGTGATACCAATCAAAGCCAGATTCTTCCGAAATGCTTCCCTTTTTATTTCCGTAACCTTTTGTCCGCCAAGTGTATCCGGAATAATTATATTTCCGCCCTTCCCGGTATACTTCGTAATAGATACTCCGTTATCCGATACCGTATATGAAAAATCACTCTCACTCGCAAGTACCGGTTCTTTTGAGATAACAGGTGTCGGTGTTGCAGCCGGTTTGGGAGTGGGTGTAGCTAAGGGCTTAGGCGTCGGTGTTACCACAGGCTTTGGTGTTACTATTACATTTGTATCCGGAATCGGTGTAGCAATTGGATTAACCGGATCGGTAGTAATAACCTCCTGTGCCGTATCTGTATTGTCAGGCGATTCTGTCGGTGTCTCGGAGTTTTGGTCAACCTCAGTTAAATCAGTATCCTCCGGCAATAAGTCTTCGTCCGGAATATCAATATCTTCTGCAGGTGTGCTATCTGGCGTATTTTGTGCAGTCTCCGTTTCTGTCAGATCTCCATTTCCCACCTCATAAGTGAAGGAACATACCTCACCCAATTCGCCTTTTTCATCCTCAGCTACGGTTTTTAACGTTGTGGAACCAAACTCTATCAATATAGGCCCTTCGTAATACATAGAATCCTGATTTGGCTCGCTTCCATCCATAGTATAATAGATACGAGTTCCTGCACTTTTTAATTCAACTAACTGAGTTTGGTCATAAGAACCGCTGGCAACGGTAGCTTCTACTGTCAAAAGGCTTTTTATTTCCTCCAGTTTTTCCTCAATAGCTTCATCACCGGTAATCTCCTGTCCTCGTTCCAGTATATCAATAGCTCGTTCATATTCTCCCATATCCCCGAGTATATCAGCATCCTTTAAATAAAGCTGTTCGCTGTCCGCCACTAGCTCACCGGTTTCATCATAATATTTTTCTGTCTCATCGATACCCTTTTCCAACCACGCAACCGCTTCCGCTGGCTGCTCTAAGCCCACATAAGCATCCGCAATACCTAAATATGCGGGTATATTACGTGGTTCTATTTCTATCACTTCCTTGAAGGCTACGACAGCATCTTCATATTTTAATTCCGTTAAAAATCTATCACCCAGCTTTAATTTATTACTTACTTTAACACCTTCCGAAGCGCTGTTCACTATAACCGCACTAATGATTGAAACAACAGCCAGCAGTATAATAACGGCCGCTATGACAACTTTCTTTGATTTAAATATTATATTCATTTGTCCTCACCTATCATATGTCATATTACAATGAAATTGACTGCCAGCCCAAGTATTACTAAAACAGTTTGGGTTTGATTGATTCAATATACCATTTGCTTTTAATCTTAATCAGATTGATATCAGCTTTTGGTGATATTTTAGTTTTATCAATCTTTATTTTAACAGTAATGGATGCTTCTTTTTCCTGTATGTCTTCCTTAAGAATTTCCATATTCACCTTCGGTTGTGCCTTAAAATCCAATATACCGGATAAAAACGGTATCGTCTCTAGCAGCAGTGCAACCGGTGCTTCGATTGCTTCATCTGCTTTCTTAATTATGGTATTTACCTCTTCTTTTAGTTCAGGAATCAAGCAATTTGCCATAGCATTTACATCAGCTCTATTGAAAGCCTTTTCAAACGTCCGTATGGTCCCTTGTGGTGTATTATTTTGATTGTTATAATAAATCACTGCAACGATTACCAAGGTGAAAACTAACAGAGCAGACAGTATTATTATTAAACGTTTCTTCATATGTTTCCTACTTTCTTATCCGAAATAATTAAACCGTCTATTCGAAATCTCAATCAATATTAACCTCTTAACTAATCGAAACTTCCTCTCTATTCGGTGATATTGCTTATTACGGATTCTAATCCACTTAATAGCTTGTTTATGATTTATTTATCCACATTCCTTAAGCCGATTAAGCTTAATATTCCGAATAAAATTGTAAATCCGAGTAAAAACCCCCATGAAATCAACAAGTGCTCCACTGTAAACTCGAAAAAGTCCTCGGCTTCATGAACCAATGTCGGTATCTGCTCCTGCATTCGTAGGGTGAGACTGTTTAGGTTCGAGGTAGTTCCATATCCCTCCATCGTCCATCTGCAATTAACAGCATAGGATATCTTTTCGGATACACCGGATAATTTAAATACAAGGCCGGAGAATAAAATCTGCGGCATTAATAAAACAGGTGCTACCGTCATTGCTCTGTCTGCATTTATAAATAAAGAGGAAACAAATAAGCCCATGCCCGTGGCTGAAAATGCAGTTAAGAAGGTGGTTATATACATTTCTACAAAGGCTGGCAGGTAAACACCCTCCTCCGGAACTCCGATCAACAGCGAAAACACTCCGATTAACAGTAATGACTGTATCAAGCATAGAGCACCAAGAACTACAAATTTGGAGTTGACATAGGCAGTAAGCTTGAGCCCTGTCAGATGTTCTCTTTTTAATATCACGCGCTCCTTACATACTTCCTGGATGGAGTTCAAGATTCCTATCCAAAAAGCGCAGCAGGAAAGAGCAAACAATATGGATTTCGTCATTTCATATTCATCAAACTGCTTTCCATTTGCCACCAGATAAATGAGTACTGCAAGCAAAGGAGCCTGTAATAGTAAGAGTAACATACGTTGTTTGTCATTTAATAGTAATTTTACGTAACGCTTGCTGAGTATGACTGTTTGCTTAAGGGTAGATTTTTTATTCTTTTTATCTTTTACGGATACCTTCTTCTTATCTGATTCCTGAGGCTTTACATAATATTTAGAGGTTAAAAATTTGTCACGCCATTTCTCTGATTCACTGGTAACCATGTTATAGATGTCTACAAAATTATCTACGCCAAAAAAGGTAAGCGCATCACTTGGCGAACCACAGAAGCATAAGTTTCCGCCCTTCCCTAAGAAAATTACCTTATCGCAAAGATGCAAGTTTAGGGTATTATGGGTTACCAAAATGATTGTTTTACTTCCCGCTGTCATATGCTGCAGGGTTCGCATCAAATTACGTTCCGTTCCCGGATCAAGGCCGGAAGAGGGCTCATCCAGGAAGAATAACTTGGGGTCGGATAAAAGTTCCACCGCAATGCTGGCACGCTTTTTCTGTCCACCGGACAGTTCCTTTATAAAGGTCTCTTCTCTGCCTGTTAGCTCAACCATATCAATTACTTCCTGTACACGTTTTTCACGCTCAGAAGCTGATGTATCCTTAGGCATACGAAGCATCGCCGTATAGGACAACATATTTCTCAGGGTAAGATTATCATAGACAATGTCCTGCTGCGGCACATAGCCGATGATGCTTTTTAACACTTCATAATTACCGTATAAATCTTCTCCGTTTACCAGTACCTGTCCGGAGGTTGCCCGGTTATAACCGCTGATGCAGTTCATAAAGGTTGTTTTTCCTGCACCGGAACCACCGATAATTGCTACGAATTCACTCGGCTTAATGCTTAAACTGATGTGATTTGTTATATGAAATGATTTCTTCTTTGATTTTACTGTTTTAACAATATCGATTGCATCTACGCTGATACCGCCGTTGTAGCAGATATAGCTGATCCGTTTTGTGGTAAATATTAATTTTGAATTCGTTATGATGATTAAGTCTTTTTCCTGAAGGCGGTATTTACCGGTAATCAATTTTCCGTTAACACTGACACCATTGGTACTATCATTATCATAAAGGTAATAGGCATCCCCTTCCTTCATGATTTTAGCATGAATTTTTGATACACTGACATGCTTAAGGCAGATATCACATTGATCGTCACGTCCGATTGTGATTGTTGCCTGTTGATTTAATTCATATGTACTCCATTCAGAAACAAGCTCCGTTGTACTAAACATGAACGAGACGCTCTTTTTAATCGGGTTCTGTACGTCGTCAATTTTCACCACATCTCCATCTGAAAACGTATGATTCTCAATCGGTTTCTCCAAATAATACAATCCGTTGGTACTATGATCATCAATGATAGAACATTTTCCACCTTTGATTAAGAAATATCCATGATTTCCTGATACGATGCTTGAGGTAAGGACAATATCATTTGTGTGGTTCCTGCCGAAGGTAATCTTTTCTTTACCGAAATCTTTCAGATCCATCCGTTTCGGCTCCGATAACCCATCAAAAATGGTAATTATCATAGTACTGCCTGATGGTTTGGTACTATCTTCCCTGTAAAAGGTCGTCTTTTCGTCCATGTTCTACTATCTCCCTTATAATTTTTTTGAAATTACTATTGATAATGAAATGATTGATCTTGCCTTTATCGATCTATAATTGATAAGAATGAAGATATCATAAATTTTTCAGCATGAGTTGAAGTCAAAAGCTATTGATATTAATGATTTCCTTATCGATAACTTTTCTGCCGGTCTAGCGTATCTTTCGGCATGTCATCACATTTACCATTTATTGTACCATATATGGTATTTTATTCAATTTAATTTTATTATTTTGTTAAATAATTTGCAATCTTATTGCAAACGTCCCACCCTCTTAATCCTATGTTTTACCCTTGTCCGGACCAGGATTTGACTGTCAACGATTAAATTTTTCTTAACAAAAAAGCAGTTAAGTATCTACTTCTTTAAAAGAGATATTTAACTGCTCATTTATTAATTTAGTAAGAGCATTTACCTGTTAATTTTAAATATTTGGTAAAGTGTCAAAAGGTGCTACGCACTTTTCATGCTACAATATACTGATATGGAAGCTAGCTTACATATCAGTATATTGTAGCACGAAAGCACCGAAGGCGCACTGATACTTTAACCATATTTTCTTATATTAATAGCTATATTATCATTTTAACCTTTGTCTGCTTCTAAATAATGTATCAATAATAAATATACCGAGTGCAATCGCTCCTGCCATTTTAATGGTTTCGAAGAAATAATAGGAGGCTTCATCCAAGGTGTTATTAATCATATTAAGTACAATCTGATACATACCGGCTCCCGGAACCAGAGGAATAATCCCCGGAATCAAGAACATAGTAACCGGAGTCTTTAACTTTCTGGCCATAATGTGAGCTGTCAGTGTAACCAATAGTGTAGCAGCAAAATTAGCTATAACTTTATCATCGGAAATTCTCATAAACAGCAAATAGATGAACCAGCCAATACTTCCTGTGAATCCGGCATGTATGATATATTTCTTGGGGATGTAAAAAAGTATGGAAAACGCTGCTGTTGCAAAAAAAGCACTAATTCCCTGAATAATCATACGTTTACCATCCTCTCGATGAAATTATATAATCCCATACCAAAGCCTACTCCGACTGCGATACCCAGGGATACCACAAAAGCTTCGGTCGCTCTGGCCATTCCCGATGTATAATCACCCTGCAGGGTATCACGTATCGCATTGGTGATTGGAATCCCCGGTACCAAAGGCATAATCGAACCTATAATAATGATTTCTGAATGCGCTTGACTGAAATAACTAACACTAAGCATTGTAATGATAGCAATTACCAGGCTTTTCGCGGCATCTACCATAAATGCACTGCCTAAACGCTTTGCCAATAATCTGCTGATTATTACAATGAATAAGCCATTCAGGGCTGCAATCATACAATCAATTATATTTCCTCCGAAGAGACCTACAAAGCCTATCGTTGATATGATCGTTGCAAGGTCTACGGTTAAGCCAGAATAGGTGGTGACATTTCTAACCGCAGAAAGTTTGTCATATGCCGTATTTAAATCAATACTGTTCTCACAGATATTTCTGGATATCTGGTTTACCTCATTAATCCTGCTTAAATTGTTGGAACGGTTGCTGATTCTCTTAACACCCGTGATCGGTTCGATCGTTGGGTCAGCTAAGGTTGCCATTATGCCGGTCGTAGTCGCATGTACTTCAATGGTCTGAAAATGCGAGGTTCTTAATATCCGAATCATGGTATCCTCCACCCGAAAGGTCTCTGCACCGCTCTGCGCCATGATTTCGCCGGCCAACATAGCTGTCTTATATAATAACATTTTATCCATTTATCCTTCTCCTTAGGAAAACTTCTATGTATTGTCTTTCTATCAGCAATTCCTATCATACGACTTTTTTTACTGCACGTAAAGATATCCGATTCATGTATTTCCTATTAATCTGCCACCGGAAAAACACGCTTCGTAAGTATCTTATATCTGCTCGCAGCATTGTTCACCTATGCGAATGCACATCTTCAAACATGCTTGAAAATGCGCACCTTACTTAAGCGCAAATCGAAAAGGATTGAATTCCTACTAAAAATTCAATCCTTAACTTGTATCGTAAATGTCCACTTATAGTAACCGTCTGATCATAAACCATTTCATCCGTTATTTATTCTTGTATTAGTTTCCGAATTCCGATAACCTAAGTTCTTTATTACGGTCCAGCGCCATCTGGATACTCCAGCGATTTACAAATAATAACAGCGGATTGCCCTTAAGATCCTTAATTTTTTTCGTATCCGAGGATACACTCAGCTTACTGACATCAATATCCTTATTCTCAATCCAGCGGATAAATTCATATGCCAACGGTTCCAAACGGATTTCCACACCATATTCATTTTCCAGGCGGAACTTTAACACATCAAACTGAAGTACACCGACAACACCTACGATAATCTCTTCCATACCTGTATTATATTCCTGGAATATCTGAATTGCTCCTTCTTGTGCAATCTGCGAAATACCTTTTAAAAATTGCTTACGCTTCATGGTATCCACCTGACGTACCTTAGCAAAATGCTCCGGTGAGAAGGTCGGAATCCCTTCATAGGTAAACTTCTGATTGGTTGTACAAAGGGTGTCACCGATGGAGAAAATACCCGGATCAAATACACCGATAATGTCTCCTGCATAAGCCTCTTCTATAATGGTTCTCTCCTGAGCCATTAACTGTTGTGGCTGGGAAAGTCGAATTATCTTATTACCCTGCACATGATTTACCTCCATACCGGCGGTAAACTTACCGGAGCATATTCTCATAAATGCAATACGGTCTCTGTGGGCTTTATTCATATTTGCTTGGATTTTAAATACAAAGGCTGAAAATTCATTATCCACCGGGTCAATTTTTCCTTCGGAGGAGGACCTCGGTAGCGGCGATGTAGTCATGGATAGGTAACGCTTTAGGAAGGTTTCCACACCGAAATTTGTGAGAGCTGAACCAAAGAATACCGGTGTCAGCTTGCCATTTAACACCAGGTCGATATCAAATTCACTACTTGCACCCTCAATCAGTTCAATTTCTTCGGATAGAATGTCATGATTGTCTTTTCCGATTAAAGCATCCAGCTGTGGATCACCCAACTCCACTTCAATGGTATCCACTTCCTTCTGACCGTTGTTTGCAGCATAAAAACGCGAAATATGCTTGGTGTCTCTATCATAAACACCTTTAAAATTCTTACCCGAACCAATCGGCCAGTTAATCGGACAAGTACGAATTCCCAATACCGTCTCAATCTCATCCAACAGCTCAAAGGTATTTCTTGCTTCCCTGTCAAGTTTATTAATAAAAGTAAAAATAGGTATATTACGCATAACACATACCTTAAACAACTTCATGGTCTGTGCCTCAACACCCTTAGATGCATCTATCACCATGACCGCGGAATCCGCTGCCATCAGGGTACGGTAGGTATCCTCCGAGAAATCCTGATGTCCCGGGGTGTCCAATATATTAATACAATAATCATCATAATTAAATTGCATAACGGAAGAAGTAACCGAAATACCACGTTGCTTCTCAATTTCCATCCAGTCAGAAACGGCATGTTTTTCCGTCTTCTTTCCCTTAACAGAACCTGCCAGGTTAATTGCTCCACCATAAAGTAATAGCTTTTCTGTTAAAGTGGTCTTACCGGCATCCGGATGGGAAATAATCGCAAATGTCCTTCTTTTTTTTATTTCCTTGGAATAATCGTTCAAAATAACTCCTCCAAACTAAACTGCTGTAAACCTGCATTAATAGTACAAATAAACCAATTCATCATATAATGAAAGTCCGGGCATTGTCAAGAGATATTACTCGGGAAACCATACGGTAAATATTTCTCAAGAAAAAAGTATCAGCTAGCTGACACTTTCACGCCTTGGCCGATTGCGAATCAAAAAAACCTTACCACGAAATGCGCATCCTGCACGGAGTGCTTTTTTGTTCATAGAACGCAACTTCCTCGTATAAAACAAAATCTGCATCTAAGAAAGATGCAGACTTAAGAAAACACGTTTTGATATTCTACTACCTATTGACTACTATCTCACCTGATTTTTCGAGTGCCACCTTCGCCGTTATAGGACCTATAATCGAGTAAATAAAGGTCGAACATAATATAATTACTCTGATTTGCGGAGCATAATCGGGTACAAGACTACCGGCAGCTGCTACCAGACCAAGTGCCACACCGGCTTGTGGCATTAATGTAGGACCCAAATATTTGCATATTTTTTCTTCTTGTTTTGCTATTTTGCCGCCAAACCATGCACCAAACCATTTTCCTATCACTCGTAGAATTACATATAAAATTCCTATGATTCCGATGCCTTTCAGTGCGGAAATTTCAAATCCCGCACCCGATATAACAAAGAACAGCATAAAGATCGGAGGACTGAAGGATTCTGATATTTTTACTACATGATCAATATCATCAAAAATATTCACCAGAATTCCGCCAAGAGCCATACAGGCAAGCAGCGGAGAACCATGTAAAACTGTTGATAGCCAATATGTAAATAAAATAAATGCTACGATAATACAGAGCCGGTTCGAGGATTTTTTAAACCAACGAAAGATCAGTTTCATTAGCATTCCTGCCGCCGCGCCAATCACAAAGGAAATCAAGACTTCATACAGAGGACTTAAAATGGATAATAACAGATTGACTTCTTTGTTCGAGGACATCATATTAACAATGGTAGCTGCAAAGCCAAAACCAATCAAGGCAGTGGCATCATCGATTGCAACAACACTCATCAGCATGGAGGTCAAAGAGCCTTTCGCCTTATACTGGTTAATTACCATAATAGTCTGTGCCGGTGCCGTAGCAGCAGCGATCGCACCTAACATAATAGATAACTTTAAATCAAAGCCTAATAATATCAAAGATCCCGTAACCAGTATGATTGCTCCGAAGGATTCGGCGCAAGCGATTATGATGGGTGCTGCACCGACCTTTTTGTAATAACTTAAATTAAATTCACTACCGATGGAAAATGCGATAAAGCCTAAGGCAATATCAGATATCACAACGAAGTTGTCCACCATTTCTGTTGAAATAACATTGAGCACCGATGGGCCTAATAAAAGACCGGCAATCAGGTAACCAGTCACGTTTGGTAACTTTATAAATTTAGCTAGTCTGCCAAATATTATTCCCGAAAAAAGTAATATTGCAGAATCAAACAGTATTTTATTTTCCACTTTCCATAATCCCCTTTGTATAGTCAATCGGAAGGCTGAAAACCACTCCGTTATCCTTCGCTGTCAGATCACCTACGATATCTTCTATGATATTAACCGCTTCCATCAATTGGTCATCCCGAATCACCGCAAAAATCAGATTTCCCTTTTCTCTTTCCGGATTTAAAAATTTTCGTAAAGAGCCTAAAAACGGTATTTCATCTTCATCATGCTTATGGCTCAATATTCTTGCCATGCCCATACTCTCCACCACAGTAGCTCCACTTATGTTTCTTTTTGCAAACTCCGACAAAATAGCATCCAGTTTTTCAGTTTTGTTCAGTACATAAAAAAATAACCTCATTGCTATCTCCCTTTCTTGTATCTATATTTTCAATGCCATTCTCAATTGTAGCACTCATAAAAATAGATTACAAGAATAAGAAGGAAGGATTTTATGAAATCAATTCGCAAATGAGGTATTATTATATTAGCTTTTAAATTGCTCTAAAACTCCATTGATAAACGAATATGGATATTGCGCTCCGCATTTGGTACATTCAATATATTCCCTGGAGTCCTTTTGTTCCCGCTTATCATAAAGGTAGGATAAAAATGTTTCCGTATTTTCCTTTCCGGGTGCATCCGAATCCACCATATAGGAATACACATAGCTTGCTTCATGGCGAAGGACCAGATGGTCACCGTTGCAGATGGGACATATATAATTTGTAGTATTCATATCGCTGTAACCTCCTTGCGGTCATTTCATATCGAAGATTATTTTTTTCTTATTTTCTTAGTATGAAAAGCCCATCGGTAAAATATACAAGCGTTCTTCATGGTTTCCTGTTTGCACATGAAATCTAAATCCGTGGTTCTTGATCCATTCGTATAATATCTATAACTTTTCTGCATTTATAGCACCTGTGAATATAAAAAATGTAACTGTCACATCCATTATTGCGGACTAACAGTTACACTAATATCATACGTAATATTAATTATTATATGATCCATTGAAATGAATTTTTATTTAAATTCATCTTCAACACACTTTATATGTATTACCACTAGATAATCATCTCATTATCATTAATTAACTTCTCCAACAACTCCTTGGCCGCGATGATATCTTTCGTCTGCTCGTCTCCGGAGATCTCTCGTTCTATCGTAATATCTCCCGAATAACCGATTTCCTTTAATCTTTGAATCAATACCGGATAATTCACCCTTCCCATACCCAGTGAGACTTCCCTTCCAAGCCTTCTGCCATCTGTCGGATATAAGCCATCCTTCCCATGAATCCCAAGTACATATTTTCCGAATACTTCTAAAGAATCGATTGGATTTGCCTTTCCATACATGATTAAATTAGCCGGGTCAAGATTAATCCCCAGATTATCAGAACCAATATCTTCAATTGCTCTGAGCAAGGTCACGGGTGTTTCCTGACCTGTTTCAAATAAGAAATTTTGTCCATTCGTTTTGCATCGATTGGCAAGCTGCTTTAATGCCTCGATCACTTCCTTATAATTTTTATCATATGGATTTTCAGGAAGGTATCCCACATGAGTGACAAAATCACGAATGTGCATTTTTCGGGCAAAATCAGAACCATGAAGCAGTGTTTTTAAACGTGCATTCCGAAATTCCTTCGGAATTAGTCCCAGAGTCAGCTGTCCATCATAAAAATCCCAGGTTTTGGGTCCTGGCCAACCACACCAGAAGGCAGTGACATCAACTTTATGCTTTTTCGTCGCTTCTTTCACGCGTTCCGCCATTTCCTCCGTAAAATAATCTTCATTCCAGGATAGCAGCTGGCAGCATTCCATTCCCAGCAATCGCAATTCTTCAAATTTTTCATTGATATTTTCCGATAATTCAACTAAGGTTCCAACTCTCATTCTTTACCCATACCTTTTTATAATATATTTTTATTAATATGGTTAAAGTGCCAAAAGGTGCTTTTGACAATTTAACCATATATCAATATTGATGTAAAATCTACTGGCATATGTAAAAATTTCCATTAAATAAAGAAAGCTTCTTTCGAGTCTCGATTAAATTTAAATCATGAAAGATTTGTAATCCTTAGAGTATTCCAGTTCCTTTAATGCCAATTGAACGGATTTAATACCCTCCGATAAAGGCGCGAGCTCGATTGGACGATTACTTGATAAGCATTCGTAAAAATATTTAATTTCGGTATAATAAGGGCCAAGTTCTGACAGATTGATACCTGCAGTAGTATCCTTCACTTTGTATTCCTGATGTAGCTTTGGTATTGTAACCGTCCCGTCCTTATGATATACCACTAAATTAGGCTCATGTAAACTGCTGTATACCATGGTTGCCTCTTCGAAGCAGGCTCTGAAATACGCTTCAAAAGGCATTTTTGTTGATATATCCCAGGTACCTTCCGCAACCGCAAACACATCACCAAACTGATAATTGGTAATAATTTGATTTGGCATTCCGCTTTCAAAGGAAGTGGAATGCACCTGGAAGGAATCCGGTTCGCCCAACATATATCTCAAGAAATCCAGATCATGGATATGAAGATCCAAAACTACAGAACCGCTTTTTTTCATATCGTGAAACCAATCCTCGTACCCCCAGGTTGTATCACTGCTTAACCGGTGCATGACAATGGACTTTAAACTTCCATAGCTCCGATTATCATAAACTGTCTTTAAATACCCATATTCCTCAAAGCAGCGTACAACCTGCCCTACCATCACTTTAACTCCGGTTTTTTTATGAACCTCCAATAAACGGTTGCAGTCCTCTGCTGTTAAACATACCGGTTTTTCAATGAAAACATGCATCCCCTTTTCCATGGCGGCAATTGCATGTTCTGCATGTAAATAGCTTGGCAGGCAGATATGGACCGCATCAATGTCTGCCTGTTGGATCAAATCCATACCCTGTGAAAATTTAGCTGCACACTGCCATTGCTTCTCTGCCCTGTCTAAAAACTCCTGTCTGCAATCGGCGAGTGCTGTTACTTCTAAATCATATTTTTGTGATAATGCCTTAAGGGACAGATTATGAACCGTACCCATTCCTCCGCATCCGATTAATCCTATTTTCATAGCCGTCTCCATTCCTTCATCTGTTAATGAAATATTTCAACCTGAATTTTTAAATTTACTATAAGGGTTAAAGTGTCGAAAGGTGCTACGCACTTTTCATACTACAATAAACTGAAATGGAAGCAAGCTTGCATATCAATATATTGTAGCATGAAAGCACCGACGGTGCTTTTGACACTTTAATCCTATAAGGCAGAGGCCAATTTAAACTGCATAAAAATTGATTGGGATAGCTTTCTTATGTATATGTTTCTTACGCATATATTTCTTGTGCAAATTTTCCTAATACATATTTTTCTTATGTATATTTTTCTTATGTATATTTTTCTTATGTATATTTTATCTTATATATATCTTATCTTATTTCATAAATCTTGTAAAGAACGATACTTTCTTTTCATATGATTGATTTACTTTGTTGATTTTGCATAAAACACTTATTATTTTTATATAAACCGATTTTCTTATCACATTCAGCAAGCATTGGTACGCGACTTCTCTTACGTAGATAAAACCTCGGATTTTCTCCGAGGTTTTATTTATGCTTCTAATATCGAATCAACTATCTTTTAGGCTGCTAGCCCGCTGATACATTACCTAACGTAGCCTTGTCTTTCACTATAATATTACCGGCTTAAGCCTTGGTAAATGGCATCCAATAAAACGTGCTTCGGATCCTGACTCAATTCCCAGATCATCATTCCACCCAAGCCCTTTCCCTTTACATAATTCGTTTTCACAGCGATAGATTGGGGATCATCATAAGAAATAAAGGTGGAACCATTAAACAACCACGGTACCATTTCTTCGGAATGGAAAAAGCGTTCATATCCGAGTGTATTTAAGTAGTTTCCCACTATGTTGTTATAACTGATGGTAGCTCCTCCGGAATAGGTCTGATACAAACCATTATTATTATGTAACACTGCTTTGTAGATAATTCCGTAGAAAGGTACTCCCATAACAAGCTTCTCCTTCGGAAAACCGGTGTTCAACCATGCAGTAACACTTGAATCAACACTTGTCTTATATTGCGGAGTAGCCGACTTACTGTCCACATAAAGCGGTGCATTAAAATCTGTTAAGGACTCCCAGGTTCCATGAATATCGTAAGACATTAAGTTTACAAAATCAATATAATGATTTAATTTATCAAGTTCTATATTATGTAAATACCAATTGCCTGCTGCTCCTGCAAAGGTTAGAATATAATGTTTACCATCAACAGCTCCTCTGGCATCCAGCTTTTCCCTCAGCGTCTTCATAAGGAGCGTAAAATTCTGCTTATCCTCCGGTCGTTTGATATTCGTAGCCAAACCCCCGCTTACCGGATATTCCCAGTCAATGTCAACGCCATCAAACCCATATTTTACAATGAACTCAACACAGCTTTCTGCAAAAATAGTTCTGGATTCTTCCGTTAGTGCCGCATCGGAAAAACGTGCCGACCAAGTCCAGCCACCAACGGCTATGATCGTTTTCAAATTAGGATTTTGCATTTTTAAGGAATTTAAAAGCTTAATATTAGCCGGATCAATATCAGGATAGCCCAAGGTTACTTTAAAATCACTATCGATATTAGCAAAAGCATAATTGATGTGAGTCAATTTGTTTGCATCTATCTTATCGGGAGTAAATCCTGCATATTTCGACCATGCCGCATAATAGCCGACTATTTTTTCTGTAGACCCTGCAGTTGGTGTCGGTGTTCTCAGTCGGTCCTGTGTATCGGTAAGTGGCGCTTTTACCGTAATCTTACTGGTTAATTTTTTCCCTGCCACTGATGCAGTAATCGTAGCAGTTCCCGGTGCCTTTGCGGTAACCTTTCCGCTTGAGGAAACCGTAGCCACCGATTTTTTGCCAGAATACCAGGTTACTTTACTTTTCGTCCCTGATACCGACAGAGTTTTCGTGGCGCCGGTATACAAAGTCGCTGACGATCTACTTATTTTAATCGGAGCCTTTACTGTAATCTTACTGGTTAATTTTTTCCCTGCCACGGATGCAGTAATCGTAGCAGTTCCCGGTGCCTTTGCAGTAACCTTTCCGCTTGAGGATACGGTAGCCACCGATTTTTTGCCGGAATACCAGGTTACTTTACTTTTCGTCCCTGATACCGACAGAGTTTTTGTGGAGCCGGTATACAAAGTCGTTGACGAGCTACTTATTTTAATCGGAGCCTTTACTGTAATCTTACTGGTTAATTTTTTCCCTGCAACCGATGCAGTAATCGTAGCAGATCCCGGTGCCTTTGCGGTAACCTTTCCGCTTGAGGATACGGTTGCTACTGATCTTTTACTGGAGGACCAGGTGACCTTACGATTCGTCCCCGATACAGTTAAGGTTTTAACGGAACCCGTATACAATGTCGCTGACGTACTGCTAATTCGTATCGTAGCAGCCTGAGCCTGTTCGAACTCGCCTGATATAGGTAATCCGCTCACGATAAATAAATATGTAATAAATAAAACTACTGCACTTTTAAGTTTCTTTTTCATTCGGTATCCTCCCTTTGTTATACGATGAACGCGAGAAACTGTTGTTACTTATTTATAAAATATGAAATTCGGTTCGGGTGCCATAGGTCTTATTTAAATTCACATAGGAAGCTATATGTGTAAGCACTCATAGCACTGCCTTATATCGACGAATGGCACCCGAAAGGAATTTGACACTCAAACAAAACTTATCCTTTAAGTCTTTTGTATCGTATATTTATTATTTTTTATTTAGAATAGTACTTAGCGTATCTAAAAGAAGCTTCGCTTTTTTAATTGTTTCATGGGATGCCAGATAATCGCTATCCAGAAGCTTTTCGACAGGTTCCTTCCGGAGTTCCTGCTCCCGTAGTATAAATTCAGCGCTGTTTGCAGTCAGATAGTTTGCTTTCATCAGTAGGTCCAGAAGCTCCGGTATCTGTTTTAATTGTCTGGTTTTCCAATCCATCGCTTCCATAATTTTGTCAAGCCCTTTGATCAAATTAACAATTTCACCGTTGATCATATTTTTATTAACAAGCCAACTAAGCATCGGTTCATGTTCCGGTACCTGAGTTAACACAACCGGGTCTACAAGACCTGAGGCTTTTATGAATAAATCATGCTTTATGTTTCCTCTGTAATAGGAAGTAATAAAAGCTTCCAGTTCATCAACGGAAAGACGCTCCAAAGGTGAAATACTATTCACCTCTCCATTTGAAACAATATTTGTCCTTTGCTTTTCCATGATGTCTATTCGTTCCAGCGCCTCATAAATAAGCGACGGCCGGGTGGCCACCATAATAATTTCCTTATCAAACACATCCTGAAGAGCTTTTTGTATCCCTTCTCTGGAGGCTTCGCTGGAGGCTATCACCAGCTTCCCATCCACTCTTTCCCCTAAAGGCAATGCCATCAAGGCTTTTGCCTTTTGAACACTTAACTTGGATAGCCAATCTGTATTATTAAGCACTTTTTTCGTATCCGGCTCGTAATAGTCAATCCCCTGCTGACCGGCAAGTGTACTGAATAAGGTTGTTTCATCGATAAAACCAAGAGCAATTAAGCTTTCACCGAGTCTGCTCCCTATTTTCTTCTGATAGTAAAGGCCGATTTCAAGCTGTTCCGGCTTTAATAAACCGCGTTCCAATAATAACTTACCGAGCTGTTGTTTATTCTCAAGCATTGCATGCGTGTGATCAGAATCATATACATAGACAATATCCTCGGTTAATACATAATATTTATTGATTCGGGAGTCATAAATAACTCTTTTGTCCAAATCAATCGCTAAATCGACCAGTCCCTCCAGGGTTAGAATATTAATATGAAACCGGTCCTTTATTTCAACACTGCCTTCCGTAATCCATTCCCGGTAGCGTCTGTGTTCCATTGCAGCTTTTGACTTACGGGCATTACTTAATATGAGCAAAATTATCAGTAGGACAAATAATCCAAGATTCAGAATGATTGGTATAAAGTTATCTTGTACCATATCAAAAAGCATTTGTTGTATACTTTGACTACTCATCTCCTCATGAAAGGAAATTAAAGACATCACATCCTGGGATTTTGGTATTGAAAAACTTACGCTTTGTAAGGTAAGCGGCAGCGTTTGAGTAATTTCTTTATCTATGTCAATACCATTTACCGTACCATTAATGTCTATTAGATACGTTACCACCAATTGAAATATGCCCGTTTGAAACATCAGTTCATTACTGATTTGGAGTATCTTATCATAGACACCGGCTACATCCAGCACCTCACTATGTCCCGTAAAGAAGGAAGTGCCCCCAGTCCCAGCCTCTCCTTTGGATAAGGTAAAATTCTGCGCCGGATTATCCTTTATAAGATAGGACCAGTAAATCTGTGCTTTATCATCCACAGCCTGAATAGTTACCTGTGATTTTACCGTCCCACTGATCTTCCCCCGCTCCATACCATATAACTGCATGGTCGGTGCGACATCAAGCAACGGGCCGACCGCATAAAAATATGCTGCCCTCCCTTGTTCGAACACAGTTCCTGCCGGCCAGGTCAGCAACTCCTTTCCGGAGGTGATAAGGTAATCCGGTGAGATTTCCAAGGTTATCTCCTTTACCGGATCCTTGCCCGCACTTGCTTGAATACTGACATAGGTCCATGATATGGATACGATCAAGGCGATAAGAACCAAGGGTATTAAAAAGGACCTGACCCATTTCATTTTCATCTTTCATCACCTGGGCTTTCTGGTATCATTCTATTTAATAACAATGGATGCGTCGCGGTGTTCTTTGGGTATGCCCGAGCTGCATCGTATAGGTCCCGGCATTATCGGTTGCTGTGAAGTAAAATTGTGTTGATAATACGCCAAATAGATTGGCTGATAAGGAAGCAGATACTTCCACTGTCTGTCCCGGCTTAAGTGTTAACGTGACCTGCTTTGGTGAGGATGATCCAAAACGAAATTCACTTACCTTGTCTCCAATTTTTAATTCAAATCTGCTTAATATATGGTAAATCGTAAAGTCCGGAGCAATTGTAACCGACAATGTAATATTTTGAATCGTATTGTTTGTAATTGATCCGACATTTTCGCTTTTATTCTTATTTTTCAAATCATAATATTTATCATCAAATCCAATTAATTTTAAAACTCCATTTTTATCCTCCACCACCTTAGCATATGCGGCTCTGTCCATACTTCCCCGAGTTAGGGCACCACTGAACGGAAGCGAGAGCAGAGCGAATACTAAGCTAAGAATAAAAAACAAAGCTGCAATCTTACTTTTATGTCTCATCTGACTCTCCTTCTTCCTATCAATTTTGCTCTTAGGTGCTTATAACGCCGGTCTGTTATCTTGTCCTTAATTGACTTAAGGGGAATCCATCCTTCAAACCCGTGAATTTGGCTTAGTAATTTAAATAGTAACTTTAGCCAAAGACCGAAGGTCAACCCAAGGGACAGAATTGCATAAATCGGATTCCATTGATGCAGTTTCAGCGTGATCGTGCGCGGCAGCAGAATTGGGTAATGAAAAATTTGTACATAACCCTGATAAATACCGGTTTCACGCTGAGGTGATACTTTAAGAAACACGGTCTCTTCCGAACGTGCACCGATATATTCCGGAGCATCGGAAATATACAAGGGTGCAACCCCTGTTAAAACTGTCCAAACGGGAATAATTCCATTATTTTTTATTACCATCGAAAGCTCACCGGGTTGATTAACCTCTACCTGGTCCCCCCGGTCACCGGGATATTCGCTGACAAGATATTTCACTTGTGTTACCCGTGCTCCAAAATATATACTAAGCATAACCAAAACCATTGAGATTATCACAAGATAGCGATAGAAATCTCTTAAACGACGTCTTCTTCGAGGCTTTTTTTTGCGAATAGACCTGCGATTTCCTACCACTGCCGCAATGATTCCCAAAAATAAGAATATACCCGATAAATATTTTGTGAGGTTTCCCATCTCCGCTTGTATCGTTGATGAGAATTTACCAAGTTCGGGAATGATGAATGGCTGACCATGGAAGGTCAGAACCTTACCTGCAATCCGCTCTGCGATTACCTCAGGTTCACCGCTTTCCTGATCCATATAGGGCGAATTATCC
This sequence comes from Herbinix sp., assembly GCA_029240245.1. Lineage (GTDB taxonomy): Bacteria > Bacillota > Clostridia > Lachnospirales > Lachnospiraceae > Mobilitalea. The sequence continues at coordinate 18,997 of JARBTJ010000019.1, forward strand.
CCCTTGGTAATGAAGCCATTTTCCCCGATGGCGATAATTCTATGAGTGATATAAGGAGCTTGCAGGACCACCGGCCGGAACATGATGATGTCTCCGACCTTATACTCACCGGATGGCCATACAAGAAAAGCATCATTTACTTTAATTAGAGGCTCCATACTATCGGAATATACATAGGTTAGAAGAGGAGCACTTATGGTATTCGCACTCGTGCTTACTAAGACGAGTGCAAAAATAAAACCAATAAGTGCTCCATAAAATAATTTTTTCATTTGATTACACCCCATGATTTTGTTGGAAAGTATTTAGGGGCAGCCGTTTACTCTTTATTTTCCTTCCACATGAAGTACTGCATTTAGAGTTTTTAAAGCATCCTGACCATTGGTATTGATTGTGAAGTAATAATTCCCGGATGAACCGACAGCAATGGTGGAGCTTGAACTATTTACAGGACTTAACGTAATTGCATTGTTAGTGCTTGCATCGTTAGTCATGCTTACTGTGATAGGAATGTCAGAGTTGTTTTTAATTTTAATTGCACCGCTTGTAGCAGACCCTATCGCAAATACCGCATCCGTGTTGAAGCCTCCGTTCGCATTGTTGTTAATTGCTTCATTTAGGTTTAAGGTAACTTTTCCGTCGGCATCGGTTTTGACAAGTCCAACATAGTTTGATGTATTTGAAATCTGTATTGCTACATTCGCATCGGTGTCCACTAAAATCTGACCTGCAGATACATTACGTTCAAAGTTCAAACTGGATAATGCGGCAGATCCAACAGCTGCGATACCAAGTGCTGCGATAATGAATAATGCACTTAATTTAAATTTTTTCATAAATTCTCCTCCACTTAAATCATATTGTTGTTCATACTGTATTTAGATATGCATCGTACTTTAATTTTTAAGTTCTTCGTTGGTAGGTTGGTCATCCTTAACAAACTGATGTTCCTCCAATACGGATTCGGTAACCTTATCATTCATCTTAGGTACATAGCCGTGTGTTTTTCTATATGTAAATCATACATGATATCAGCCAATGGAAACAATATTAAAACATTTCCATTTAACCGTACCCATAACCCCCGACTTCCACTTCAGTACTAATATGTTGTTTTTGTTGAATATACCGTGAATAAGACACAAAAATAAGGAAGTAACATCACCTCCCTTTTGAGAATATCCTTTTCTCATCATAAGGGCGATAACATTGCTTCCTTGTAAATTCCTTATTTATGGGATAACACTACCCACTTACCTTGTCTCAATTCTTTGGACAGTTCCAGGGTTTAGTGATACATACTCATGTATTCACCGTGAGCATCAATTAAATCATCACACATTTTCACGATATCCTTCATGGATAATTCTGCTGCCGTATGAGGATCCAACATCGCTGCCTGATAAATATCCTTTTTCTTCTTTGTTCTCGCAGCCTCAATCGTCATCAGTTGAGCATTAATATTTGTCATATTCATTGCAGCAAGCTGAACCGGCAATCTTCCCACATGACAAGGATTTACGCCCTGGGCGTCCACCATACAAGGCACTTCTACACATGCATCTGCCGGAAGGTTATCGATAAGACCGGTATTTAATACGTTTCCGCCTATTTTGTATGGCTGGTTGGTCACCATGGCCTCCATAATATAAGAAGCATATTCATGGGAACGGGTATGTGTAATTTGACCGTTTTGTAATATGTTATTCTTCTCATTTTCCCAGCCTGCAATCTGATTGATGCATCTTCTTGGGTACTCATCCAACGGAATGTTAAATTGCTCAATCATTTCGGGATATTTTGACTTTATGAAGAATGGATTATATTCCGCGTTATGTTCACTGGATTCTGTACAGTAATAACCAAAATGCTTAATGTATTCATAACGAACCATGTCGTGATGCTTCTGTGTTGCATTTTTTTCTTCTGCACGTCTTCTGATTTCCGGATACAAATCATTGCCTGCGTTATCTTTCACCTCTAACAACCAGCCCATATGGTTGATACCGGCTATCAGATCACTTCTGCCTTCTATTTTATCATCCATTCCGAGATCCTTTAATAAATGATATGAGCATCCCTGAACGCTATGGCATAAGCCTACCGTTTTAATTTTCGTATATCTTTGCATATATCCGGACAGAATTGCCATTGGGTTAGTATAATTTAAGAACAGTGCCTTAGGGCAGACTTCCTCCATATCCCGAGCAAAATCCTCCAAAACAGGAATTGTCCTAAGTCCTCTCATAATGCCGCCGATTCCTAAGGTATCTGCAATCGTCTGTCTTAAGCCATATTTCTTAGGTACTTCAAAGTCAATGATCGTACAGGGGTCATAGAAGCCTACTTGTATAGCATTTACAACAAAATCAGCGCCTCTTAATGCTTCTTTTCGGTTCGCTGCACCTAAATATGTTTTAATTACTGCTTTTGATTCATTTACATTTTTGTTGATAGCCTTCAGAATAATCTCTGATTCCTCTAAGCGCTTCGGGTCAATATCATAGAGGGCAATTTCCGCATCCCTAAGGGTGGGGGTACACATACAGTCACCCAGTACATTTCTTGCAAATATAGTGCTTCCTGCCCCCATAAATGTTATTTTTACCACAATGAATTCCTCCTTCTCTGTTTGTAATCTGATGCAATTCATTATATAATGGTGATATAAAAATTGCTTTGTTATTTGTTTCAAATTATTGTCATTATGTTGACTAACGAGAAAGAGGGATCATTATGAAGGAAGCATTTGCACCGGAGAGTTCTGTTATAATGAACAGGCCGCTAACACTTTATCACTGCGGCTATGAACAATGCAAGCCCTCACACTACTTTGGCCCTGCTATTCGCCCGCATTACCTGTTTCATTATATTCTAAGTGGCCATGGTACTTATGATGCAGACGGTATCACATATCATTTAAAGAAGGGTGACGGTTTTTTAATTACACCGGGTGTCAGTACACTTTATTCAGCAGATGAAATGGACCCTTGGGAATACTGCTGGATTGGTTTTGATGGGTATGATGTTACGACAATACTAAAGCACTGCAGTCTGTCCGTTACTAATCTTATATTTACCGATAACAGCAATGGTCTGTTAAGAAATCATCTTTTAACACTGATTGAGAATTTTACGGAAGGACTCGGAAATGACTTTACCTATCTTGGAGAACTCTATCTCTGCTTTTCCCATATGTATCAGACGGTTAAAAAATCTGAAAAGCATATTTATGAAGCACTTATACGTAAGGCACTGGATTATATCCACAACAATTACACCTATGATATAAAGATAGCGGACGTGGCAAAATTTCTTTCCATCGACCGCACCTATCTCTACAAATTATTTGTAGCGGAACAAAAAGTCTCACCACAACAGTATTTAATCCGTTACCGGCTGAATGTATCACAGAAGCTTTTAAAGGAATCTGATTTAAGTGTTACAGAGATTGCATATTCCTGCGGATTTCGAGATGCTCCTTCCTTTAATAAGCATTTTAAAAAGCAATTTTTCATTACACCGCTACAATATCGGTCATCCTTTCTTTAAGATAGGATATCATAGGCAATTGCGAAACTCATATTCTATATTATTTGTACACACAACATATACTACTCCGGAGCGGAAGTTAAGCCCGTAGGAAGCGTTGGAGCGAAGGAATAGCATGTGTTGTGTGTACAATAGCAAAAACCAGATTGATTCGCAAACGCCTAAGATAGGATATCCACAATCTCCAAATGCCGCTCTTTCGTTAAATTAAAAAAGCTGTTCTCACATCGGACCACCGGTTTCGTCTTTTCTGTGGGATTGATATAGACAATTACCCCCACCAGCTCATTGCTTAACCGTACCTGGCTTCCGCAGTAATAATTCAAAATATGATTCATAAAGATCTGGCAGATTTGCGGGTCAAGATAACCAAAGCTGTTTTCCTGTATCTCTTCGACCGCTTTAAAGAAGGAGGTTTTCATTTTGTATGCCTTTGTGGAGGTTATTGCACTAAAAACATCCGCAACCGCAACAATCCTGGCAAATATGCTAATTTGCTTTCCCTTAAGGCCGTTAGGATACCCAGAACCATCCTGTCGCTCATGATGGGATAAAACACCTAAAAGTATATCGGTTTCCAAAGAACCTAGGCTTTCCAAAAGCTTATAGCCTATGGCCGGATGTGTTTTCATTATTTCCATTTCCGCTGCTAACAGTGTTCCCGGCTTATTCAGTATACTGTCTCTGATTTTAGCTTTACCGATATCATGAAGTAAACCGGTACAGACCAGATTAATAAGCTCGGTTCGATCGATATTCATCCATTTTCCTATGGCACATGAAATAAAGGCTACATTGACCGGATGCGAAAACATATATGGATACTTATCCTGAACGGTATTCAGTAAGGACAAAATATTCGTATTGGTATCAAGATATAGACAAATTTGTTCCGAACAATTCTTTATCACCTCCGTGGTGATACTTCTGCTGAATCTAACGTCCTCTACCAGATTTTGTGAAGTTTTTATCGCTTGATTATAGATATCTTCAAAATTCATCCTTTAATCACTCCCTTTAATAATTCCATACAGCTTCATTTATTTTTGAGATAGATATTTGAGATAGATATAAGATATTTAATATTTATATGACCGATAAATTTGATATCTGCAGATCCCCTTGTCGTTTACCGTTCCTGTGTCAATACCAAAGTCGCTATACCTGCAGGTCCAGCATTCTTTTCGCTGAAGTAATGTATGTGGGTGCTTTACAAAATATCGACAGTAATCAGTTGATTTGACAGGAATTGCACTACAGCAGCCTTCCACTTCTGTGGTCTTGTCTAAGTTTGAATATGACATAAAGTATCCCTCCTATACGACAAATGACAATCATTGTTTATACTATAGCTCGCCTGACGAAAAATGCAATATTGCAGGCACAATTGGTCACTATATAGCATATTTGGTCACAAAAATAAAACCCTGCATATATAATTAAGCCGTTTCAGCTTAATCATAGTGCAAGGTGGTTATGTTCCTTATAAAAATTATAAATTGAGGAGAAATCTGGCGGTAAAAACTCCATCTTTTGCTACAAAATATTTGGTTCCGTGAAAGCGCTGTACTGTATAGGCCATGCTTCGTGTTCCGATACCGCCGCCCTTCTTCGAAGAAACCGGCAAATCACCTTCAAATTCAATATTTTCAAGGCAGGAATTCATAACACTGATCGCAAACTGTTTACCATTATACCTGGCATCTACCTTAATAAATTTTTGTATCCCTTCTGGAATCCGCTGGCACCCTTCGTACGCATTTTCGAAAGCGTTTGCAAACAATGCTGATATCTCCATAGGTTCTATCGCCAGATTTTCAGGCACATTCGTACGTATTACTACATCAATTCCGGTATTTCTAGCCCGTTCAGACCAGAGACAGAGTATACTGTTTACTGCCGGATGCAGACAGTACATCTCTTTATGAATTTCCCCTACACCAAGCTGTTCCTTTAAGTAAGAAATCGCTATTTCAGCTTTACCGTTCTCTAATAATTCAATGATCTCCAGTATATTATGGCGCATATCATGCCAACGACGATTCGTTATCTCCGAAGCTTCCTTATGATGTTCAAATTGATCTCGCTGCGCTTTGTTTTGCATGTCCAGTATACGTTTCTGCTCCAGTACCAGATATTTTTCATGCAGTTGGTCAAAAACATAACTGAATACAACGAAAACCGTCATCATGATAATTATGGTTATCAGACACCTCATGAAAACCATGGAGAAATTACCGTTCTTACTATACTGCATATATTCAAAGTAGAGCAATAATCCTCCGATAAACGGGAGTATACTGAAAATTCCCCAGCCTTTTTCAATCTCATCCTGTAGCTGCAGGTAACGCTTCCGTATGAAAAAATGTATGATCAGATACATAAAAGCAAAAATAATAATCCGGGATAAATTATACCATAAGTAGCTGTCGCCTTTTTGCTGTGAAATCCACTTGGAGGGTATTGATATAATAAAACTAACATAGATGGTAACCAGGATAGTGAAGATATCACGTAAATCCCGTCGCTCCGATATATAAAAAAACGTAATCGCTGCCGGTACATCCATCACCAAAATATACCATAACGCATATTGTTCAAGTCCGGTAAAGATAAGAATTGGCGCATTTAATGCTGTCTGTATCAACATCTCCAAGCTAAGTATGATAAATAATTTCTTAGGTGGGAAGCGAAACCTTGCTAATTCCAGTGTAGTTATTTGTGCTGTCAACAGGGAAATAACAGGCATAAGGAAAGCTGCAAAATCCATGATTAAATATCCTCCACAAAATATCCGGTATATCTTTCCAACAGCTCTTTATATTGGCGGCGTTGCATGGGTATCTGCCTTCCGTTTCCAAACTGAATGTAACGGGTTGAGACCTCTTCAACATGCCCAAGATTTATTATGTAGGTGCTTCCGCATTTAAAAAATCGTTTATCATTGGAAAGTTTTTCAAATAACTCCATGCAGGAAATGCGGATTTGCAGGCATCTTTCGTCAGAAAGATAAATTCTTTGTACATGCCGCTCCGTTTCAGAATAAACATAATCTGCAAGGTCAATCCTTTGCATCCCTCCCAAGATCGTCTTTACAACAATTTGTGCATTTTTCTGTTTTTCCATCGCAGTGATTGCTTTTGTCATCGCATCCTCAAATTGTTCCTGTTTATATGGCTTTACCAGATAATGAGCTGCATGAAGTGAAAATGCCTCCACCGCATGAGCAAGCGATGTGGTTAAAAAAATAATCTGACATTTTGCATTTCGCTCTCGAAATATGCGGGCAAGCTCGGTACCCGTCATTTCTGGCATATAAATATCCAGCAGAACTATGTCGAACTGCTCCTGCTCCATATTATCCTTCAGCTGTGTCGGTGAAGAAAATGCAGTTATTTGAAACTTCATTTCTGTGTGCCGATTTACAAAAGACTGGCTCATTTCTTTGGTTTTATTCAATTCTTTCAGTTCATCATCACAGATAGCTATTTTTATCATAAGTAAGTTCACCCAATGTAATAATTCGACAAAATTTGCATATATTATTTATATATTTTACTACATTTTATGGAAAAATGAAATAGAAAAGTGGTATTTTATTCTAATCTACTCAATTTTTAAATTAACCTGTTAATCCACTCACCTTCATCCCAGTAACCATGGACAGGATATTTGAGTATGATATTAAGAAAAATAAATTATTCTGGTTGATTATGTATTTTTTTAGAAACAGGCTTTGAATAATATTTTTCCTACTAGAGGAGATACAAATATCCTAAAGTATTGAGAAGAGGTGAAAACATGGCAAAAATAAAAGTGGCTATCGATGCCGGACATGGCAGTTACACCGCCGGAAAACGCACTCCGCCATTTAAGAAAAATGTAGATATTGATTTTGACGGTAAGGTTGATGTTAAGATCGGTGAACAATACCGGGAACATTTTGCTAATGTTGGCGTTGCCAATCTATTGTATGACAAACTGATTACCCGTGGGTTTGATGTATTAAAAACCGGATGGAACGATAGTAATTCCAAAGATGATACCGACGAATCGCTTTCTTCACGCCAGAATAAAATCAAAAAAGCAAAATGCAGCTATTCCATATCGATTCATTTTAATGCTTCTACAGATTCGAGTACCAAATTTGGCAGCACTTCCGGGGTTGGTATCTATATCCATAATAAATATCCGGAAGATTCCAGTATGCTGGCTAATTATATCATAAGAGAATTGGTAAAAGGCAGTAAGCAGACGAACAGAGGAATCAGCAGGCAGGCACTGGCTATGTGTAACTGTAATACAATGAAGACCTCAGCCTCCATCCTATGCGAGCTTGCATTTATGACAAATGAGCATGAAGCTCAGGACTTAATGGCTAATATGAAATTCTGGAATGAGTGTGCCGAGGAAATTGCGAGTGGATTGGTGAATTATTTACTTGATAAGGGAATCCTTACACCACCGGGTACTCCTGATCCGACGAAACCTTATTATGAGTATTATTATGTACAATCCGGAGATACCTTAAGTAAAATTGCTACCAAACACAATACTACGGTATATAATCTGGCCAAATTAAATCTCATTACCGATGTTAATCGTATTGAGGTCGGACAGCAATTAATTGTTGCACAGTATAAAATATATACCGTAGTAAAAGGAGATTCCCTGAGTAAAATTAGTAAAAAATTTCTGGGAGACTCGAAACGCTATAAAGAAATCATGACCTGGAATTCACTAAAATCAACGACAATACTCGTTGGACAGCAACTTAAAATTAAAGTTTAATGGAAGTCTGTTTGCAGACTGGTTCGTTTATGTTCGTTCGCAGGCTTATTGGCTAACTCTCAAATTGAAACCGTCTCCCGGTAAGAATTCGACCTATTGATTCCTGCCGGAAGACGGTATATTTTTATATTATTATTTTCTCCACACAACTTGATTCACATAATCGGTATAGGATAATATAATACGAAGTACCTTTTCTGAAACATTTGGCATCAGATATTCCTTCGGGCAGCGAAGCTTATCGTTTGATTGGGTCTCTAATACGCTTAGTCCCTGCAGGATTCTGTCTTTCGTTAATCCTGTCATCATCACAGCCGTTTCCTCCATGGCCTCCGGTCTTTCATGTGCCTGCCTAATGTTTAGAGCCTTAATTCCTAAGATAGCTGCTTCTTCACTGATGGTTCCGCTATCACTGATAACCGCCTTCGCGTTTTTTTGCAATTGTAAAAAATCATGATAACCAAATGGCTTCAGAATTTGAATTAGCGGATGTAGCTTCCTCTTCGATTCCAACAATCTGTGCCTGGTTCTCGGGTGAGTGCTGAAAATCATCGACAGCTGATATTTCTCTGCTACGGCATTCAGACTCTCGATCAGTAGCTGTAGATGTACCTCCGAATCCACATTTTCTTCCCTATGGGCTGATACAACAAAATACTGCCCAGGCATGAGCGACAGCTGCGAAAGCACTTCCGACTTCCCAATATCATCCTTTCTTAAATTGATGACTTCGAACATGGGACTTCCGGTGTTAATGATTCTATCTGCAGGAAAGCCTTCTTTTATCAAGTAATCCTTTGACAGACTACTGTAGGTTAAATTGATATCTGAGATGTGGTCCACTATTTTCCGATTGGTTTCCTCGGGAACTCTTTGGTCAAAGCAACGGTTTCCCGCCTCCATATGAAATATAGGAATATGCCTGCGTTTCGCCGCTATCGCACTCAAGCAGCTGTTGGTATCCCCCAGTATCAAAAAGGCATCCGGTCTTACTTCTGCAAGCACCGGGTCTATCTGAATAAGAATATTACCAATGGTTTCAACAGCAGAGCTTCCGACCGCACTCAGATAATAATCCGCTTTCTTAAGCTTTAAATCCTGAAAGAATATGTCATTCAATTCATAATCATAATTCTGACCTGTGTGAACCAGGACATGTTCGACAGCATCCGACTCCTCCAGTCGCTTTATTACAGACGATAACCTGATTATTTCCGGACGCGTTCCGACTACAGTCATGACCCTTAGTTTCTTCATAATGCCCCCATCTGCCGAAGAATTCCAGCCTTAAACCACAGAATAATAAGTATCCGGCTTTTCCGGATTAAAGCATTCATTTGCCCAGATCAGCGTAACCATATCCGTATCTCCCAGATTTTCAATATTGTGTATAAAACCAGCCGGAATATTTACCACAGTCATTTTATCGCCGCTCACGTCAATCGTAAGAATTTGATCAGAATAATAATTTCTTAGCCGTATGACGCCTTTACCGCTGACGACCAGAAACTTTTCACATTTCGTATGATGCCAGTGATTCCCTTTCACATATCCGGGTTTTATGGTATTTACCGAAATCTGCCCCTGGTTTAACGTACGAATAAATTCCATAAATACCCCTCTGTTATCCTCGCTGATGGCAGGTGAATGACATATTTTATCTTCCGGCAGATAGCTGGTATAAGTGCTATACAATGCTTTCGTGAATCCATCCGACATATCCGGAATTGTCCGTTCGATACCAGCCTTCTCAAAGGAATATAATAATTTCACTATGGTACCCAGTGTAACCATATAGGTCTGAGAGATAACACAATAATCCCCCTTCCTCGTTTCATTTCCATAAAGGCCTCGAAGCAATTCCTCTATTGTATCATCGATATAAGCCAGCTTTAGCTCGGTATCAGGGTCGTCTACCCGAATCGGAAGGTCATGGGCTATATCATGACAGAAGGTTGCTATTACACTGTTATAATTCGGTCTGCACCACTTACCGAATATGTTTGGAAACTGATAGATTAAAACTTTTGCTTCTGTTTTTTTACAATATTGAAATAATAGATTTTCTGCCGCTTTCTTGCTTTTACCATAATCATTATCCAAATCAGACTGTATGGATGAAGCGTACATGATAGGGCAGGGATTATCATTTTTACTTAAATAATATACTAACCTCTCCGTAAATCCAAAGTTACCTTCCATAAATTCAGATACGTTTTTCGGTCGATTTACGCCTGCCAGGTGAAAAACAAATTCTGCTTCTCTGCAATAAGTCTCAAGCAAGGAAGGCTCCGTATCCGTATCATATGCGAAAACCTCCAGATTATCTTGAAATTTAAGCTTTGCCATTAAGTTCTTACCGATAAATCCCTTTGCTCCGGTAACTAAAATTTTCATAGAAATTACCATGCCTTTCTCAGCCTGCAAACTTTGGGCTGCAGGCACAAATTTGCGTGTGAAAATTTATTTTTCACACTCCTCCGACGCCAAGCTTTCCATTAGCGCTCTTTCAGTTCATTTATTACGTAATCCAGTGACAATAATTTCTCCTTGATCTGCTCTATATTTAACCTCAGTGTATTGTTGGAGTTGTATTCCTCCTCATTTGTTAGATCCGGGTTTCCTTCAATAAAATATTTATCATAATTTAAATCTCTTTTGTCCGCCGGAACGCGGTAATAGCTACCCAAATCTTCTGCTACAAAATATTCCTCCTTCGTAAGTAAGGTTTCATATAGCTTTTCACCATGTCTCGTACCAATGATATTAATATCATTACAAGCATGAAACAGCTCCAGGAGTGCTTCCGCCAGATCACCGATTGAGGAGGCAGGCGACTTCTGCACCATAATATCACCGGACTTTGCATGTTCAAATGCATATACAACCAGTTCCACCGCTTCCTCAAGACTCATTAAAAATCGTGTCATATTCGGGTTGGTTATCGTAAGTGGCAGCCCGGCTTTGATCTGTTCAATGAACAAGGGGACAATAGAGCCTCTGGACGCAAGAACATTACCATAACGGGTACAGCAGATCATGGTTTCACCCGAATCCACGGTTCTTGCTCTGGCTATGAGTACCTTCTCCATCATTGCTTTCGAAATGCCCATCGCATTAATCGGATAGGCTGCTTTATCCGTTGACAGACATATAACTTTCTTTACACTACATTCTATGGCAGCTCCTAAAAGATGATCCGTTCCAATTACATTCGTCTTCACTGCCTCAAGCGGGAAAAACTCGCAGGAGGGTACCTGTTTCAAGGCAGCCGCATGGAAGATATAATCCACATCATATAAGGCGTTCTTTATCGATTGTTTATCTCTGACATCTCCTATGTAATACTTGATCTTATCATTTTTATAATATCTGCGCATATCATCCTGCTTTTTCTCATCTCTTGAAAAAATGCGGATTTCACTGATTTCCGAATTTAAAAAACGCTTTAAAACAGCATTTCCAAAACTTCCTGTTCCCCCTGATATAAAGAGGGTTTTTCCTTTAAACATATCAATTTCCTTCCGTTTGATGAAATGAAACATCCTTTGTGTGGATCAGCTAAGTACAATGTTGCATAGTGAAACTATATTCGCCTTTTTGTAACAAATATCTGCCTTCGTCATAGAATAATATCAGAACAAATAATTTATAATAGAAAGGAGTAAAATCATGGATTTCTTTAACCTTTTTCAGTATTTTTTAGTACTAATTGTACCAGGATTAATCGGTGCATTGGCTTTCAGCATAGCCGCTCGGTTCCGGACAGAAATCAATTGGAATGTTGCATTAATTCTTGATTTTTTAACATTCATCATCATGATCACCGGATTATATTTCTTCCACGGAGTAAGAACCGTTGCGGATTTGATTATTGAATTCGGCTGTTTAAGCTTTACCAGGAACTACGCACTGTTAAGTACATTAATTGTTATTGTTCTTGGCGTAGTCTTCGGCTTACTAAGAAGGTTATTCTTCTGGCTAAGACGTTAACACTAATAACGAAAATTAGGATAATATATGCTGCATTTTCTGAGGTTCGGCTACAGAAAATGCAGCCGCTTGTATTTCATAATGGTTAAAATTTCGTAATCCTTCCAATATTTCTTAATAACCTTATTACGGTCTTCTTACCAAAAATTTTGACTACCCAGTACAGAATGCCGGTTTTTATATCGAATATTTTCATCTTCTTTAATATATTACTGTTAATTAATTCTATTTCAGTCCGTTGAATATAGTTCTGCTTTTTTATTTTATAGGAGGATAATGCGGCCATAAGATAAAATATAACAGCTCGACGGTTCATAATTTGTTTTTCCTCCTCCGTAGAATGATCACCATTAACAAAAAAATTCCAGAGACTGGCGGAAACCATGATCAATCCCCTAATTCTCTTAAATATTGCTGTCTCCGTCTCCGATTGCGTTGTGGAATTTTCGTTTTTAGTTCTATAATAGCTAAAATTCTTAAATACCCCTACCCTATCTGCATAATAGAACAGTTTCGGTGACAGCTCTTCATCTTCGAGAATATATCCTTCTTTAAATAATAATCCATGATGTATAAACAACTTTCGTTCATACAGATTTGAACAGACGACTCCTTGGAACTTTTTATCCTTCAATAGTGTTATCAAAGCTTCTCTTCCGCTTATTAGCTTCGTTTCGTCAAAATACTCCTCCAGATGATTCTCCTTATTCTCGCAGTAGAACTGTCCGATTAATAAATCACATTGTATTTTTTTTGCTTTTTTGTACATATTTTCTAAGGTATCCGGTTGATATAACCTATCATCACTGTCCAGAAAGAAGATGTAGCTACCGCTAGCCAGCTTTAACCCGATATTTCTGGCAACGCTTTGTCCTTTATTATGCTGATGGATCAGAATAATACGCTTATCCCGTTTGGAATATTCCTCACATATCCGAAAACTGTTATCGACGGATCCGTCATCAATCAGAATAATTTCTATCTCTGTAAGCGTCTGCTGTAATACGGATTCAATACAGTTATTAAGATATTTTTCGCTGTTGTAAACAGGGATTATGATACTGATGAACGGCATATTTCTTACACTTTCTTTCCTTTGATATTCCTCCGGTTATAAATCCGGTCAATTCATAGCCTTAAGTTTTATAAAGCGATTCTTAAAACCTTCTACGATTATCGCAGAGATAACAGACGACACAGTGACAGAAATAAAGTATACTGCACTGTTTTCCTCTAAGGTACCTATCCCCACACTGGGAAAGATAATACCAAAAATCGTTATGAATGCCGGATGAAACAGATAAATAGTTAAGCTCATTTTTCTCATCCATATTGTATGAGGACTCGTTCTTAGCTTTGATTTTAAAAGTAGCATAAATAAAAATAATGTAACCGGTACGGTTCCCATCCACAAATCCGTCGATATTAAGTTGCCAATTCGATACCGCAATACCAGTGCAAATTCCAAAAGCATGAATACTACCGATACTGCTAGCATAAACTGCAGGAACCTTTTTCTAATACGATCGATTTCGATCGTAACCAGCATTGCTCCGATGATACAATAAAGAAAGCCAAAAAACAGACCATTTCTCGTGCCCACGATATAATTTTTCATTTTCTCATAATAGGGTAGAAGCCTCTCCGGCAACAAAAACTGATAGGTATTTCCCAGTAACCCTATCACGTATAAAATTCCTGCAAAGACAAGGATAATTTTCGAACTGAATTTTTTCTGAAGGTAATAGATGAGTAGTAAAGAAGTCAATAAAGCGGGCATATACCATAAATGACCGCTTATCCCACTAAATATAAAATCTCGTGCAATCACCTTCATATTCCACATAATTACACTCTTATCCATCAGGTCGATCTGCGTCAAGCGTATTATATAATAGATGATGGACCAGAAGATCCACAGTTTCCCGATCCTGATTGTATATGCTTTCATAACAGACCATTTCAGCTGCTCCGTATTTTGTTCTTTCAATTTCTGAAAAAGGAAGTAAGCCGCTGTCATAAAGAAGAAGGGCACTGCAATTCTCATCGGGAAAAGACCCCAATAGATGATGTACCTATGAAAACTTAAGAAAGGCGGACAATGGATTCCAATGATCATTATGCTGCAGATAAATTTAAAAATATCTACAGCTGCATAGCTTTTCTTTAACATTTTAATTCAACCTTTCAACGAAGCAATCTGGGTATCATTTCGGATATCGTTTCGATTTGCCCTCTACTCCCCTTTTTCCATCAATATAACCGGCTAATGCCGCAGGAAAGCATTTCGGATAGGCAATCATTACACCAACCAAGGTTTTTAGATGATATTTACGGAACAATCTGCTGTCCCTCTCTTTCTTAGGATAGATCAGTATTCCGTTACGCATATAATAATACCATTTCCACTCCGGCATTTTCTGAATTGTGAATTTTTTCCCCATAAGGGTGAACTTCTTTGTTTCCTGCATCATATCCGGGTGCTCTAATATCGAATCCTTTACCCTATAGATCTGATAACCGGCTTTTACGGCTCTCTTCGAATAATCGAAATCATCAAAATAAAGGAATAAATCCTTCCGGGGATAGCCGATGTCCTCCACCAGTTGTTTTGGAATAAAAAAGCCTAAAAACATAAAGGTTTTTTGCGGTATTATTCTATTTTCGCGTCTAAGACGCTCGGTAGGCTCATTTTTCTTCCGGTTTTGTGATGTGTCAGAAACCAGGCAGGTTTTCCCTTCCAAACCTCCGATGGTTTCGACCAGGACCTTAAGAGCCTCCGGTTTGGCCCATGCATCATCATCCATCCCCCATATATAATCGACTCCGGACTGATAAGCCAGCTTTATTCCATGATAAAAACCCCCAGAGCCTCCAAGATTTCTTTTTAGCTTATAGTAATGAAAAGAAGAGTTATCTTTCGTAAATGCCCTCATATAGGTTCCCGTTCCATCCGTACTTGCATTATCTATAATAAAAACCGTAAAATTCCGGTAGGTTTGATTTCTGATATGCTCCAGCGTATCCTTTAAAATCTCCCTACGGTTATAGGTTACAACTACAATTCCGACCTTGATCTGCTCCATATTCCTATCCCCAATTTCTAAACTGCTTTTCTCTTTCACATATTGGTTAATCAGTTGCCTTTCCTTTAGCCTTACCATATCCTTTAGTTTCTCAAGATTTTGATGGATTGGCTTTGTATAATTGATGGCATTACGAAGCCTCTGCGTTTTTAAAAAAAGTAAAGGTATGGTGACATTCGGTATCAATAAACAGATCATAAAAGTTATTATAAAATTCCTTATCGTTACCTCAGTAAAAGGAATACATAATAAATGAACCAACATCACTTCCAAACCGCAGACTGCTATGTAAACGGTGTAGGTAATAAAGAATTTTATAAATTTTTGTTTTAATACATGCTTATAAACAATATAGGGCTCAACCCAGAGGCTTGTCGTTATTAAACTAATGAGAGTTCCCATAAAAACACCGGCAATTCCAAATCTATTTAATAAAATAATTGAAAAAACCAGATTAATTAAAGATTCGAATATTGGCTTGAATCTGTCGTTCCAATATAATCCTGCGGTATTTTTAAATACTCCTACGGTATATCTCATGGATTGGTTGTAAAACCAAATAACCAGTAAAACCGTTGTCAACCTGTTTAAAAGATAATCTTTTCCGATCCATAAGGTAATGAAGGGATCCAAAAGAAAATAAAAGCATACCGTACACTGTGTAATCATCCAAAAATTTAAAAAATAAATGCTATCAAAATTTTTTCTTTTATCCTCAAGAGAACCAACGACTAACAAATTGGCCACGCTTGCTGTTATAGCATTGAACATTCGTCCAAGTATATTGGAGATTAACTGCATAATCATATAGTAATTAGAGTATATACCCACCATGTTAATTCCGATGAACGTGGAAATTATGATGTTATCGGAGGAGTAGACTACAATGCCTGAAATTTTATGCAAAACCATGGCAATTATATTTTTAGTTATGACCTTCTTCGTACCTTCATCAAGCTTTTCATTCGTTTTTTCCTTTAAGAAAGGATAAATTTTATTCACCTTAATTGAAATAGAGATATTGGAGATCACGGTGCAAACGGTTGCAGTTACCAAATAAAGTACATATTTTTTCGTTACAACCAGCAATAAAATTTGCAGAAGTGTTTGCATGATAGTAAATTGGTATACATTTTTTTCGTTAATATATGCCTTTTGATCACATAATACCATCGTTCTCTTATAAGAGAACAAATAAGAGGCTACGGTACAAGAAAGCATCAGTAGATAGAAGATTCTTAAATATGGTATATCCGGCATATGCTTAATAATTCGTGGTAAAAAAGGTATCAGGGCGATCCCGGTGATGCCTATGACACCAGCGATTATTTTATAGGCTTTCCCATATAGTTCCATGAGTATATTAATTTTACGGGTATCATTTTTTACAATGGGATCATATAAACTATAAGCAATTGCACTGCCAATACCAAGATCTGCCAGCGATAAAAAGCTAAATATACTGGCAAACAGCCCATTGATCCCCAGGTAAGAAACGCCTATCGTATGAATAAATACCGTGCGGTTAATAAAGCTCAATAGGTTACTGATGATCTGCCCCGCCAGGCTGTAAGAAATATTTCTGATTGAGTTTACACTTCGTATACATCTCACCGACTTATCGAATAATATTTTATTAACATTAGTGCAAGATAATAACATTTAAAGTATACCGCGCTAACTAACAGTTTCTTTTTTAACGAATTTCTGGGTGTTCTCAAGTAGTGCTGATATGCTTTTTTCTTATAATTATTAGTAAATCCATCGCCTCGGAATTTTTTTCTGCAAAGGTAAACTTTTTCCCGTAACGAATAAGCACAGTCCCTGTGTCCCAACATAAAAAGTAATCTCAGTTTATACTCAATATATCTTAAGTACCCATATTCCGTGACATCTACCTCCACCTTATTCGCAGTTGCTACAATAGATTGTAGGTTTCGTATGGATTGTTCATAGATCCTGGGGTTAAATTTTCTATATGTACTCTGCGTATCCCGTAAATAATATTCGTATAGTACATCTCCGATGTTCATAAGCCTGGTGAGATATGGATATAGCTGAAGATTAAAGTCCAGATCTTCGCCACCATTCGTAAAGACCGGGTTAAAGTAGCTATGATTTTCCTTTATAAAATCGCTACGATATACCTTATCCCATACACAAAACAGCATACCTTTTTCTAAAAGCATCGCATAAGCGGAGTTAATCTCACTCTTTGTAGTTAAGTAGAAATCCGGCAGCTTTCGTTCCGTTTGGCAGGTTTTTATACCATTTTTCATATTAATCAGCTTAACTCCGAACATTAATATATCCGGGGCTTCCTCGCTCAGATAAGTATGCAAAATTTTTAATGCCATTGGATGGAATCTATCATCATGATCCATAAAATAGATATAATGACCTTCCGCAAGATCAATCCCAAGATTACGTGTTTTGCTTATTCCCTCATTCTTTTTAAGAATCAGTCGGATTCTTGGGTCCATTAAGGAATATTGATCACAAAGCTCTTTGCTTTGGTCGGTAGAACCATCATCGATTAGGATTAAGGTGAAGTTCTTGTAAGTCTGATTTAATACACTTTCGATTGCACCCGAAAGATAATTCTGACTATTATAAACGGGCATAATGATACAAAAATGAATGGCATCCATTATTTCAAACTCCTTAACTTAAGATAAATACGTTTACTAATAGCAGGATATATGATGCGGTAATACTTTCTGTCATAGAGAACATCCTGCATCAGGTATTTAGGATGGATCAAGTGCTCCTGATGATAAACCGGTAAATGGTTAAAAGGGCTCTCTGCTTTATTATGGGTTGCTCCATCTCCTGTACCGATGTTGCAGATCATGTTTTTCTGCGGAATGATAGCCAGCCAATGGTAAAGATATTTGTTCGCTTCCAGTTGGATATCCCAGTAAGATATTTTTTCCTTATGTTCTATTCGCTTTCGTGTATGTAAAAAGCGTTTCACGATGGCTCTTTCAATCCGTTTCGTTAAAAAGCTTCCCTTCAATAATCGGATTACATGTTGATTCTTTAAAAGCTTTAATTGAAAATCATAGGTAACCCATACTCTTTTCCAGGTAGCCCAACCGCTGTTGGCTCCGGCTTTCGAAAAGAAGTAACTGCTGCCGCCGGTATTCCATTGAACAAAATGATTCAGTCCTGAGATCATTCCTACTCTGGTATCCATTTCATATTTTTCTAATAATATCTCGCAGAAACGGAAAAAGGACAATTCGGGAACGCAGTCATCCTCTAAAATAATAGCTCTGTCTACCTGTTCAAAGACCCAGGTAATACCGCTTCTCGGACGTTCCCCACAGCCTAAATTAATCTCGGAATAATTGCGATAAATTTCACAATCCCAAGTGATATCCTCTACAATTTTTCGGCAGCTTACGATATTTACAGCATCCTCTTCATGGCCTTCCCTTGGTCCATCCTGGATGAAAAACAGCTGCTTTGGTTGAACCTGTGCCACTGCATCAAATACCTTTTTTAATGTTTGCGGCCGGTTAAAAAAAATGAGTGCAACAGGTACATTACATCGTTCCATCGCTGACCTCCCTTCCATCCATATAGATAAGCCGATAGGTTTCATAGAACTCCCTACAACATTTTTCATACCCATGTTCGTGCTGCGCTGTAATTATTTCATTAACTGAGAAGTCTGAAGCCAGCTTCTTGTCTGTAAGCAGCCTCCCCATATACTCGGCAAGAAGAAAAACTTCCGGATAATCATAATAATATCCGCTAATACCATGTTGGAATTTTTCTGTCATTCCGCCCCGGAAAGCTGCTATTACAGGAACTCCGAGCAGCATTGCTTCACACAACACAGAAGAGCCCAACTCCACTGCAGAAGGAACAACCACAATCCGGGACTTTTTCATGCGGTCAGCCATTTCCTCTTCACTTAGGCTTCCGGTAAATATAACATTTTCATCAAGTTTATATCTCGCAATCAAGCTCCTCAGGTATTTCGCATAGCTGTAATTGTTAAGAAACGGCTTGGATAACATATCCGGCCCCGGAATATAAAGCCTTACATCAGAAATCTCCTTTTTAACATAATATACCGCTTTCAGTAAAACGTGCATGCCTTTACTCGGTGTTGCTGCCTGGCCGGTTATAATGGAATTAGGCTCTGCCTGATCATAAGACCATTTCTCCTTCTTATAAAAACTTTCTCTAAACAGATACTGACATCGAAAGTATTTTATATGAGGATAGTTGTACCTGATAAAGGTTTCATCCCATAAAGTTGAACCTATGACATATCGAATTCTTTGAAAATAGTTATGCTCATTCACGGTACGGAGTCTGGCATAAAGCTTCCTCATGGAATGAGACTTTAATTTCAGACATTCTCTGGGTGAACAATATCTTAGAAAATCACGACTTTTTAAGCCTCCGTCCATCTCTTTCTCGAGCCGGCACGATAGGGTCTGTATATTAACGACTACCTTTGTATTCGGAAAATAATCGAGAAAGTACAATCCGAGAGGTAACTCTGCTCCATGTATATGTATGATATCCGGATGAAATGCTTGTCTCAGCCTTCTAAGATAAAGCTGTATTTTGCCGGAACCAATCAACTTCATTCTTGCGTTGATCGGCAATAGAAAATAAGTGATTCTGTCCTTCTTTAGAACTTTATATTCCTTGCCGGAATAAACCGATACGATTCCCAAACTTATATCTTCTTTCTGACTCAGTAGTTCCGCAAAATAATAAAGCCACCCTCCGCTCGCACTGTGGCTGACCTTCAGTTCTTTCGCTATCACCGGAAATATAAGATTGGTTACCCATAAAACTTTCATCCTGCCACCCACTAGCCTTTCTTATGACCATAGATTTTACGGAGGGCCTTATCCTTCTCTTTACCTGAGAAGTCTCCGATCTCCAAAGATTCTCTTTTAATTTTATTTAAATACTCCTCACTGCACTTAATTACTCTGGCAGGAACACCGGCCGCTACAGAATTATCCGGAATATCCTTCGTCACAACAGAGCCTGCCCCGATGATAACATTACTCCCAATCGTAACGCCCGGTAAAATGATACTTCTTACTCCGATATAGACATTATCCCCGACATGGATTGGCTTAGTTATCTCTAGTCGTGGATATTGGCTACGGAAAATCAAGGTGCCTCCATCATGCGTGATGAATTCAACCTCCTTTGTAATGTGTACATTGTCTCCTATGGTAATAATCCAGGGTTCCGTACCGAAATGTCCATAAGGGTTGCCATAAATGCTCACCTTTCCCCTGCAATTTACTCCAATATGTCTGATATATTTTTCTGGGTCTATCCTTGCATAAATCCTCTCAGCTATTTTAATTAGTATTCTTATGATATTTTTCATAAATTCCACCTTCCAGATTTACGATGAACGGATAGATTACATATAGAACCGGTCCCATGGCTGCCACCAATTTATTTGTCAAGCAGATAAAAAGTAGTGTTATAAGTAGTGTAATCGATAATGAAAAAGCCTTATTGCCTTTTATGCATTTTATATTAAAGTTAAAAAGCAGATAACAAACAGACAACCCACCAAAAAGGCCAAACATGGATAGAATATCAAGTAAAAATGAGTGTCCTCCATAATCTAAATATCCATGTATACTGGTTCCGAAAAGCAGGTGTTCCTTAAAATTATCTAAGGAACCTTGATAGAAGATCCAACGGTTATTTAAGGTTCCGCTTGTATTATCACTCTGGAAGGAATAAATAATATCGGCTACTTTTGTCTCATATAACGTACTCTGTGTAATATTAACCAGATATTGCAGTATTTGATCCAGAAACAGATCGACTACAAGGACGATGGCCAGAGTAATACATATGATTTTGATTATATTAAATACATTATTGTTTCTAATCAATAGAAGTGTCATCGTACCAAGAATGAGTGCCAATAACGCTATACTGTATCCGGCATTAATTACAGTTACGACAGAAATCAAATAGTTAAAAATAACCAGCAATAACCTAATTCCCTTTAAATTCTTCTTATAGGTCAGCAACAAATACAAGAGTACCAGGCTGTAAAAAACCAGAGAATAAATCATGCCATATCCCCCAACCCCCTTTAGACTCCAATAATACTCATCCACCATATTGCTGCCTGCAAGTGCCCTGGCCAAATACAGATTCGACGCATAGGAGAGAAGAGAATTAATAATCCAAACCGGATAGATACATAAGGTTATGGTAAATATAATATCCAGTCTGTATTTATCCGTTCCCAGCTTACTATTATCCGAATGATTTGAAAATAGAAAGGCCATAAACAGCAATATGTATAACTGGATATTATTAAATATAAAATTAATGCCTTGCTCAGTAAGTCCAATCAAGCAGGTTAATCCCATATAACAAATCAGGACCAGTAAATATCCGATTGACAATTTACTTTGAAATATTTCACCTACTAATACCGCCACAATACACAGTAAGACTAAAATCCGTGCAATATCATTCACAAACAATGGGGGCGAAAGGCACCAGACTGTGATATAAGCAAGCATTAGAAAAGGAAAATTGATATGAATTTTTGTTCTGTTGGTATTTATGATGAATCACTCCTATAGGATCAAATTACGAAAAAAAGTTTCCATATAATTTATAAATTTCAGGTAATCCAATTGATCATACTGTTTGCACTGTTTATGAAGTGCGATTAATTCCACTTTGTTTAGTTTCAGTAGATCGAATAACATCCGCTCGATATCTTCATAGGTAAAACCTTTCGTTACATACCCAACCTCGTAACCCTGGATAAATTCAGCTATATTTCCGGACGGGGTGGTAACTACCGGTGTTCCGCAAGCTAAGCCTTCCGCCAGCTTCGTAGGAAAACCCGCCCTGGTCACCAGACGGTCCTCTCTGATAATGGTAAACATATCTGCATTGCTGATTTCAACCAGGCATTCCCTATGGCTTAATATTCCCTTGTAGCTGATACCCGAATAACCTTTGCGGTTTTTAAATTCAGGATATTGCCTTTCAAACCAGTGCTGTTCCACCCCGGCAATGAAAAGTCTGCAGGATAAACCAATTTCATTTGCCTTGCAGACAGCCCTTATCAACCAGTCTAAGCGTTCTTTGATGCAATGCTCACCGGGATTGCCCGCATAAATCAATGTAAACACCTCATTGGGCTGATACACCGGAAGTTCCTTCCATTTTGGCTCCGACTTATCCACCGTAACAGGTATCATGACTATATTCTTGCATTTATCGGTTTTACTGTAGTAAAGATATAAAAAACGGCTGATACAAATCATGTTTTTCATGTGAGGATAAATTCTTTTCATCCGTAAATTGGTGTCCCAATCCTTTATCCTGTTCTTGGGAAACGGAAAGCCGGACTTTTCATACCACTCCATATTATCCGCAATCAGGTAAATCCCATGTTTCCTGCAAAAATGGTTCAACCGGATCAGGGACAGGGCTTCATAATCCATGGCAATCACTGCATAAATCCTACTAATGCCATATTGTTTCATAACCTCGCAGAAGCTTCCTATACTTACCATTCTATGAAGCCATTCATTGATACAGTCAGGATAGGGAATTGCATAGCAGTCTATGCCATAATACTTTTTATGCGTAGACAGTATGTTTTTTCCCTCAGGAATATTGTAATCAAGACCGATAATAATTGGTTTATAACCGATTTCCACCAGTGTTTTCGATAATGCCGCAGCTCTTAAAGCACCGGCATTCTTATCCGGCATTACCATGGCACCGATATAAATGACATATTTTCTATCCTTCATCTGATATCTTTCCTTTATAGTTCAACCTGTTTAATACCTTCTTTAACAAGACCTTGATCGGTATCGGAAGTTGTGACACCAAATCTTTCAAAAATAAAACCATCCTCTTTTTCCTTGAAAATCCCTTTCGGTATTGCCTTCGTATGCTTTTTAGAGACAACCGATTTTCGTTGATCAACTGATAGAACAATTTCATCTGACTGTTATTAACGTAATAATTGTGAGTGCTTTGATAATTGATGCATTCGCTTATTTTATGTTTTCCGTAAATAGCAAGTTTACTATGAACTTGATTCCATAGGTTATATCCTCGCTCAGAAAGAATTACTACTGCTGAAATACCATCCTTTCTATTTGCATACCGTGGACCCCAGAAATCCCCCAGCCTGATGTCTGCCGATGATTCGTATTTCCTTAAATTACATTGAAAACAAGCTTCATGCAGAGCGATATGGTCAAAATATACCTTATAGAAATCACAGCTGTCACTCGTTGAGTACACCGTTTTATTGGCAGAATGAACACTTAGGGTATAAATGCCCCAACCGTATCTTTTATCCCGGAAGGAGACTTTGTTTACTTTATACGATATCTTACCGGCCTTTTCCTGATCAGAAAGATAGTTATCCCATAATAAATAGCTGGGTACGCCATGGCAGAAAACCTCCACCAAAAGCATCCTGTCCCTGAAATGCTTCATTTCTGCTGCCTTGCTAATTCCGAAAATCTGACAGGGGGTACCGAATACGATATAATTCCTTTCCTTATCCTTTTCCATTTCAGATATAAGCCTCTGTATGTTGTCTGCTGTATTACTCTGCAGATATTTTGACCCCTGAAGCGACTTTAATTGCTCCGGGTGATCGATGATGACAGTTTCTGCCCTTCTGCTTTCATAATTATAGCCGGTACCCATAACCCTGCCGCCGTTTAACAGCACCTGCTTCGCAAGTTCATAGGCGATTCCCCCTGAGGTTGATTGTTTCACAACCCTCTTTTCCCTGCTTTGCGCTGCATAGACTTCTTTTATTTGGCGAAGGTCATAGCTGCCCCTATTCACCGGATTTTTATAGCAAACGCGTGCACATTGGCCGCATCGAATACATCGCTCTTCATTTAACTCGGCTTCATAAAAACCTTTTTCATTCAATTGATACCTTATTGCCTTCTCCTTACAGACACCATAGCAGGCACCACAACCGGTACATTTACCGGGAAGCTCCATTATTGTTTGCGGCATTTGTGACCTCCATTAATTCATTCTCACAGATTGAGAGAGCATGATTTAGATAATCCCTTCCCGTCTTTCTCAACATTTGTAATCGTCTGCTGAGACTCTTATCATCAATCTCCTGATGAAAGACCAGCTTCAGGCATGTTAAGGATATTTCCTCCAATAGTCGGTCACCGATTCCAAGGACCTCAATTAAATCCTTGAGTTTATTCTGATTAACAGATCTTCTGATATACACTGCCATCTTTCTTCCCGTTACGGCAGCTGCTATCGTTCCGTGATAGGTGTCTGTAATCACATATTCCGCATTCCGAATCCATTCCAACCAGACAAGCGGGTTACAAGCGACATTTACCTCGCACCATTTATGATAAGTACCAGCTGAGACTAATTTTAAATTCTTTTCGCGTGCAAACCTTCTGATTGCTTTTATCTGCTTTGGTTCATTCATATGTCTGTCATAGGAATATATGGCGATATATTTATAGTTTGGTGGAGTAAACTTAAGTTGCGACCTCGAAAAATCATATAGGATTACCGGATCACAGACAATTTCCGCTTCCACATCCGTTAATTTTCTCACGAGCTCAGCTGTGTGAGCATCCCTTGCAGACAGTGCATGAAAACGCATTAATCCTTTTTTCATAAGCTCCTCATAACCATGCTGCCGGATCGCTTCCAGATTTGTCTGCCCAAAGGAAGGTGCATAGGCAATCAGATGCTCCGTCTTTATTCCATACCCAAACATCATTTGGTTGCAGCCTACCGGAATACTGAATACTTCGTCACTGCCTACCACGACTACATCAATTAATTCATGCGTATAAATATTAAAACGAAAATTTTGTTTTCGGAATTTTCTAAATTTAATATATTTCATCACATTGAAAACTGTCAGGCCGATACCTTTTTTCATCAGGTAGCATCTAATATAATATGGTATTGAGCGTAAACCCGGTTTATTCTTTAACTGTTCCTCCCTGGCAAAATCAAAATTTTTCTCGTAGGTCAAAATATATGGTTTATGACCCAATAAGACCAATTGACGATACAGTGCATACATCTGAAGCTGTGCCCCTTGATTTAGCACATCGTAATGAGTCAGAATTCCGATATTCATATCCTTCACTCCTATTCAAACAGACCAGCTACTGCCTCATTAACAATTTTTCGTTGTCTCTTCAGACGCGTTTCCTTTAAATTCCTCCATAGTGGCAGAATTATGTGAATGTATGCCCTCCTGTTTTAATACCTTAAACAAAGTGACGATGATTATCTTTATATCACCGATAAAACTAATATTTCGGATATATTCACAATCCAGCTTGAATTTATCTTCCCAACTGATGGTATTACGACCGTTCACCTGCGCCAGGCCGGTGATACCCGGCCGAACCTTATGACGGTATTTTTGTTGATCATTATATAAAGGCAGATATTTTGCAAGTAGCGGTCTGGGTCCCACAATACTCATGTCACCCTTTAATACATTAAACAATTCCGGTAATTCATCTAAGGATTTCGCTCTTAAAACACTGCCAAACGGTAACAATCTATTCTTATCGGGAAGCAGTTGTCCTTTTTGGTTCCTTTGATTTGTCATGGTACGGAATTTATATAAGGTAAATAAATCTCCATTTAATCCGGGTCTTCTTTGGCGAAACAATATAGGAGGACCCATTTTAATTAAGATTAGAACTGCTGTTGCTATAAAAGCAGGTGATAGAAGCAGGATTGCAATCAGAGCGATGATTACATCCATCGGTCTTTTTATATGTTTAGAATAAAGATTTTTTCTAACCATTTATGATCACTCCCACAAGCCTCGAATTATTGTTACAATCCGTTCCAAATCCCCATCATTCATCTTCGTATCGCTAGGTAAGCACAATCCATCCATAAAAATTTTTTCTGCAAACCCTTCGCCGATAAAATCATATTTTTCAAAAAACGGTTGTGTATGCAGCGGCTTCCAAATTGGTCTAGCTTCAATATTTTCCTTTTCCAATGCGATTATAATATCTAATGGATTTACCCTGCCATGAAGACGAATGCAGCTCAACCAGAAGTTCGGCTGATTCCAGTCATTCACCGGCATCATGGTAACGCCGTCCAGCTTTTGAAGTGCTTTTTTATAATAATCAAAGATATACTTTTTTTGTTCCATTCTACGTTTCAAAACCTTAAGCTGACCTCTCCCGATCCCAGCTGTCACATTACTCATTCTGTAATTATAGCCTAATTCACTATGTTGATAATGCCTTGCCGGGTCTCTCGATTGGGTAGCCCAGAATTTCACTTTACGTATCATCTCTTCATGATCCGATACCAGCATTCCTCCCCCGGAGGTGGTGATGATTTTATTACCATTAAAGGAAAATACACCATACGCACCAAAGGTACCTGTATATCTGTTTTTGTATGTTGTTCCGAGACTTTCTGCAGCATCTTCGATCAAAACAGCATGATAGCTTTGACACAAATCTATGATTCTGTCAATATCAGCGGTTAAACCGTATAAATGGACGAGGATAACAGCCTTTGGCGGTCTTCCCATCGCAGTGTACTTTTTGAAGGCTTTTTCCAATGCATCTATGCTCATATTCCAGGTGGTCTCATCACTGTCAATAAACACAGGCTTAGCTTTCTCATAGATTATCGGATTTGCAGAGGCTGAGAAGGTTAACGTGGAGCATAAAACAACATCTCCCTCCCCCACACCCGCAGCCTTAAGAGCCATATGAAGGGCTGCTGTTCCGGTGCATAATGCCGCTGCTGTTTTAATACCCAGCATCGCAGCAGTTTCCTTCTCAAATTCATCAACATTTTTTCCCAGTGGTGCTATCCAGTTAGAGGCAAAGGCTTCCTGTATATACTGCATTTCATAGCCTTCCTCGCTCATATGTGGTGATGCAAGGTATATCTTATTTACCCCCATATTTACTTACCCTCTCTTTACACAGTAAAGACCTAGCAAAGCATTATTTTTTTCACCATCAACAGACATTCATTCTATAAACTTTTTCGTTTTCCGAAATCGTACCTATCTCTTGTGTTCGGATCGCATCTGCATTCACTTCTTCCGGATCACGATACGTAGGTACTACTTGCTTCAACGCATCCTTTATCTTAATCTGTGATTTACTATTTAATGAGCTTCTGATAATATTCAATTTCTTTTTCATTTCCTTTTGAGATATTTCCTCCTGGCGTTCAATGAATATCTTATGATTTTGTGTCATGATGAGTTCCCCATTGTTTTTCATGAGTAGTTCCTCATAAAGTTTTTCTCCCGGCCGAAGCCCGGTCTCAATGATTGGTATCTCCGTATAAGGCAGACGACCTGCCAGGTGAATAAGATTTTCTGCTAAATTTATGATCTTTACCGGCTGCCCCATATCAAGAACAAATATTTCCGCGCTGTTTGCCATCGCACCTGCCTGAAGTACCAGTTGGGCTGCTTCTGTTATCGTCATAAAATAACGTACAATCCGTTTATCCGTTATAGTGACCGGCCCTCCCATAGCAATTTGCTTCTGGAACAGGGGAATGACCGAGCCATTGGAACCGAGAACATTTCCAAACCTTACGGCTGCAAATTTCGTTTTACTGTTTTTCTTCATACTCTGCACAATCATTTCGCAAAATCTCTTACTGGCACCCATGATGTTGGTGGGATTTACCGCTTTGTCGGTAGAGATTAGTATAAATTTTTCCGCTTTATATCGACTTGCAGCTTGTATTACATGGTAAGTACCAAAGATATTATTCTTGATCGCTTCTTCCGGACATCGCTCCATTAAAGGTACATGCTTATGTGCTGCTGCATGGAAAATAATCTGAGGCCGGTATCTGTGAAACAATTGATTTACCTTATCCTTTTCCCGTACCGATGCAATCTCTAATCTAAGGTTGAGCTTTTTTCCATAAATGCGGAGTAACTCCTGCTGTATCTCGTATGCACTATTTTCATAAATATCCACGATAACCAGTTTTTTAGGCTTTAATTCCGCAATCTGCCTGCATAATTCGGAACCAATGGACCCGCCCCCTCCGGTTACCATAACCGTTTTATTCTTGATAAAATTTTCTACTCCCTCATTATCAAAGACCGCCTGCTCTCTTCCAAGCAAATCCTCCATCTTAACATCCCTTATATTATTCCATAGGCTGTAGTTTCCCTCATTCTGCAGCAGAGTCAGGGTATCCGGCAAGGTACGAACACGGTATTTTAGTTTAGAACAGACTTCAAAAATTTCTCTCCTCTTTACCTGTGAAATGGATGGGATTGCCACAACTACTTCACTGACGGGATTGTTCTTAAGAAGCTTTTCCATATTGCTGATTGGGCCTTTGACTTCAATATTGTGAATAAGCATTCCGATTTTTTCAATATTGTCATCCAGAAAACAACTTACTTTATATTTACTGTTAGGATTGTTTTCTAACTCCTCTTGCAGCCTGACACCGAAATTGCCGGCTCCGATGATAACGAGAGGCGTTTTATTTTCATTGCCTTTATTTGTATACCACCTTCGATACAGCCGGTAGCACAAGCGCATGCTAAGCATACAAAGCATGGAAGCAGAGCTTGCTGCTAATGAGTACATAAACGGTACAATACCTAAAAGATAAACATTTTCTATTAAGAAAAAAACGATATATCCAACGAAGCCTCCCAAAATTAGTTTTAAATATTCACCACTCTCCGCATATCTCCAGAGATTGTCATATACCTTAAACAAGTATAGGGATACGGCTGTGCAAAGGATAAATAAAATAAGATGTGGGATTATTATGATAAAATCATTCCTTCCACCTTCTATGCCACCCGGAAGAATGAAATATAATACACTGCTGATTAACGCAATTATCGTAATATCAAGTAAAAATACTACTTCTTTGCGATACTTCCTTATGGTCATCTCGATTGCCCCCTTTTAGTACTTCCACAATATCACCACCCTTTTTTGACATAATGTGTTATTTCCTGTATCATTTCTATTATATTCAACATTGCAGGGGTTTGTGATACTTATCTCTGACGGCAAACAGATACGAAAGAAGACCATTTTCGGCTAGTTAATTAAAAAAGTGACCACTTTCTCCCTGAGTATTTTCCTATCTTTTGGCTCCGTCATCGATATCCGGTAAGATGTGGGTGTGAAGATCTATCATTTCTTGCTACTGTAATAATAATTTGATTTTGATTTATTACCCTGATTCATTCTGATTTTATTTAAAACAAAACCAAGTACTTTAATATCAGCAAATTTATATTTTGAGACAGCATTCGTAACCAGAGGATAGGTACTGGCATTCTCGATTACAACAACGATCACCCCATCCACCAACTTGCCTAAACAGAGGGAATCTGAAACTACATTTACCGGCGGTGAATCAATAATAATATAATCAA
Organism: Herbinix sp.; assembly: GCA_029240245.1. Classification (GTDB taxonomy): domain Bacteria; phylum Bacillota; class Clostridia; order Lachnospirales; family Lachnospiraceae; genus Mobilitalea. Next base: position 48,874 of record JARBTJ010000019.1, read on the forward strand.
AGGATTTCTCCAGATTCGCTAACAGCTCCTCCATCTGAACGCTGGCAAGCAATTCACTGGGATTGGGGGGAAGTGATCCCATCGTAATAACCTGCAGATTTTCATAAGTCGTGTTTTGTATTAATTCCTTCTCACTCTTAATTCCCGATAATATATCCGTGATTCCAGGAGCACCTTTCAAATGTAATAACTTGTGTATTTTACCCTTTCGTAAATCACAATCCAGTAACAACACCTTAGCACCTGTTTGTGCCATGACAATAGCCAGATTCATACTGATGGTACTCTTTCCATCCTGTGGCATCGGACTATTGATCATTATCTTCTTGCAACCTGTTTTACGCAAAGTAAACCTTAAATTTGTCCTTAAGGATTTATAAGCCTCAGTTATGATGAACTTTGTTTCCTCATGAAAGCCCTCACTCATATTACTCAAGGATTTTGTTGATTTAAATAATCTGGTCAGGATTTTATTCCTTCGGAATACATTATAGTTAGGAATGGCCCCTAAAACCGGTAATTGATATCGTTTCATCAATTCCTGCTGATCCTTCACCTTTATATCAACAACCTCCCATAAAAATGATACAATCAAGGAAAGCAAAAAGCCCAACATACCACCCATCATGGTATTCCAAATCACATTAGGCCCGGATGGATATAATGGATAAATGACCGGATCAACTACCGTAATCTCAGCGGTATTTTTTATATTGTGAATGACCACCGGAGCAATTTTTTGCATCGCTTTAACCAATATATAAGAATCATTCGCGCTGAAAGAAACAACACTAATTTCAAATAATTCAGTATTGTTGATGGCCTGGATTTGTGTCATTCCTCTTATTTGCTCCGGCGCATAGTTTAATTCACTCTCTTCCACTACCTGTTTGAAAAATGTTTTTGTCCTTAAAAAATTAATATAGGTCGTTACAACCTTCTGAGCATAATTAAGATCGTTTAAATTTGTTGAGGCAGACGAATCCTTCGTATTGACATACATCAATACAGATGCTGTATAAGTTGGCTTCATAACATACCGATTATAACAATAGAATATTGTGAGTCCAACAAAGGAACATAAAGCAATTAGTATAAACCTTTTTTTAATTACGGATATAATGTCTTTCATTGATAATTCCAATCAAACTAATCCTCCTTTCTATAAACGCATATCATGTTACGTAAATGTATTTTTATATAAATTTCCTGTTATGAAGTTCCTGATTACGATTTACTGTTTTATTAATGACTTCTACTGTTATCATATGTTCTTAATTTATTTAAGTGATGAAGGAAGCATTTTTTCCCAACGAGCAAAAGGTAATCCTGAAAATTCCAAGGCTGTAACTATATAAATAATCCGGATCATAAAACATGATAATAAAACATTATTTCAATATAAAAAGGACCGACGAAAAACCAATTCTATTTCATTGGTTTTCCATCAGCCCTATCATTTTTATCCTTGTAATAATCTTTTTCCATATTTGATTTTATTAAGCGGTTGTAACGAAAACTTCAACCCCATAAGATGCTTGCGAATTGAGGTAAGGCTTGTCTATACTAAGCTTATTACCTACTCAAAAATGATTATGACCTGACTCAGTTTGGTATAAGCCTGATTGTTCCGTCTACTATATGGAAGGTCTTTGTACAAACCTCCGAAATGCGCGGGTCATGAGTCACGATAATAATTGTCTTTCCTGCTTGATTTAATTTTCGTAACTCCTCCATAATCTCCTCCGAAGTCGTTTGGTCGAGTGCACCGGTTGGTTCATCTGCCAGAATAATATCCGGATCATTCACAAGTGCACGTGCAATTGCGACCCTTTGCTTTTGCCCCCCGGAAAGCTCGTTTACTTTTTTATTATAGTAGTCTTGTATTCCAAGGATCTTCAGAATTACCAGACACTTATTCTTGATATAACGAATTTTACAATCACTAAACCATAATGGTATGGATACATTCTCAAGTACCGTTTTGTCCAATAAAAGACCATATTCCTGCAGTACAAAGCCCAATTTTTTATTCCGGATATTTGCTATTTCTTTGTCACTTTTCATCGTCATATTCTCATCATATAATAAGTAGGTCCCATGATAGTCCGCATCAATGCATCCAAGAATATGTAATAGTGTTGATTTCCCTGAACCGGAAGGTCCTAATATAGCTACCATCTCACCTTTATCTATTTCCATGTTGATATCCCTTAAGGCTCTTACCTCCGAGGATTTATTTTCATTATAAGTTCTATTCACCTGACATAATTTAAGGATACTCATTAATCCCACCTCCGAATAATACTGATTGGACTTTTCTTGTACATTCTTAGAATAGAACTAAGAGATGTCAACAAATATATACTACATAACACAAAAAACGTGACAATAAAATTGTTGCTATTATATAATACCTCCATGGAAGGTGATCGAGTAGTTATATAATTAAGCACAACGAAGGATAATATAGCTGCTAGGATTAACAGGATAATATTTTTTACTGCTACAATAAATACACACCATTTCCAGCGCAAACCGCACATAAAATATAGTGCAAATTCTTTTTCCTTAAATATGAAAGCCAAAGCGTTTGTCCCTCCAATACCTGCTAGTGCCAATACAACTGCAATAGCGATATGGACGAGTTGCAAGATCACATCATGTCTGTTTGTTTCCCTTTGGTTTACTATCATTTCATATATTGAATTTATATAGCAGGTCTCCTTTAAGGATGACAATTCTTCTATGTTTTTTTCTGCTTGGGTTTTCTCATCAAAATATATGAGTTTTCCCTGTTCATATCCGCCTAGCTTATCACTTAGTAGTTCCGGCTTTTCCGGACACAGAATAACGTTTTTCCCTCTATCAAATATTTCATCAATACACATGAAATCACCAGCAGCTTGAAAGGATAAATAATAATCCTGTTGATCCAATATACCTATAACTTTCAACTTATGACTTCTGCTCATCCCATGAAGTGTTATGAAATCCCCTACCTGATAATACTCGGATAAGGAATGACTGATAATGACAGGAGTAAAATCATTATGATCCATCGATTCCTTAGTGAACCAATTCCCTGCCGACAAAGGAAGATGAATTCTATTTATCATATTGGGATTGTACGACATTACGGCAATATCCAATGCCACTTCCGGTATTAAAAATGATAATTTATTGATCGCTTCTATCGATTCGATATTTTCTAATGAAGCAAACAATTGATCAAACTCCTTATTAATTAAACCCGCCTCAAGTCCGAATCTTGTATTCATCCTTGGTGCAACATAATAAGCCTTGGTAATTTCTGATTGATGTACGATACCAGTTACAAAAGCACTGTGTTGGATTTTACCAATTGATATATTAAGAACAACGATTACAATAACAATCTGTACGATTAAAAATATATTTAATAATTTAGTTTCTATGAATTTCTTATATGATAGTAACATTATTTTATATATCATCGAGTTCCACCTTTAAAGTAAAGAATAAATTGATAATTTTCGTGCAAATTTGATAGCAGTAGGTTGAATACATAAAATTATCAAAAAAATATAGAGTAAGAAAATACTAAGTAACTGATTAATGTTATAAGATAAATCTATATTATAGATGCTGATCCGTGGTGCTGTGCCCATAAATAATACAAAACCTACCATATAAGCAACAACGCCAAGGATAATCGTTTCAAACATCATTAGTAAATAAATCATAATTCTTTTCGAACCACAGATTAAATACACAACATATTGCCGTATATTTTTCATAATCCAATATTTTATCATGGAAATTGTTGTAAATAAAGAAGAAGCGATTAATAAAATATATATCAATAATTTCATATAATGGGCTGAAACTATACTAATATCTGCATTCAAAGGTTTTATAAGCTCGATTGATGTATCCGTCCTTTTTACCGTTTCCTCCAATTTATTTACCTCGTTTTTACTTAATAAGGTTGAATATATTATTGAAAGGTGATTAAAATCATATCTTTTATCCATAAATGTGTAGTATGGTATAAACATGGATCTTGGTAAACACATTTCACATACTCCAACTATGTTATACTTTTCGTTTCCTATAAAATAGGTTTCGTTTAAGTAAGATAGTTTTTTCATAAAATCAAGAAGATCATTGCTGAGAAATATAATGTTTTCTGAGGAGTTTTTTGATATTTCATTGAAACGTTTACCTTGTGATATATAATACTGATCTCTATTCGTAAAAAAACCATTGATATTATAGATTTGTCCTTTTTTATCGTATTCGTAAGTTAAGAACATTTCGTCCATATCCGGTAGCTCCAATTGGTGTATCTGTTCCAGCAGGGAATATTTCTGTTCCAGATTTAACTCGCCTAAATTCATACTGTATTGTCTCGTTTTATATTCATCATAGGATAAGATACGATTTTTTGTATTAATGGTAAATAAATAGAGAAATGTCAGTGAAAAGGCAGAAACAACCAGACCAAAAAATAATAAAGCAAACATTCTTTTTTCATAATTTACAAAGCTTTTGATGTCTTTAAAAATGATATTTATTAGTTTCATTGGTAATCTCCCGGATTATTGTAAGATGTATCGATATCTATTATATCATTACTGATATTTATCAATTATCATCTTCTACCTTTATTCTACTAAAATGATACATTATATATCATTATTTTACAATACATGATTTTCCAATGCTTTTCCTCATACATAGTGATATATTGATATGCCAGCTTGCTTCCATATCAGTATATTATAGCATGAAAAGTGCGTAGCACCTTTTGACACTTTAACCAATTTTATATAAATTCATTATTTGCTGTTCTTAAATAGAATGCTATAATGAGCTTAGTCTATATATAAATATTAAATAAACGTATGGATTTTTAAGGAAATCAGGAGGGCTAACAATTATGAATGAGGTCATTCAGACGATCAAAAAGAGAAGAAGTGTAAGAAAATACAAGTCCGAACAATTATCCGATCATGAACTCTACGCCATACTTGAGTCAGGACAATACGCGCCAAGCGGCGGTAATAATCAGACCAGCCATTTAATCGTAATACAAAAAGAAGAGATATTGAAAGAATTAAAAGATCTGGTGGAACAGGAATTTAGTAAGATGGAGGTTTACGAAGGAATGTATAAAAGCCTTGTGGCATCCATAAATGCTTCCAAAAGGGGCGGTTATGATTTTTATTATAACGCACCAACCCTGGTGATTGCAGCAAACCGAAAAGGCTATGGCAATGCCATCGCCGATTGTTCCTGCGTTCTAGAAAATATGATGCTGGCGGCAACGTCACTAAATATCGGCTCCTGTTGGATTAATCAGCTTCATTGGCTGGACGAAAATCCGGTGATACGGCAATTTCTAATCCCTCTGGGACTATCCGAGGAGGAAACCATATGTGGCGGTCTAGCACTAGGTTACCCGGAGCTCAGAGAACAGACCTCCCTTAAGCGTACCGGAAATAGCATCACAATGGTAAGGTAATCGAAAGGCTTGTATCAGTTGTGATACAAGCCTCTTTCTTTTATATGATATAAAATATCTTAATATTTCCCAAATTCTAAATCACTTAGAACGATTCTTGGCTTATGTGGCACTATCTCCTCCCTAGTATCTGGACTGGAATTATGTTGACTTCTTTTTTGAAGCATCATATTTTCCAACATAGCCATAATTTCCGGACTTAATGTCTCTTTTTTATCATTGGTCATTTCATAAACCCTTAATTTAAAATTACCGACCATTTCTTTTAATAAGCTGGCCTGATTAGAAAGTACTTCGCTTGCCGCCGCACCTTCCTCTGAGGTTGCGGAGTTTGTTTGTACCACCTCCGATACCTGCATAATTCCTTGATTAATCTGCTCTATTCCGATAGCCTGTTCATTCGATGCAATTGCAATACCATTCACTACCCCGGCTACATCCTCAATATGCTGTAGAATAGCATGAAATGCTACAGCAGTATCTTTCGCAATCCTTGTTCCTCCCTCTGATTTCTTAATCGATTCTTCTATCATAATGGTTGTTTCTTTCGCTGCATTTGCAGACCGAGCTGCTAAATTTCTGACCTCCTCCGCAACAACAGCAAAGCCTTTTCCGTGCTGTCCTGCTCTGGCTGCTTCAACCGCTGCATTTAATGCTAGAATGTTGGTTTGAAAGGCGATATCGTCGATCACCTTAATTATTCTGGAAATCTTAGCGGAAGATTCATTGATATCTTCCATTGCAACGAGCATGTCCTTCATTTGGGTATTGCCTTTGACTGCCTTGTCTCTTGCTTCATCTGCCAAATCATTGACCCGATTGGCATTCTGCGCAGTCATCTTGGTTTGTGATGATATTTCTTCGAGAGAAGCTGTTAATTCTTCAATAGCACTTGCCTGCTCTGTCGCACCCTGTGAAAGAGCTATGCTGGAATCTGAAATCTGCTTTGAACCATTGGCTACCTGTTCAGAGGCAGAAGCTATATTTGCCAGTACTTCATTATTTTTCTGAATAAGTTCCTTTAATTTTATGCCCAGAAGATCATTTTCCGATTGGACCTCAACCTCCACTGTAAGATCTCCGGCTGCAAGACGTTCTACCGCTAATGCCTGATTACGTATATTACGAATCATATCATTAAATGCATCTGACAGTCTTCCGATTTCATCTTTTGTATTCGAATCAACCTTTACATTAATATCACCTAATGCCAGCATCTCTGCTGCATGTACTACTTTATTTATGGGTCCGCTGATCATCCTTGAAAGATACGCCCCCAAGAGGATTGCTAATATAACGCATATACTCACAAGAACAACCATTAGAAGCGATTGCCTTTCATAACTATCTCTGTTGAATTGTAATGAGTTAGTTGCTAGTTCCTTGTTATATTCCACAAGATGATACAGTGCTTCATCCACCTTTTCCCTGGTAGCCGTTACATCCTTGAGTACTGCCAATGCCTGGTCATATTGTTTTTCTCTAATTAAATCTAAATTTGCATCACGTACAATTCTGTAAGCTGCTAAGCTGTTCATTACATTTTGGTATAGAATATCATCCTGTTCATCTTGAATTGTTGTTTTATATTTGAGTAGTAATTCATTACTTTGCTGTACAAGATTATCAATTGTATCCAGTCTTAATTTTAAGGTTTCCGAATTTCTTTCATAAACCGCCAGCAAATGATTTGCCCTAACCTCCTCCAGTGCGGTTTGTATTGTTTGAAGATCTTGAGAAGGGATAAAATTATTCTTGTACATATTATCACTATTATTATTAGTAGATTTTAAATTGTTAATCCCTATTACTCCAACGATACCTGTAAGTATAACTAAGATTATAAAACAACTAAACAGCTTTGTACGTATTTTAAGATTATGAAACCAATTCATGTCTATATCCTCCAGTATTTTATAATTTATATGGCCTCGCTTAAATCCTGCAACTCATTCTGACTCAGCAGTTCCCCGCAATCTAACAGTAGCTTCACATCATTTCCGACTTTACCTATTTTCTTAATAAATTTATTACTCATCGTTTTTTTCACCTGTGGTGGTTCTACGGTATTCTGATACGGGATTGTGATTACCTCCGAGACACCATCCACGATTAAACCAATTGATATCTCATTGATATCAATGATTATCACGCAGGTTCTTTCGGAATAAGGAATTGGTTCTTTTTTGAAACGCAATCTCATATCCATGACGGGGATTATCTTACCTCTAAGATTTATAATACCTTTTACGTAAATGGGAAGCTCAGGAACATTTGTTATTACCTGTAATCCGATGATTTCAGTTACATATTGGATTTCAATCCCATAGCTTTCTCTTCCTAAGGAAAAGGTCAGATATCTATCTTTTTGTGTATCCTCCTCATATTCCTTTTCTGATGATTTAATTATATTCACTGACATTCAGGTCTCCTTTCTTTTTTATTTATTTGATCAATTGCAAAACCATATTATTTCGCTATTGCCTATTCATTATTGTTTCATTACTATTTATCATATCAGCTCACCTGTTCATGAAAGCTGTAACATCGAGAATTAAGCTTATACTGCCATCCCCTAGTAATGTACAACCGGATAAACCTTTTATTTTTTTATAATTGGTTATATACTTTGGTAGCGACTTTACAACAACCTGTTGCTGACCGATTAATTCATCAGCAAATATACAGAGCGCTTTTCCCTCCTGTTGTACCATGATAAAGATGCCGTCTATAAATTGTTTAATTGTAGTGGGTATTTGGTACAATTTGTGAAGCCTTATCACCGGATAGCACTGACCTCGAATCATTATAATCTCATTACCATCTATATCTGTAATGAGATTACTCTCTGTAGGGCGAAAGGATTCCTGTATAGATGCGGTTGGCACCGTATAGTAAGCGTTACCGACTTTGATTGTCATTGCATCAATGATTGCCAGTGTCAGAGGGATTTTAATTGTAATTGTTGTTCCTTTGCCTGGGTTACTGTCCAAGGATAAGGAACCGGAAATTGATTCAATATTTTTTGTAACAACATCCATCCCAACTCCACGGCCAGAAAATTCTGTAATATTTTCCTTCGTAGAAAAACCCGGAAGCAGAATAAGATTAAAAATCTCCTTATCAGACATATTCTCTTCCTGTAAATAAAGTAAATTATTTTCTCTCGCCTTTAAAAGGATCTTTTCTTTACTCAAGCCCTGTCCATCGTCCTTTATAATAATTAATACATCATTTCCTGTATTCTTTGCCTCTATGGTTATAGTTCCTGATCTCGGTTTCCCCAATTGCTCCCGGTCATATGAATGTTCTATTCCATGATCCACTGCATTCCGTATCAGATGCATTAAGGGGTCTGAGATATGTTCAATAATGTTTTTATCAACCTCTGTTTCTTCTCCTAGAATTTGAAGATGTACTTCTTTATTTAATTTTTTGCTCATATCTCTGACTATTCTGTGCATTTTATGGAAGGTTGCCGCTAGAGGGACCATCCGAATCGACATCACCAGATCCTTCATTTCACTTGATATTTTACTAAGCTGATGTGATGCTTTTTGAAAATTGTTCAGTTCCATCCCTCTCAAATCCGGGTTATTGATTACCATAGCTTCTGCTATCACCATTTCACCCACCAGGTCTAAAAACTTGTCCAATTTAGCAACATTTACACTTATAAAACTTTGTTGTATCATAGTAGGATTATTTTCTCGCCTGGAAACTGAAACTTCTTTCATTTCCTGAGGCACTTCATTACTTATGAATTTATTATCTGTCTTCCTAGTTTCAATTTTATTTTCCTGCTTACTTAAGAAATGAATATCGTTTTCGTGATCTAGTTGCATTATTTTCAAATCTTTCAGAAAAATGGTTTTTTGCAATAATTGTTGTAGATCAATATATGACATGTATGTTTTGATATAAATAATAAATCCTTCTTTTCGAATATGTTCGACATTCACATCATCTAGTAAATCCTCCGGTTGATAATATAATTCTTCAGCATAATCCTTTAAATTATTAACAACACCATAAGCCCGTATGTTCTCCATTTCACAACCGATTTCAAAATATAGGATCGCTTTATAGTCGTTAAAATGATTAATAGCCGCTTCTCCGTTTTCCATTTGATAAGTTGTGCTGATTAGTTCAATTTCGTTAACAACATTGGTAGAGCTATTATTTTTTATTTCATCTAAAAATATTTTTTGCCTTTCGATTAATTCCGTCGCATCTTCATCTGAGTTAATACCGCTCTTAATTTTCTCGACTTCTGTTTTTATAAAGTCTATACCTTCTAATATCAAATCAGATAAGGTAGAGTAGTCAATCTGTACCGGTTTATTTTCACGGAGATAATAAAATAAATCCTCTACCGAATGTGCAAAATTAGATATATTCTGAAACATCATCATCGCAGCCGAACCCTTTATTGTATGCATTATTCTGAATATCTCATTTATCGTTGCCTGGTTAAAAGAGCTTTCAAATTCGCTAGTCAGAATAATCTGTTCCAATTGCTCCGTTAATTGCGAGGTTTCAAAAATAAACATATCAAGGAGTGAATCGTAAGTCGTGTCATTTATCATGTTCGTACCTCCAAAATGATTTAAATCCAAATTATTCTATTAACTGTGTTAATG
>JARBTJ010000063.1 GCA_029240245.1 Herbinix sp.
TATTATTTTTTTTGCAAAATAGTAAATCCGATGGATTACAAACTCATCCTCATGAATTTTCCCTTCCGGAAACCGAATATCCCTCCATAGTTCTTTTTTGTATAATTTATTCCAAAGTACGTTATAAGCGATCGAATATTTCTCATTCAAATTTTTTAATATGCTTAAATTATCATATTCCTGCACACACATATTTTTCTCAGAAACCATGGCAACTTCTTCCTTTTTGGTTTTCACCAAATCGCACATTGATATATCTGCATTATAGTGAATCAAATTTTCGTAAAGGATATGAAACATGTCCTCTCTTACCCAATCGTCACTATCAACAAAAATGATATAATCCCCGCTTGCCTTAGCAAGACCCGCGTTTCTTGATGAACTAACTCCACCATTTACTTTGTGAATGACTATAATACGCTTATCTGTTGCAGCAAATGAATTACATATCACTAAAGAACTATCCTTCGAACCATCATCGACCAATATAAGTTCAAAATCGGATAAGGTCTGCATTAATATACTGGAAATACACTTTTCTAGATATTTTTCCACATTATAGACCGGTACGATAACACTAATCAATGGTTTCATTTTGACCCCCATGTATCCTTGAAATTCTATCACTGCTATAGTTCAATCATATTCTATATATCCATTCAAATAATCTTCCAAATTAATTAGCTTTATCTTGCATTCGGAAGCTTCCACCAGCTGCTTGATATTAATATAAGTACTAGGATTAACCACATAGATTACCTGCAGTGTATCCTTTATTTTATCAAACAGAACTTCATTTCCACTGATACGGTCCTTTTGATTATTTATAATGTCATAGTCAATATAACGAGTTTCCTTATTGCGTACACATTGTAACATTGCAGTTTTTTTAAGTCCTGCACCCCATATTCCAGTGGTTTCCTGACGGTGTCGCTCTAACATTTCAATAAGCCTATGTTTGCGACATTTATAGTACTTTTTATAATACAATAAGCCTTCCCTTCGTTTCCCAAGGTGTTTCATGATAGCAACTCTATTCCTGTTCCACCAGATGGCAAGCATGGGATGAATATCATTCATTCTTAGAAGAATTCGCTCTTCCCCCGTTAAAGTAAGATAGTACGGATTATTTCTATACTGCTTATAATTATCTTTTATATATAGTTTTGTGCTCTTCAATATATCTATCGGTATTTTATCAAAATATTTAAAGCATATTTCGACCAAATTTTTATAATATCGCGTAATAACATAGAAATCTGTCTCTTGTTTGTATTGTTCGTAAAATCCTCTTTCCTTCATTCTGTCAAGAAAAATAACAGCTGATTCCATTGTATCCAGATGTTTTTGTGAGTTACGTTTGTTCATCGCGGATTCATCGTGAAGGACATAATAATACAAAGCCTCTTCAACGAACGCACACTGCTTCATATATAATATTGACAGTGGTATCGTAGGTCCGTCCTCATAGATAATTCCTTCCGGAAAATATATTTTTTCCTGTAACCAAATGCTTCTTCGAAACAACTTCCCCCAGGGGAATGCTAATTTATTAATGATCCCCCGCTTCTTGTTCTGTGTTAATTTTCCTTCAAATTCAGGGGGGAAAAGATAAACATCCTTGATTAATTCCCCGTTTTCACGAACATAATGGTAAGTGCAGTAAGCCATATCGCTATCGGTAGCTTTTGCCTTATGATACAATTTTTCAAGCATTGTTAACTCCAGGTAGTCATCGCTATCAACAAACGTAAGATATTCTCCTTTTGCCTTATCGATTCCTTTGTTTCTTGCACCGCCCATCATCAAGTTTTCCTGAAGATAAATACAAGAAATTCTTGCATCTTTCGCTGCATATTCCTCCATAATGTCGGCGGACAAATCCGGTGAAGCGTCATTAATAAGTATTATCTCAATATCCTGAAGTGTCTGCAGAATTAAAGAATCCAGACAGTTTCTTAAATACTTATCCACATTATAAATTGGAACAATAACACTTACCTTAATCATTTGCTTCCTCCAGTTTAGGATATCTTAAAGTATCTCTCTATTTCATTTAAACCCATTTCTTTTAAGAACCTTCGAGCTGATGCTGCACCAGCCTGTGTGCAAATATAGATATAGTCCGGCTTTCTCTGCAAGATCTGTTCCGGATGAATAATTGGGATCTCATGAAGCGCACCGTCTTTAAAGGGATCTATATATGCAATACAACGCGCTCCAGGCATCTTATTGCCAATGAGTTCATAAGCAATGCTTCCAGAGATGTCCGCACCCCATATCATATAATTTGCGGTTTTTAATGTGTCATCTAATTCCTTCCTTAGATAATCAAGTTTCATATCCATAATTTCTTTGGATTGTTCTGCTCGAGTGTCCGCCCAAGATTTTGAATCTTCTCTTGCCCGGTACTCTAATAATGGTTCCTCTATTTTTGCAATCCCAAGTCCGCTCGCTCCAACACGAAAATATAGTTCCAAATCTTCAATTTTAAAATCGCGGTAACCCCCAACAATATCAAATAATTCTCGCCTCATCATAATGGTAGGGTGGATAAATTTCATCGTTTCATTTATGGAAAGGAAGCAGTCACTTGGATCGATCGGTTCCTGACTTCTACGATGGGTACCTTCGTGTCGTTTTTTTCGTTCTTCGGATAGATTTTCTTCATAAATCAGATTATAATTTGATCCTAGCAAATAGATCTCCTTATGGCGGTTTAAGTAATCTACCTGTTTCTCAAAACGATCTAGATGCGCGATATCATCCGCATCCATTCGTGCGATATATTCGCCTTTTGCAAGGCGAATGCCTTCATTTAGGGAGGCAACCAAACCTCTATTTTCTCTGGATACCATAAGAACTCGTTGATCCTGCTGCATATATTCGTGAACAATGGAGCTCGTTCTATCCTTCGAACCATCGTTGATAATTATTATTTCTAAGTTTTTATAGGTCTGATGAAGCATACTTTCCAGTGCTTCACGCAGATACTTCTCTCCATTATAAACCGGTAATATTACTGATACTAATCGTTCTCGAAACATGGTTCCTCCTCCATCTTACCAATACCTCCCGGCCTCTACTTTCCGGAAACCTTGCGGTTTTTCTTCCTCTAAGGGGCTTGTCCAATATTCATTATATAGGTGAAGCTTGTTCCATGCCTTCCCCTTAATTCCAAAAAACAACTGCAATATTCCTCCAATATGTATGGCTTTTTTCCCAATTTCTTTTGCATACGCTCCCAAAGGTAATCCATAGGCTCCGGCCCCGATCAGCGCGATATCAAAATCGATTTGCTCCATCCGTTGTTCCATATCCTTTAATGCTTCAAACCAGGTAGGAAATCCCGTTTTATTACCCGCAATACTTTGTACTGACCTTAGTGTCTTCAATTCAAAATCCGGTATAAATTCACACCCTTCAAATAGCTTGTCTTTACTCTTATAATTTTGCTTGATTGAAGTTTCAAATGGATGAATTACCAATACTTTCTTTCCTTCGAGTGCTGATGTCCAAGGTTTTGTCTTATGGATGGGAAATACGGTATTGTCATAATCCGCAATAAATTTATCCCGATAATATTCACTGTATAACTTATCTTCAAATTTTGAAAACCACATAGACCAGATGATATCCATCTTCTTTAACCCACTTAGGTATAACTGGGAGAATTCATCCAGGAGGAAATCATCGGTTGGAAAAAAGCCCGCATTTATATTCATCATCATTTTTACATTATCCGGGTATCTGTTATCCTTTTGATTGAATCTGTCAAGAAAATATAGATAGTGGGTTAGACATTCCAATTCAACGGATCCAAGTCTGCCAGCAAAAAAAGGCTTATCTCCGGTTAACCCCTCATAAAGGAATTGGTTTGTTTCCTCATCAGATAAGAGCTTGTTTTGAAATTGTTCCTTTGGTAACGTTTCCTTCAAAACTCCAAGTTTAATTCTGTAATATTGCCGGATTTCCAGATTCTTCAGCTGTGCTTCAATCTCCTCTTCATAAGTGCTGGAAATGACAACCGCTGCATCCTTATATTTTATTATCTGCTCCGGTGATATTACCTCATAATCATTTATTTTTGTTCCCTGCAAAGAAGGATTGTTATCGCAGAAGCCAATGATATGCGCCCCCACCTTTTCAAATTCCTCCAGCGCCCGAAGTCCGCATGATCCACAACCGAATAGTATGATATCTTTTCCATAAAACTCCCCGATATCCTTGCCAATCACCTTTATGTACATCACAACTTCCTCCATCTTTTTACCGTTCTTGCTCTTACGAATGTAATATTTGCAGCACAATCTGATACAAGTGTTCCGCTGCAAATTCTTCTTTCACTTGAAATACCTTTCGAAGAATCTTATCCCGCTCCACGGGGCAATCACAATCGGCAGTATGCCGTAGAGCCTCTTCCAACTCCATTTGATTATGAACCTTTACCCCCGGAGTGAATTCTTCGTAATTAAAATACATTTCTCTTGATTCACTTAAGTATTCTTCCAAATCATAGGAAAAGAAAATAACCGGTTTATCGGTTATTATAAAATCAAAATAAATGGATGAGTAATCCGTAACTAAAACATCCGCTAACTCTAATAGCGGATAAGGATCCTCCTCTGGATAGGCATAGAGAATACTGCCTCCCGATATAGAAAGATACTCTTTTGTTACTCTTGATTTTGGATGTGGTTTCACGAGGAAAATGATGTTCTCTTCTTGTAAGAACTGTTGAAACTGTTCTGAATGAAGCAAATCAAAAAGCTTCGCTTCACTATTTCGAAAGGTAGGCATATAAAGAGCAATTTTATATTTTTCTTTAAGCTCTTTGATTTGCTTAATTGTTTGCTGTTCCTGTCCCGTTAAAACATTTTCTATATTATGAATCAGTAGATTATCATTTCTTGGATATCCACAAAGGATAACCTTATTGGTCTGAAATGCTGATGCAAAGATCGGCATTAATAAATCCGATGTAGTAAGTACATAATCGGTTGGCTTTTCATCCGACATTCTTCTGAGGGTCCATCGAAATTTCTCCCATCTGGACCTTGGATTTCTTACATAGTCAAAGCGATTATCCTGCTGAATTTTCTTTAGCGGAACGCCATGCCATAGATTTATTTTGATTGCACCACCGGACAACATAAAACTGATATCTTTGGAATAATTGTCATACAAATATACCTTTGCACGCAGTGAAAACCAAATTCCCCTTAGGCTGTACAGATAATAACCTTCCAAATGGTTCTCCTCCAAGAGCTTGATTACTTCTCTGCTCTTCGAAATCCAAATTGCCCTCGTCTGTTCCTTTTGATATTGATGTAAATACAAAAAGAAGTATTTTGGGTTATCGGTAAATCGATTTCCGAAGGTACTTCCCAAAACCCAAATGTCACTTGATCTCGGGAATAAATAGGATAACCAGTAGAATGGTATTAAAAGGAGCTGTCCCCAATATTTAATTTCCTTAATTAATTGTTTCATTCTATGTCCTACCCTATGATGTTTTCGTTAGAAACTACCATTTCTTCAAAATTGTTTTTCTCTCTATCGGATCTAAACTTCTTATCTTACTATCTTCGTAATACGAATCGTTCTTTATATGTGTCGTAGATACTTCTTCAAAGATTGCACCCTTATTCGATGTAAAGGAATGCATCTCCCCCCGGAGAATTGTCTGGATATCTCCCGGTTTCAGATTGCGTTCTGTTCCTTCAAGGTTAACCGATAAATCCCCGTAAAGAAGCTGGAAGGTCTCCTCCTTCACCTTATGTGCATGCATCGGATGCTTTTGCCCAGGCAGAATAACCAACAACTTTTTGCAATACTCCCGATTGATAATACTGATAATTATGGCTCCAAACTGTCTGAAATGCTTCATTCCATAATGATGGGAAAGTTCCACTTCAAAATCATTTCCAAGGGCAATCCCTGCTTCATACAACATACCCTTCGCATCATGCACCACATTTCGAACCAGTCCTATATCGGTAATCTGCTTTTTCTCAGTCAATTCATCGTTTATAAGGTAATCCTTACTAGCAATGATCCCTTCGGTAAATTCTCCACTATTCATCTGTTTATCGTGACAGGGCATAGCAAAGAATACATCCCCGGCTGTTATCTCATCTCCTGCTTTCACTGCTCTTTTTAAATAGACACCGCGCATTAAGGAATGTAGAGAATCTATTTCTTCCTGACTAACATACTTTCCATCCTCTTTTTTGGTTTTGCAAATCAGTTTCGCATCCTGTGCAGCTTTTACCCAAGCATCTGCCTGCTCCGGATTCATGGAATATGCATTGAGGGTAATTTTATCCGTTGGCAGTCCCACGTGGCGTTCCAATATTCTCGCACCTATTGCAACAGCTAACATTGGAATCACATGATCGTCCGGTTTTTCATGTCCGGAATAGCCGATTGTAATGTCCGGATAACGTCGATTCATTCTCTCTATAAAATCAAGCTGAAGATGCTCCATGGGAGCCGGGTACTCTGCGATGCAATGTAAAAATGCAAATTCACAGCCCTTATGCGTAAAGAAGTTATATAACTTATCGATATCGGATAAGGTCTTCCCCCCGGTTGAGATAATAACAGGCTTGTGTGTAAATGCGATTTTGGTTAGCAAGGGCCAATCCAATGAGCTGCAGCTGGCAACCTTGATGATATCAATGCCCTGATCCATACACCACTCGACGCTGTCCTCATCAAAGGGCGTACTCATTGCAATCATTCCCTCCTCATGAATTACATCAACCAATTGTGTAAATTGATTAAAGCTTAACCGCGTATCCATAAATCTCGGAATATGATTTACATCCGTACGATTCTTATAATCCGGATGGATAAAGGTATCCAAATTTCTATACTGCAGCTTCACCGCCGCCTTAATATTATATTTTCTGGCAATTCTGCTCATTGCCTTGATTATATCAACGCCATGTTCAACGCTGCCTTGATGGCTATTTGCCATTTCAAAGATAAACAAATCTTGAAATATATGATTTGTATTATTCATTACAAGTCCTCCCAATCTCATAAAAGACTAAAGCTTCTATGTTATATATCGACCTGTTCTATTTGAAATGTAATATCAGGTCTTGCTTTTTCACGTCTCGTGCGTACCACTTTTATCCAATGGTTCCGTCGATTGTTTCAAAATAAATTATTAAATAAATTATTAGGAATTACAGGTTGCTGATATCAAATATTGATAGGTAAGAAAAAACTCTTTCCCACATACTCCGTCAATGGCACACAGCTGGTCAATCATTTTATTATCTTCCTCGTTCGCAGGTGCGTTTTTGGAATTAACTGCTTCAATCGTAAACCCACAGCTTTTGATTAAGTCTAACATATCGTATATCGTATAAGAACGTTTGCTGGCTTTATCCATAGGTCCTTTTTCGGTATATGTAAAACGCCCTTTCAATAGTGGTAATAAAACATCAAAATACATAATGTTAGGTACGCTTACCAATATATGGCCATCCTTCTTAAGAAATCTTTTCATCCTACTAATTGTCTGAATCGGATCTTCCAGATGCTCCAATACATCTGCAAAGATAATATAATCGAAATAATTTGTCTGGTAATCCAATTCCATTGTTTCAACATCACCTTGTTTTACCTCAAAACTACAGGCAGCTACCGTAGCAGCCGTTGGATTTAACTCTATGCCATAACAGGTGGCATTACGAAATTCACTTGCCAGTTGCAAGAGGGTTGCACCACAGGCGCAACCAACCTCCAATACGTTGATCGCCGCATCCTTGTTGCTTTGTATCATCTGCGTAACCTCAAAGCGTATTTCTGAAAAGTAGTGTGCATTAATACCCCACTTATCAAAATACTTCATGCGATTTGTTAGAAGTATTTTGGAATAACTTTCTGTATCCAGTGAAAAAGATTTTGAACCAAAGTGAAAGATGAAGCTATCCCTGCATAGTAATAAATGGTACTTCTGTAATATAAGGCGCATACATATATCATTATCCTCATAATTACCCGGTGTAAATCGTTCATCCAGATATCCTATTTCATTCAATGGTCCTCGTTTCAGCAGGAGCGCAAACCCGATTAAAACCATTCGCCTTTCATATCTGGAAGCATCCGGAATATTATTCCTGTAAGCATAGCTCTCATACTCACTTAACGTTTGGAAACTCTCGTTAATCTTCTGGTAATAGCCAATTTTATTGGAGGAGCTACCTGTCGCTCCAACTTTCTGATCGGAATATAATCCCATTCGTAATGAAAAAATCGAGTTTTCCATTACAATGGTATCATTGTTCAGTAACAAGATATCTGAGTCTTTCTCCGCTAGTTCGATTCCTTGATTACAACCGGCAGGAAACCCTTTATTTTCATCATTTAAAATTAATTTTAGATCAGGTTGTGATAACAGCCATTCAACGGTTCCATCCGTGGAATGATTATCTACAATAATTAATTCATAGGTATCTTTGTCATTATATAAACGAATTGACTTTAAACATGCTTGCGTGTATTCCAGATTATTATAGGTCAGGATTACAATAGCAACCTTTCCTGGTAGGGTCTCAACCTTCTCCACAAACTCTTTTTTATACTGCTCTAAAAAAGCAATATCTTCATTGGTACACTGAAAGATTGCTTTTTCGTAACACAAATATGCGCGATCAAGCTCCTGTCCAGCCTCAAAGATATTCCCCATCATAAAATACAATTCATAATTGCGAATATTATAGGAAAGTCCTTTTCTAATACAGTCCATTGCACTTTCCATATTACCCAAGTTCATACAGATGCTGGCATCAAAGATCGCGATTTCATCATCATAGGTAAATCCCGCAAGTCCGCTATGATAAGGCTGAAGCATAGTTTTCGCCTGCTCCCATTGGTTATTACTAATCAACTGCTGTATTTGTACTTTTCTACTGTCCATTTGCTTACTCCTTATTTTTTCCTTGCGTATTTATATAGCTTATCCCGTATGAAATGGCTCAAAATATGCTCACATACGAATAAATTCTAAAACTTTATCCATAGGAAGCATTTTATCGTCGATATAATAGTCCCCATTGGGTTTTCCAAAATGCAATTCATGAAATTTAAGACCCCATTCCTTCAATTGTTTTTTGGTTATCTCCTCCCAATTTATCCCCGTGGTATAACCTCTTGCGGTTAATAAGATAATTTGGTTGCCAAGGTCATATAGCCGATTGATTGCTTCAATCATCGGCAGGTTTGGGCTTGCTTTCGTGTAATCATTGTCTTTTACCAGGTTTGCAATCACTCCATCGATATCAAAGACAAACCGGCTGCTGCCCGATGTGATTTTTATGTACTCTTCTGCCAACCGCAATTCTTCTTCTGTATCAATATCCATGTTATGTTTCATTTCGTATCCATAAATATGATCCCCTGACATTGAATAGCGGTTTGTTATGACTTCTCCCCGGGTTACATCGATACATGCATTCTGATAATAGACTTCCGGAAGTTGCTGTCTGGGCATGTTGTAGCACTCCTTCCCATCCTTCATTATAGGCGTAATGGATCCGTCCGATTGTTTGTGCCACATCTTATACGGTATCTCCTTGGCACGGGCAATACTGCGGACAGAATCATAGGAGCAGTTATTCATTAATATCTCAATCATTGCGTCAATATCCTTACTATCACGGATTGGGTAGGTCGGTCGCAATTGTACTACAATATCTGCACAATAACCTTCCTGCTCTTTTAAGTACTGCAAACAATGATAAAAAGCCTCTATATCAAGCGCCGTATCCGTCGCATACTCCTCCGGCCGCAAAAAGGGTACTTCAGCACCATACGCTCTACCTATCTGTGCATACTCCTCGCTATCCGTACTTAAGATAATTCGGTTAATGTAGCTGGATTGCTTTGCATGCTCAATGGAATGTGCAAGCATCGGTTTTCCGGCAAATGGCCTGATATTTTTATTAGTAATACTTTTGGACCCGCTTCTGGCAGGGATTATCGCTAAGATATTCATGCTTACCATCCTTTCTTTCGTATTCCTCTATCATGTATTCCTTTACTTGTATTCCTATAACTTGTATTCCTCTATCTTGTATTCCTCTATCTTGTTTTCCTCTACCTTATATTCCTCTATCTAATATTCCTCTATCTTGTATTCCTTTATCTTGTATTTCTTTATCTTGTATTCCTTTATCCAATATTCCTCCTTTACGCTTAATTCTCAAAGACTCTCCGGCATCGCAAGAATAGATTCTGCAATCCGAAAATCAAATTCGTCATCTATATCAACCGATCGTCTTTTATCCATTACATAAGCATAGCATCCGGTAGTATAGAGGTTCTCAGTCTGTGTAAAATAACGGACATCCACCATATATATACCACCATTAATTCGATAATAGGAATTCAATTCCTGTCTTGGCATACTACTAACTTCCTTACGTATAAAACCTTCTAAGGAGAGATCCTTTGGTAAGGTATTACACCATAAAGGAGAATGGTCTGCTTCGCAGACACTTACTACTGCATTAGCACCTTTCTCCCCAAATAACTGATAAGCATTTATAATATCCTCCGCCCGACGAAGGGGTGAGGTCGGTTGCAGGAGCGCCACCATGGAAAACTCTTTTCCTCTTTGCTTGTATTCTTCTAAGGTTTCCCGAACCACATCCCAGGAGGAGGCTTTATCTCCTGCGGTCTGCTCACTACGTAAAAACGGAACCTCCGCACCATAAGCTACCGCAATTGATGCATATTCTTCCGAATCAGTTGATACAAACACATTCGAAAAAATACCAGATGCCAAGGCTGCCTCAATGGTGTATGCCAGCAGAGGTTTATTGCCTAACCGCTTGATATTTTTATTTATTAAACCTTTTGATCCGCTTCTTGCGGGTATAATCGCAATATTTTCCATTCTATTCATAATCAAACCTCAAAATCAATATTATAGAATTGCTTTTTTAAGTTTATCTCCTGGTATAACATATGTTCTTTTAATAACTTAATAATCTTATCTGATGTATTACCATCCCCGTAGGGATTTACGGTTTTCTTCGCTATTTCCCGGAAATCTTCACTAATTGCCCTCGCTATTGCCTTGTTAATGTTCTCTGTATCAGCAGAACATTGAATGACGGAACTGCTCTGTAGTCTTCCTTTTTGTCTGTCACCGATATTCACGGTAGGTACCCCAAAGGAGGGTGCTTCTAGCAATCCGCTGGAAGAATTACCAATCACTAATTTGCAGTATTTTAATGCGCTTAGGTAACGAAGCATCCCAAGAGAGGCAAAAGCAACAACATTGTGATGCTCCTCTGCATATTGATCAATCATTTGATTAATTATCCTTCCATGCGCATCAGAATTAGCTTTCGTAAAGATATAGTTTAGCTCCGGATGCTGGTCACAAGCCTCTAATAGGGCGGTAAACTGCTCCTTCACATTATTTTCTAACGTTACCGGATGGAAGGTTACCATGGCATAGGGCTTGTCCAGTTTAAAATCTATGCTTTGTTCCAATTCCCCTACCGATAGCAATACGGTATTACGAATATTTTCAATTCCAATCGCTCCGACTGCGTACACACGATCCGGCGCTTCCCCTAACTGGATTACCCTCTTCCGGTATTCCTGCGTACTGGTAAAATGTAAGTAACTCATTTTCGTAATGGAATGACGAATACTCTCATCAATGGCACCTTCTGTTATCTCCCCACCGTATAAATGGGTAATTGGTATTCTAGCACTCATTGCAGCACAACATACCGCTAAGGTTTCATACCGGTCTCCTAATACTAACAGCATATCCGGCCTGTGTTCTTCAAAATACTCACCAAATCCGCTCAAAGCAAGACCCATGGATTTTGCTATGGCTGCCGGGGTGTCAGAATCACTTAAAATCTCTAATTTATAATCAATCGAAAACCCATCCTGTTCAATTTCTTTATAGGTCAAACCGTAATCCGGCGATAAGTGCATTCCGGTCACCACAATCCTCACCACAAAGTCCTCATCCCTATTTAGTTTTTCTATGATTGGCTTTAACAGTCCATATTCCGCTCTTGTTGCGGTTAATACACTAATTATCTTCTTCATCATGGCCTTTCTAATTTAGGAATTCCCCTCAGTTGCTCTAATCCAACTCTCCATATAAGTTGCAGTTACTCTGCTGAAATGTCTAGTTTCATACCGTTATTATTCTATTTTTTGATCTTCTCGATAATCCTTTGTGGCTTTCTTTCCCAATACATCAAACCATTTCATTGGAGAGATTCCATCGCCCGGACGCTTTGCAGTTATATTCTGTTCTGTAAAGAACTCCCCCTGGCGGATATCACATTTTGCAACAATACTTTTTCGTGCAATCGGAATATTCTTTCCCTCGGAGTGCGTGGGTTTCTTCTCCCCATCACCCATTGCCTGCTCAATATTACGGATGGCACTCACCATTTGAGCCAGCTCTGACGGCTCCAGACTTGCTCTGTGGTCTGGTCCATCCATCTTCTTATCGAGAGTAAAATGTTTCTCAATCATACAGGCACCTAATGCTACTGCCGCTATAGGAACTTCAATCCCCTGTGTATGGTCGGAAAAACCAACCTTTACTCCAAATGCTTTGTTCAGCGTATTGATCGCCTTTAAATTCACATCACAAAATGGTGTTGGATATTCGGTATTACAATGAAGTAAGGTGATTTTATCTCTGCTATAGGAATCAAAAAGTTCCAGTGCCTCAGCAATTTCCTCCATTGTACTCATACCGGTTGAGAGAATAATCGGCCGGCCGGTCTGAGCAATCTTCATCAGATAGGGTTTGTTCGTAATCTCACCGGAGGGAATCTTAAATGCGGGCATTGGAAGCGTTCGTAAGAAGTCGATGCTGTCCATATCAAAGGGAGTGGATAAAAAATCGATACCGATTTGGTTCGCGTAGCGACTCAGCTCAATAAAGTTCTCATAGGAAAGTTCCAGTTCTCTTAACATTTCTAACTGTGATTGTGTTTGTTTGGTTGTCTGCAGTTGATACTCTGCTTTCGGGGCAAATGAAGAAACTAGATTTGATGAAATAAATGTTTGAAATTTCACTGCATCTACCCCTGCCTTTTTTGCTTCGAGTACCATTTGCTTTGCCAAGGCAAAGTCTCCATTATGATTTACTCCTGCTTCTGCAATAATATAAGTTCTATTCATTCTCCACCTCTTTGCACGGATTACCATAAGCCGTTTTGTGGCTTCTTACATCGTGCAAAACAATACTTCCCATACCAATCATGGTATACGCACCAATATGAACTTCCTGTTTCACTACACTTCCTGTACCAATATGGGTACCTTCGTCCACCCATACTCCACCGGATAAGATACTGCCAGGTGCTATATGCACAAAGTCACCAATTTTACATTCGTGCTCCAGGATGGAAGCTGTATTGATGATTGCACAATTACCAATTTCTGTATCCGCATTTATAACGGTATTCTTTCCAACATATACACCTTCACCCATGGAACTGTAAGGGCTAATCACACTGCTCGGATCTATAATATTCGGTATCTGAAAACCTATCTGCTTTATCTTGGAATACAGTTTTTTGCGAAGTGACACATCACCAATACTTCCTACTGTGATAAAGGCATCGGTATAGCCCTCCAAAAACAAACGTTGCAAATCGTCATCCGTACCAACAATAGAAACTCCCATAATCTTCTCTCTGGCCTTGTTTTTCCCATCGTCCAATGAAGCTTCCTGTTTCTGTTTTTCAATTAAACCGATGGTTTCATAGTAAGATAATGCATGCAAGCTGTCCAATACGGACTTACAATGTCCACCTGCACCAAGCAATAATATTTTTCTATTCTCTGGCATCGATCCCCAGCCTCTCTCTCATTTTCTCCAGCTCTTCCAACTGCCCCATATCCATCCATGCATGCTCACTGATTGGATAAATACCCACCTTTTCTCCCTGATTGATGCACTCTTGAATCACATCCGTAAT